>JAYTUC010000176.1:0-24041 GCA_043744775.1 Fimbriiglobus sp. | reverse complement strand
CGTTGACGATACTGGGCAAGGCGCTCGCGGTCCGAGGCACCCTGACGCCGCAGTACGAGGCGAGGCACCGCCCGAACTACTCGCCCGCGGCCGGGCTGCTCGGCACCGGCCTGTACGTCGCCCTGGCGTCGCTGCTGCTGCTGGCCAGCGGGCAGGCGGTCGCGGCCGGCCGCGTGGTCGAGGACCGCACGCGCGAGTTGCTCCGCGAGGCCGAGACCCGCGCCGGCGTCGAGAGCGACCTGCGGCACAGCGAGGAGTGGCTGCGCGAGGCCCAGCGCATCACGCGCCTCGGCTACTGGGAGTGGCGGGCCGACGCCGACGAACTCGTCTGGTCGGCCGCGATGACCGACCTGCTCGGCCTGCAAGGCTCCGACATCCGACTGCGCCTCGACGACTTCCTCGACCGCGTCCACGCGGACGACCGGGACGCGGTGCGCCGGCTCGTGGTGGGGATGCCGGGGGTGGCGCACCCGGTGGACGTGGAGTTCCGCGTGGTCCGCCCGGACGGCCTGGTGAGGTGGTTCACCTCGACGGTCGCCTCGACGGCGGGCCGCGGCCGCGGCACGATCCGCGGCACGGCGCTCGACATCACCGACCGCAAGCGCACAGAGCTGGCCCTGCGCGAGGGCGAGGCGCGGCTGCGGCTGGCCCTGCATTCCGCCCGCATGGGCACCTGGGAGTGGGTCATCGGCACCGGCGACGTGTACTGGGACCTGCGCCAGGAGGCGATCTTCGGCTTCGCGCCGGGCAGCTTCAACCGCACCATCGAGGGCTTCCGCCAGCGCGTCCACCCGGACGACCGCGAGGGGGTTTTCGGCGCGCTCGTCGTCTACCCGAACGACTCGACGACCTACGCCAGCGAATTCCGGATCGTGCTGCCGGGCGGGGAGGTCCGCTGGGTCGCCGGCTTCGGGCAGGTGCTCGCGGCCGAGGGCCGACTGCCGCGGCTCGTGGGCATCAACTTCGACGTGACCGAGCGGAAGCTGGCCGAGTTGGCGATCCAGGAGAGCGACCTGCGGCACCGGCTCGCCCTGGAGGCCGGCCACATGGGGACGCTGGTCTGGGACTTCCGCACCGACCGCGTCTCCTGGGACGACCGGCTCCACGAACTCTTCGGCGTCGCCGCGGCGGACTTCGACGGCACGGTCGCCGGCTTCTTCCGCCACGTCCACCCGTGCGACCGCGAGGCGCTGACCGAGCACCTGGGCCGGTCGCGCCAGAACCCCCTCGGGGGCAAGTGCAGTTGCGAGTTCCGCACGCTCCCGCGGGAGGGCCCCACCCGCTGGCTTAGCGGCAACGGCTGCGTCGTCGCCACCGGCGACCCGGGCCACCTGCGGATGGTCGGCATCTTCTTCGACATCAGCGAGAAGAAGTACGCCGAGGCCCGGCTGTTGGCGAGCGAGGAGCGGCTGCACGAGGCGCAGGAGATCTCGCGCATCGGCTCGTTCGAGTGGTACCCCCTGACCGGCGAGGTGACGTGGTCCGGGGAGATGTTCCGCCTCTTCGGCTACGAGGCCAACGCCGTCGAGCCGAGCTACGACGCCTTCGCCGCCCGCGTCCACCCGGACGACCGCGCCCTGGTCGCCGAGCGCTTCCACGCCGCCGTCCACGGGGGCGCGGACTACCGCTACGAGTTCCGCCTCGCGCTGCCCGGCGGCGAGGTCCGGCACCTGAGCGTGGACGCCCGCATCACGCGCGACGCGGCGGGGCGGGTGACGCTGTTCCGCGGCACCAACCAGGACATCACGGAGCGCAAGCGCGAGTCCGAGGAGCGGCGGCGCTTCCGCGACCAGCTCACCGAGGCGCAGCGACTCGAGTCGCTCGGCATCCTGGCCGGCGGCGTCGCCCACGACTTCAACAACCTGCTCACCGGGATTCTGGGCAACGCCAGCCTGGCGCGCGAGACGCTGCCACGCGACAGCGAGATCCACGAGTACCTGCGGCCGATCGAGAAGTCGGCGGAGCACGCGGCGCACCTGTGCCACCAGATGCTGACCTACGCCGGGGCGGGCAAGACGATCCTGGGTGCCCTGGACCTCGACGCGGTGATCGCCGAGTCGGACGACCTGATCAAGCTGAGCGCCTCGCGTAAGGCCGACTGCCGCGTCGAGCTGCGCGGCGGGCTGCCGCCGATCGAGGGGGACGCCGGGCAGATCCGCCAGGTGCTCCTGAACCTCGTGCAGAACGCCTCCGAGGCCCTGCCGCCGGGGGGTGGCCGCGTGACGGTGCGCACCGGCCACGCGGCCCCCTGCCCCCCGCCGCCGACGGAGGACACGACGACCTTCGGGGTGTCGCCCGAGGCCGCGGGCGTCTGGTTCGAGGTCGAGGACGGCGGCTGCGGCATGAGCGAGGCCAACCGCCAGCGCATCTTCGAGCCATTCTTCACCACCAAGTTCACCGGCCGCGGCCTCGGCCTCTCGGCGGTGCACGGGGTCGTGCGCGACCACGGCGGCTGCATCTCGGTGACCAGCCGCGTCGGCCACGGCACGACCTTCCGCGTCGCCTTCCCCTGCGGCGTCGCGCCGGTCGCGCCCGCCGGGCCGACCGTCAGCAGCCGCACCCCCGTCCCGGCGACCTGGGACGCCGCGGCCCGCCGCACCGCGCTCGTGGCCGACGACGAGCCGGCGATCCTGGGGCTGGTGAGCTTCGCGCTGAAGGGGCTGGGCTTCACCGTCGAGAAGGCGGCCACGGGGGCCGAGGCGATCGCGCGGTTCCTCGAAGACCCCCAGCGCTTCCAAGTCGTGGTCCTCGACCTCATCATGCCCGGCGCGGACGGCCGCGAGGTGCTCGGCGTGATCCGCTCGCGCCGCCCCGACCTGCCGGTGATCGTGATGAGCGGCTACACCGAGCACCAACTGGCCGACATCGAATTCGGCGACGCGGTGTCCTTCCTGCACAAGCCGTTCCGCGCGATCGACCTGACCGGGGCCGTCCGCCGCACGCTGGTCAAGAACGCGACCCCGGCCGACGGCACGCCCGCTTAAAGTTGCGTCTCGGCGACCTCGACGGCGCGCATCAGGCCCATCGCCTTGTTGACCGTCTCGGCGAACTCCGCGTCGGGGTCGCTGTCGGCGACCACCCCCGCGCCGGCCTGGATGTCGGCCGTCGTGCCGACCAGGACCAGAGTGCGCAGGGCGATGCAGGTGTCGGTGTTGCCGTTGTAATCGACGTAGCCGACCGCCCCGCCGTAAGGCCCGCGGCGGTGCGGCTCCAGCTCGTCGATGATCTCCATCGCCCGCACCTTCGGTGCCCCGCTGAGGGTGCCCGCCGGGAGTGCCGAGCGCATCGCGTCGAACGGCGTCTTGCCGTCAGCGAGTTCCCCGGTCACCGTACTCGACAGGTGCATGACGTGCGAGTAACGCTCGACCTCCATCAGCTCGCGGACCTTGACGCTGCCGACCTTGGCCACGCGGCCCACGTCGTTGCGGGCCAAGTCTACCAGCATGATGTGCTCGGCCCGCTCCTTGGGGTCGGCCAGCAACTCGGCGGCGAAGGCGCGGTCCTCCTCGTCGGTCCGGCCGCGCGGGCGGGTGCCGGCGAGCGGCCGCACCGTCACCTCGTTGTTCTCGACGCGGCACATGATCTCCGGCGACGCCCCGATCAGCGTGGCCGGGCCGCCCTCGACGAAGAACATGAACGGGCTGGGGTTCACGATCCGCAGCGCCCGGTAGATGTCGAACGGCTTCGCCCTCGTCGTCGTGCGGAAGCGCTGGCTCAGCACGACCTGGAAGGCGTCGCCGGCCAGGATGTACTCCTTCGCCTTGAGCACGGCCGCCTGGTAGACCCCTGGCGCGAAGTTCGACGCGTACCGCGCCGCCACGGCCCCCGGCGTCAGCGCGGCCGCCTCCGGGGCCACGTCCGCCAGCGGTAAACTGACGCCGACGGTCGCCAGACGGGTAACCAGTCCGTCAACGCGGTCGCACGCACTCTGGTACGCTTGCCGTGCGGAGACGTCTGGAGAGATGCGGGCGGTGACGACGACTTGGGCCGTCTTGAAGATGTGGTCGAAGATGACCATCTGGTCGTAGAACGCGAACGCCAAGTCCGGGACGCCGCGGTCGTCGGCCGGGGCGTTCGGCAGGTGCTCCATGTAACGCACGGTGTCGTAGCCGGCGTAGCCGACCGCGCCTCCGGCGAAGCGCGGCAGCCCCGGCAAGTTCGGGGCGCGGAAAGCCCCGACGCGCTCCTCGAAGAGTCGCAGCGGGTCGGGGTGCAGCGACTCGGCCCACGGCCCGCCGGCGACCCTCGTGCGGACGCGCGTGCCGTAGGCCTCGAACCACTCGAACGGGGCGGAGCCGAGGAAGCTGTAGCGGCCGACGCGCTCGGTGCCGACGACGCTCTCGAAGAGGAACGCCCCGGAGCCGTCGCGGATCTTGGCGAACGCCGACACCGGCGTCAAGTCGTCGGCGGTGACGCGGCGGTAGACCGGCACGGCGGTGTGCGTCGCCGCGAGGGCGGTGAACTCGTCGAGACTCGGTCGATAGCGCATCGCAACCCGCCGCACAACTGTCGTGAAACCCCGTGCGGTTGGTGTATGCCGGCCGTCACTTCCAGGCGACGAATTGCGGCCCGTAGCCGGTGAACTGGAAGTTCGCGGGTTTGGGCGTCGGCATCACGACCTTGGCAGGGTTCTTGCCGTCGGGGTCGCAGGTCACGACGCGCGGCTCGACGACCTGCATCCCGGCGCTGCCGTGGCTCCAGCCCTTGGCGTCGGTGAACGCGACACGCTTGCCGTCGGGCGACCAGACAACCCCGCAACCGTAGTCCGGCAAGCAGGTCGGTTGGGTGGAGAGTCGGGTGAGCTTAGGACTGGCGGAATCCATGAGGTAGAAGCGGCGAACCGGACAAAGCGGGATGGCCAGCGGGCCGCCGCGGTCGCCGCGGTCGTTCTGCCGGAGCAACTCCTTGGGGTACTGCTGGAACTCGACGCGGGAAATGATGGCCCGCTTGCCGTCCGGGGAGAATACGGCCTCCGGTAAGACAAGGGGTGACCATTCGCCGACGAGCTGCGCCGCCCCGCCTGGCAGCTTGGCCAGGCACAACCGGAACTCGGCCGCGCGAAAGAATGACTCCCGCGTTACCCAACCGATCATGGTTTTGCCGTCCGGCGAGACGGCCACCGGGCGGGTGTTGCCGTCAATTGCCACGCGTTCGCGCCGACCGCTCAGGACATCAAGGCGTGTCGTCTCGCAAGTATGTTGTGGCAAGCGGAAAAGCGAAGTGACGACCAGCGTCTTCTTGCCGTCGATCTCCGGTTGGTAAATGGTGCCGCCGTCGGGCGACCAGAACGGTCTGACGGAGCCGCTTTGCCACTCGCCGAGCCGCACGACGCCGCCCGACAGCTTGGCGAGGTATCTGTCGTACCTGCCCACATCGACTCGCCCGTCACCGGCCTCCTTCGGCGTGTCGTCGCCGGGTCGCGACGCCAAGAACATCAGCGACTGCCCGTCGGGGCTGACCGACACCGAGGACCCGTCCACCAGAGACTCCGGCGGATTCGAGTCGGGCGCGCCGGCGGCGACCACCTTCGCGTCGGGGCCGGTGGGGGTCAGGTCCACCGACCGGGACACGCCGAGTACCCCGTCAGCCGACAAGGACCAGACAGCCACCGTGGCGGGCTCGACCCGCGGGGGATCGATGCGTTCGACCCGTTGCGTGAACGTGGAGAACACGAACTTCGGCTCCACGACCTTCGCCACTTGCGGCGTAGACGGCGGGATGGGTGGCGGTGCCGGGCCGTCGCCGGCCGCGAGCGCGAGGCCGAGGGTTGCCGTCGTTGCGGCGAGGGTCGTGAGGAACTTCAACTTGACCGCGAGGCCAGTGGCCATGATCGCCTCCGTGACACTGTGAACCAGGGGACTGAAAAGGGAGGGATCGAACGCGGGGGCTGACGTGCCGACCGCCAGGCCGCCCAACGCTGCCAGCGCACTCGGGGCGAAGCCGCGGCGGGTCAAGCGGTCGGCGAGGCGTCGGCGGGCCGCGGCGAGGCGACTCGACAGCGTGCCCTCTGCGATGCCCAACTGCCGCGCCGCCAGGGCACGCGGGCAGCCCTCCAGCTCGCACAGGACGACCGCGGCGCGGTGCGTGTCGCTCAGGTTGGCGACCTCGTCGAGCAGCGCCGCGACGGCGTCGTGGTCCGCGGACTGCGGTCTGTCACCGGCCACGTCAGCCGTGAGCGGCACCCACGGCTTGCGCCGGTTGCGCCGGGCCACCTCGCGGCACGCCTTGACCGCCGCGCCGTAGAGCCAGGCCGCGACCGGGGCCGCCCCGTGGACGCGGTCCGCCTTGCGGGCGAGGGCCAGGAACACGGCTTGCGCCGCGTCCTCGGCGTCCTGGGCGTGGCCGAGTCGCTTGCGGCAGACCGCCGCCACCATGCCGCCGTGCCGCTTCACCAACGCCGCGAACGCTCCCGCGTCGCCGTGCCGGGCGTAGCGGGCGAGCAGGTCGGCGTCGGGCGTCGGGGCGTCGTGCAACGGCGCGAAGTGCGCGTGCAGTCGGGCGGACAGGGTCGCGGCCATGCGTTCGATCCTCCGTGAGCCGGGTTCCTTCCCGGCCCACCCTCACACGGCCGTCACCGACACCGCGCGTCGGTCGGCCCAGGGATTTTCGCAAACTTCCGCGGCCGGCGGAAGGGCACGTCAGCGGCGGACCTTCGTGGCCTTGGTGCCGTTCTCTCCGGCCGTGAGCTGGATGACCACGGGGAACTGGTCGGTGAACTCGTCCTGGTGGCTGACCAAGATGATCCGCTTGAGGTGCTCCCTCAGCGACTTCAATTCGACGGCCGTGGCTTGCAGGCCCTCCTTGTCGAGGCTCCCGAAGCCCTCGTCGATGATCACGCACTCCAGCGGGTGCGACTGATTCGTGGCGTACCGACCGATGGCGAGTGCCACCGAGATGGCGACGCGAAACTTCTGGCTGCCGGACAGGTACTCGACGGCGATCGTCTCGCCCCCGGCGCGGCGGACGCGCAGGGCGAAGGCCTTGTCGTCCGCCGCCTCCCCCTCGTCGAGTTCGACGCTGAGTTCGCCGTGCGACAGCTTGCCGAGCGTCTCGGTGGCGAGCGCCACGATGGCCGTCTCGGCCGTGCGGACGAGGTGACGCTGCAAGCCGTTCTTACCGAGGTGTCGGTCCAGCTTGTCGTGCCGGTCGGCCTCCTCTTCCAGCGTCTTGATGCGCGCCGTCAGCTCCTGGTATTTCTGGAATTGCCGCCGTTGCTCGTGCAGCAGGTCGCGGGCCGCCTGCCACCGGCCGTCGGCGGCGGCGAGCGACGCCTGCGCCTCGGCCAGCCGCCGCCTGGCGTCGGCGACGGTAACGCGGCCGGCCGGCGGGATCGCCTCCGCGTCGCGGTCGAGGTCGGCCGCTTGCCGCCCCCACTCCTCGCGTAAGGCGTCGTCGGCTTGCAGCAGGGCGAACAGTTCGACGACGCGGTCGGCCGTGAGCGCTGCGAGTTCACTCCGCAGCGTTGTCACCTCGCAGGCGGTGACGCCGTGCGTGCCGACCGGCAACTGGTCGAGTAACGCGGCCAGGCGGGCCTCGACGCCCTGATGTGTCAGCGCCTCGGCGGCGAGTCGCGGCGTGGCTTCCGCGAGCCGCCGCCGCAGGCCAGTCAACTCCGCCGTCAGCGTCCCGACCGTCCGGCTCGACTCGGCGTGCTCGCGGGTCGCCGTGCCCCCGTCGCGCTCCGCCGCTGTCGCCGCCGCGGCGTGTCCGGCGATGCTCGCGGCCAGTTCGGCGGCGGTCAGCTTGCAGCCGAAGTTCGCCAGGGTGTCGCGCTTCGCGGCCGCGTCGCGTCGCACCTTGTCGCGGCTCGCGCATTGCCCGGCGACGTGCTTCCTCTGGGCCGTCGCGGTGCTCAGGTCCGATTCCGCAGTGTCGAGCGCCTCGCTCGCGGTGCCGACGAGTCGCGTGAGGTCGGCGATCGTGGCGGCGAGCCGGGCGCGCTCGCGGTCGGCGTGGTCGGCGTCCACGAGTTGGCCGCACTGCGAGCACGAGACGCCGATGTCGAGGCGCGCGAAGCCGTCGGCCGTCGCCTGGGCGTGCGTCAACAGGGTCCGCGTCTCGGTGGCCGCCTGACGCGCCAGACGCTCGGCGGCGTCGGCGGCGGACACCTCGCCTTCGTAGCGAGACAGGGCCTCGTCGAGGTCGGCGGGGAAGCCCGTCAACTCGGCGGTGAGCCTCTCGCCATCGACGGCGTAACCGCGCAACTTCGTCTGCTCGTCGCCGAGCCTTCGCGCCTCCTTGGCCGCCACGCCATGCCGCGTGACGGCGTCACAAAGTTGCGCCGCGGCGGCGCGGTCGGCGTCGAGGCGTGCCGCGAGTTCGCCGTGGCGAAAGTCGTCCGCGTCGCACGCCGACCGCAGGCCGGCGGTGCTGGCCGAGAGCGTCGCGGCGGACGCCCGCAACTCGGGCAGCTGCGCTAGCTTCGGCAGGCTCCGTGACAGTTCGGCGTGGCGAGCCTGGCCGGTCCGGAGGCGGTCGGCGTCGGCCGCGCGGGCCTGCGCGGCGTCGAGTTTCCCTTGCACCTCCGCACGCTTGGCGGCGAGCGTGACCCAGCGGTCGGCCTGCTCGACGGCCGCCCCCGCGTCCCCCCTGGCCGCCTCGCACTGCTCACGCTCGGCGGCGGTCGCGGCCGCACCGCCTTCGGCAACGGCCAGCGTGTCCGGGGTCACGAGTCGGAAGTGATCCCGCTCGGCGACGGCGGCAGTTTTGGCGGACTTCACGCGGGTACTCTCGACGTGGACACGCGCCGAGAGTTGCTCGAACCGCTCCGCCCCGATGACCTTCTTGAGCACCCTCAACCGCTCCATCGGCGGTGCCGTGATGATCGCGTTGGCCTCGCCCTGACGCAGCATGATCGACGCCCGGAACGCCTCGAAGCCGATGCCGAGCTTCCCCTCGGACCACTCCTTGATCTGGTCCGCCGTTTCGACGTTCGGGACGCGGACCCAGTCCGACTCGCCGGCGACGCGGCGCTCGACGGACTGCGTCGAGCGGTTCCCGGTGCGGTTGCGGGCGATGCGGTAGTCGCTGCCGCCCAGGCCGAACTCGAAGGCCACCGCGAACCCGTTGGCCCCGTGCCGCAGCAGCGGCGTCACGGCACCGGACGCGCCGCGGTGCTGGCCGAACAGGCAATACGTCATGGCGTCGAACACCGCCGACTTGCCGACGCCGTTGGGGCCGCCGAGCACCCACAGCGGCTCGTCGTCGGTGAACTCGATGACCTGCTTTTCGCCGAAGCAGAGGAAGTTTTCGAGCGTGACGCGCTGCGGGATCATGACGCCTCCGGGTGCGTGAGGAACGACTCGGCGAGGTCGAGAACTGCTGCCCGGTCGGGGTCGGCTTCGAGCTGGCTCGTGAGGTAAGTGCGGACGGTTTCGGCGTACCCCGCCGTCGGGGCGGACGCCGCGGCCGCGGCCGGGGCGGCCGCCTCGTCGCCGAGGAATGAGAGTTCGTGGCGGCGCGGGAAGATCGCCTTCAGCTGCTTCTCGACATCGATGCGACTGAGCGTGCCCAACGGTAAGCGCACGCGGAGGCGGACGACGGCGGTCGCGGCATCCGGGTACTTTGCCGCGAGGCCGGGGAGGTCGGCGTCGGCGTTGACGATGACGACTGTGTGGAACGGCGTCGGTGCGATCGGCAGGACCGTCGGCTCGCCGACGATGCCCTGCGGGCCGAGGTCGAAGAGCACGACGCCGTTGTCGTCGTGCAAGTCGCCGAAGTCGAGCCGGTCGAGGCTGCCGGGGTAGCGGACGTGGTCCGCCCCGCACAGCGTCTGCGGCTTGTGGATGTGCCCGAGCGCGACGTAGGCCCACGCCGGGGCCAGGTCGGCGAAGTCGAACAGCACGTCGTCGCGGTCCGTCATCTGGTACGCCGGCACCGTCGTCAGTTCGGACCCGCGGACGTGCAGGTGGGCGACGAGGACCGTTTGCAGCGTGGCGTCGAAGTCGGGCCGCAGGTGGGCGCGGCCGATCCACTCCTTGACGCGGGTGTGCAGTTGCCGCGACTCCTCCTCCTTGCTGCGGTACTCCGTCGCCGACAGGCCGTGGCGGTTGGCGAACGGGAACGGCACGAGGACGAACTGCACGACCTGCCCCGCCGCGTCGCGGAGCTTCGCGACCGAGCAGCCGTTTTGCAGGTACATGCGGCCGGTGCCCAACTCGCCGCCCGCCCCGGCCTGCGGGACCGCCAACGCCATGCCCGAGCGGACCATGTCGATGCGGGCGTCCCGGTCGTGGTTGCCGGTGACGGCCAGGATCGTGCCGCCGCGGGCGAAAAAGGAGGCGAACTGCGTGCGGACGTGGACCAGCGCGTCGGTCATTTGCTCGACCGACGCCTGCTCGCTGAACAGGTCGCCGGCGATGAGCAACACCTCGACGGCGTGCCCCTCGCAGAGTTCGGCGACCCGCTCGACGCGCCGCTTCAGGTCGTCGGTCCGGTTCAGCCGGCCGAGCTGGTCGCAGAGGTGCCAGTCGGCCGTGTGCAAGAGGCGCATCGCGGTCAGGTCTCCGGGCGGTGGGGGGTCGAGAGTCATTGCCGCGGAGTCGGTCGGTGTGACCGGCGGCGTCAGAAAACGTTCGTCTCGAAGGTGCCGACCCGCGCGACCAGGCCGGTCGCCCCGCCGCCGACGGGCTCCGCCGGCGCGGCGTCGTTCTCGCTCAGGGCGAACGGCGGGAAGGGGATCTTCGCCAGCATCGGCTCGCGGAAACTCGGCTGGTAGATCAGTTTCTCGTCGGGCTGGAGTTGCGACGCGGCGCTGCGGGCGGACGGCCCCAGGAACTTCCAGACCTCCGCCCCGAGTTCCAGCGTGCCGCTGCGGCCGACGGCGCGGACGGCTGCGTTCTCGATGACGCGCGGCTTCACGAGGCTCGCCTGCTGCTGCGCCCCGAACAGGATGATCCCCTGGCTGCGGCCTTCGGACGCGACCGTTTCGAGCTTCTGCGTGATGGGGTCGTGGCCGTCCTTCGGGGCGAAGCGGTTCAGCTCGTCGAGCGTGATGAGGAACTTCAGGTTCGGCACCTGCTTCGACGACTGCGTCTGCTGAATCTGGTGGAACACAGCGGCGACGACGAACCGCTGCAAACTCGGCGTGGCGACCAAACCGTACAGGTCGATCACGATCGGCGACGTTTGCCCGCAGTTGGGGACGACGATCGGCTTGCCCTTCGGCTCCTTCCGCACCAGCACGCCTTCTCCCTCCATGACGACGTACTTCAAGCGGCGGTAGAAGCTGCCCTTGGTGCCGGGCATGAAGTCGCCGAAGAACTCCTTGTCTTTTTTCTGCTCCTTGAACCACTCCAGCAAGCCGTCGAAGGTCTTCGGCGCGCCGTCGGTCGTGCGGAGTTTCGGGGCGTCCTGGGTGCCGCTGGTCAGCCACTCCTCGACCTCGCCGACGAGGCCACCAAGGTTGGCGGTCCCGATCTCGTCTTCACTGAAGAGGAACTTGAACAGGCCGCCCTCGATCACGTCCGAGAGCGACCAACTGTAGGCCGACACGCCGTCCGACCGGCCGCCGGTGGGGATGGGGGTCGTCACGCCCTTGGCCTGGGGTGCGAGGAACTTCGGCGTCTTGAACGGGGCCGGGTCATCGACGCCCATGTCCTTCCAGTTCTGCCGGTGTTCGGCCTCCCCTTTGCCCCGAAAACTCGTGTTCCAGCGGTCGATGAAGAACAGGTCGAAGTTCTTGACGTTGAAGATCACCGGCACGAGTTGCAACCGCTTGGGGTTGCCCGGCTCCTTCGCTTGTTGCCGCGCCGCCTCGCGGAGTAGCAGCCAGTTCATGCTCAGCAGCAGCGTCGATTTGGTGCCGAGGCCGGCGATGCCGTTGACGTTGAGGTGCCCGCCGTTCTCGCCTAGCAGGAAGGCCAGGTCGATGCAGGCGGTGCCGGCGAACTGCGTGCCGCCGTTGCGCAGCAGGCCGATGTCGAGCTTGTCCTTCATCTTGTCCACGCCGAAGCCCTTCGCGGCGGCGGCGGCACTCGCCAGGAAGACTTCGCTCTCCTCGGTCGGCGGGGTGTGCGCGACGGGGTCGGTGCGTAAGATCGCCACCTCCGCGTAGGTCACGCCCTCGCTGTCGAACGGCGGCCGCACCCCGCTGCGGCTGTCGAACCGCGCCGCCTCCTCGCCGATGTCTTTTTGCCGGCTGCGGCGGTAGACCTCCTGGACGATGCCGACGAACTCGACCTTGCGGCCGGCGAGTAGGCAGCTCGTGGTCACGATCTGCGTCCGCTCCACGGTACAGGCCTGATCGACCCAGAAGTAGAACGTACTACTGGTACACTCGTGCTGCGGCGGGGCGGCGACGCGGCCCAGGCAAACCGTCGTGTCGGCGGGCGGACTCACAGGTCACCTCGTTGGAACAGGCCGGCGGTGCGGTAGAGCCTCGTCGCGAGCAGCGGTAGCGGCGTGAACAGCGGCTTCAGGGCGTCCTCGGCCCGCACGATCGGGTCGAGCGACACCGGCATCCGGGCGTAGCTGTCGGTGCGGCAGCGGGCGTCGATCAGCCAGCGCGACAGCCGGTGCACGAACCCGGCCGGGTCGGGGCCGCGCTCCTGGTACTGGACCCACGGGATTTCGACGCGGACGAAGCCCCAGTTCGGCGCGAGCCGCGGCCCGCCGGCGAGCTTCAAGAACCACGACGCGACCGGCAGGTTGCCCGCCGTGTCGATCTTGAACGCCGGCGTGCGCTGGCCCGGCCGCAGGTCGAGGAGCGTCGTCCAGCCCTTGTCGTGCAGGTAGTTCTTCGCCTGCGACTTGACCACGCCGACCAGCAGCGGCGCGCCCGGCCGGGGTGCCCCGGTGAGGCGGTGCAGCGGGCCATCGACCAGTGTCGGCACGGTGTCACCGGCCCGCAGCGCCAGGCGCTCGAGGGTCGCCATCTCTTGCAGGATGCGGCTGTACGCCTGCGTCCGCATGACCTCGTAGTCGAAGGGGTTGTGCGGCCCCTCGGGCGTGTTGGCCGGCAGGAAGCGCAGCGTCAACTCCGGCGCGTTCAGCAGGTCCGCGGCGAACGGCTCGATGTCCTCCCACGGGAAGGCGTCGGCGACGAACGACAGCACACGCTCCACCGCGGCGAACTCGCGTTCGAAGCCGCGGCCGACGAGCCGCAGGGCCACGCCGCCGACCTCGCCCAGGAGCAGCGGCACCGGGTGGCCGCCCGCGGTGCGGATGCACAGCACCGGCAGCGTCGCCTGCGAGCCGTCGATGTAGCGCACGGGGAACTCGCCGTCGCGGGCCGGCTGCTCGGGGACGCACAGCGGCCCCCACTCGTCCTCGGGCCGCTCGACGGCCCGGTCGAGGACCGTCTTCCGCTCCTCGCTATCGTCCGGGGCGATGAGCGGCTGCGGCGGCGTCGGCCCGACGGGGCCGGCCCGGTAATTGGTGAAGAAGTCGCGGACGCCGCGGCGGTCACTCGCCATCGCCCACCCCCAGGTTCTTCAAGCGGTAGCCGATCGCCTCGCGGCTCACGAGCAACTCCGAGGCGAGCCGGTACCCCAGCACGACGCGCGGGCAGCAGCCGTGGGCGTGGCGCAGCTCGTCAGCCCGCGCCCGCAAGACCACCTCGGGCATCAGCAACTCGGCGGCGAAGCGGTTCGCCTCCGCCTCCATCGCCGCGAGTGGCCCGTCGGCCTCTTCGATCGTCGCGTCGAGCAGCACCGGCCCCATGCGGTCGCGGTGCAGCACGGCGTGGCCGAGTTCGTGGGCCGCGGTGAAGCGGCGGCGGGCCAGGATGTCCGAGGCGTTGACGAAGGCGACGGCCTCGACGCCGGCGCGGAACAGCAGCCCGGCGAGTGCGTCGGTGCCGCCCCACAAGTCGCAGAGGCCGTCCGGGTGTGTGACATGGCCGAACTGCACGAGGTACGCCGCGGCGCTGCCGGTGGTGAGGTTCGGCAGGGCGACGTGCATCACCATCAGCTCGTCGAAGTAGCGGCCGAGTTGGACGGGGCCGCGCCGCCGCGGGTCGGCGGCGAGGTCGCGGCTCCGGGCGAGTTCGCGCAGCGAGTCGGGGATTGCCGTCACCGCTTGCCCCCGTCCTGCGGCTTGGCCCGGCGGGCGGCGACCTGGATCTCGAGGTCCGAACTCACCCGCATGCGGAGCTTCAGGGCGGCCCGCTGGAACGCCTTGGCGTACCCCGACGGCGTCGCCCCGAAGTTGGCTTCGAGCCACTGCGTCAGTGGTGTCAAGCCGATGTCGCTCGGCAACTCGGTCGCGGCCCCCTTGAGCCGGTCGTTGAGCGTCGCGGTTTCCGCGTCGAGGCGGGCCAGCGCGCGCTCGGAGAGTTCGCGGGCGACCATCGCGACGGTCACCGGGCCGGCCGGCGCGTCGAGTTCGACGCCCGGAAAGTGCTTCAACACGGCAGCTCTAACGGCGTCGATCGTCGGGTTCACGACGGCGGCTTGCGACTCCTCCGCGATGGCGTCGTGCGTCTCCAGGAACGCAGCTTCGAGGTCCGCGTCGGTCGCGGCGAGCGCCCAGAGGCGGTCCTGGGCGTCGAAGTCGTCCCGCTCCAGGGCGTCGAGGTACTCGGCGGCGGTCAAGTCGATCCAGAATCGGCGGTCTTGCGGCGTCATGAGTGGCCCTCCCCTACGCGCTGCTTGACGAGCCGCGTCAAGCTGCCCATCGCCCGGCTGACGCGCTTACGCGTGGCCGGCTTCGTGATCCCGAGCCGGGCGGCGATTTCGTCGCCCCGAAGTCCCAACGTGTGGGCCAGGTGGAGGACTTCCTGCTCGCCCAGACTCAGCAGACTGATGCACTCCTCGTAAACTCTCCGCCGGTCGGCGAGTGTCTCGTCGGGGCCGGGCCGGTCGGGCACGACTTCGGCGAGGTCGAGGTCGGGGCGCAGCGGCAGGCGGCGGTCCTTGCGGACTTGCTCGCGATAAATGTTGCGCAGGAACCCCGTCAGCCAGGCGAATACCGAGCCTTGCGACGGGTCGTAGCCGGAGCGCTTCGCAAGCGCCCGCGTGCAGGCTTCCTGGACCACGTCGTCGATCAACGTCGAGTTGCCAGGGTGCCGACTCCGGGCGATCCGCATCAAGTTGTCGCGCGTGGCCGGGTCGTCGAGGGCCGCCCGGACCGGGTCCGCGGGCGGCGCGGCGGTGGGCGGCGTGGTGGTGTCCGTAACCGACATGGCGTTCAATCCCTCCGGGGCAGCGGCTAAGGGTAGTTTGAGCGCCGAACCGAAGGTGTGACAGGGCGAATGTAGGAATCTCGCGCGAACCGACGAGATTTAGGCGGGCTTGGCCGGGGCGGGGCCGACGGGGACCATCTTAGGCCTCGGCACGACGACCCCCACGAGGTTCAGCGGGGCCTTGCGCAGCTCGGCCGCGCGGCGGTGCAGGAACGCCAGCCTCTGCGGCTCCGGGTGGCCGTGTAAGTAGGCCCGAACCAGGGTAAGCATCTCGGCGTCGTAGGCCTTCTTCGACTTCGAGTGGACCTCGTAGCGGCCGGGGTGCCGACGCAGGTCGCCGTCGAACGCCGGGCTGATGTGGTACAGCTCGTGGAAGATCGTCACCAACTTCTGCTCGTAGCACTGGTCCAGGAAGCGCGGCAGGCAAAACGTCACGAGGTACAGCATGTCCCGACCATCCACCGTGAAGCGCTGCACCTGGTACACCAGCCCGCGTGACCGCCTAGTCGGCGCGCCGTCGCGGAATCGCATCGGCGTGACGCGGGCCAGCAGCCCGTAGTGCCGGCGGTTGCGGGCGGCGGTGAACGTCACGAGCAGTTCGGCCGGCCGCAGGTGGGCGAACGTCGGGCAGCGGCGGGCGATGTCCTCGACCACGCGCGTCAGGCGCTCGGTGAGGTTCACCGTCGGGGCGTCGGGGTCGAAGGGGCGGTCGAAAACCGCCGCGAGCGGAAGCGGCTTGCCGGCGGGCGTGCCCCAGCGGCGGTCGAGGTGCCAGCGCCGGCCCGACGCCGCGACGGCGGTCGGCGCGGCCGCGGGGGCGACGCGGTCGGCGGTGGGGAGGTTCTTCGGGCGGTCGGGCATGGCCCCGCAATCCTACCCGGCGGCCCCGGCGTGTCAACGGAGTGGCCGGCGGTGCGTTGACCGGGGTTGCGGAATCGGATTAAACCCCGCAGGCCGGACGGCCGATACCTTCGTTAGCCACGGACACGACACGGCCCAGGGAGCTTGGCATGAGCGACGCGCGACGGACGATGACGAAGCTGGCGGCCTTCGCGGCCCTCGGCACCGGGGCGGTTGGCTGCCAGACGCCGCCGGCCGGCTTCGGCGGCATGACGCTGCCGTCGGGCCGGTACTTGCAGCACCCGCCGCAGTACTTCCCCCCGGACCCGGTGTTCCCGCTGCAGCGCGAACTCGACTCGATGCAGGACCCGGAGGGCGTCACGCGCCGCGGCGGCGGGGGCGGCGTCGCCCCGCTCGCGCCGATCCAGGCGGCCCCGCCGATCCCGGCCGGCCCCGGCCCGGCCCCCGGCGTCGCCGCCCCCGGCGCGGCCGCGGGCATGCCGAAGTAACTCGGGCTTGCACGGCTCGCCGCGCCCGCTTATACGCCCGCTCCAAGCACGGGTCGCCGGGGCCGCGCCGCCAAGGATGGCGGACGACCCCCGGCGCACGGGGAACGGATTCCCCCCCGGCTCGGCGAGGGGTTTTGCGATGAAGCCAGGACGGTTGTTTACGGGGGCACGGACGCCCCGCTTCGCCCTTCTCCTCGCCCTGCTCGGGCTGAGTTCCGGCTGCGTCTCGCCGAAGTCGGACCTCAAAATACCCAGCCCCAACTTGCGCCTGCCCAAGCCGAGTAACGTCAACAACACGCCCCGCGAAATGCCGCCCAAGCCGGCCGACGCGCCGACGCCCGTGTCGATCCGCAAGCCGGCTGTCGAGGTCGCGCCGTCCGCGACCGCGCCGGGCGTCGCGCTGGCGTCCGGGCAGTCGCTCAACGGCAGTCTGACGACCGACATCGCCAAGCCGGTCCGGGTGCCGCCCAGCGCCGCGTTGATGATGCCGGTGCAGGCGAACGGCACCTACACGTCGAGTTCGCCGACCGGCCGCGACTCCGGCACGAACAGCGGCATTGTCATGCCGGGCTCGCCCCCGACGGCCAACTCCGACCCGCTGCCGGTCGCGCCGCCGGAGCCGCCGAAGATGGGCGCGCCGCCGCTACCCACCGACCGGAAGTGACCGGGCTTCGTGCAGTCGGCGGACGATGCGCGCGGCGACGTAGCCCGCCTTGAAGCCGGCGTCGATGTTCACCACGCACACGCCGGCCGAGCAACTGTTGAGCATCGTGAGCAGGGCCGCGACGCCGCCGAAGGCCGCGCCGTAGCCGACGCTCGTCGGCACCGCGATCACCGGGGCGTCGATCAGCCCGCCGACGACGCTCGGCAACGCCCCGTCCATCCCCGCGACGGCGATCACCACGTCGGCCGCGGCGAGTTGGTCGCGCCGCGCGAGCAGCCGGTGGACCCCCGCGACCCCCACATCGACCACCATCTCGACCCGCGCCCCCATCACTTGCGCGGTGACCAACGCCTCCTGGGCGACCGGCAAGTCCCCCGTCCCGGCCGTCACGACGACGACCAGCCCCAAATTCTTGGCCGTCCAGGTCGGCGAGGGCAGCCAATACGTCCGCGCGAGCGCGTCGTGTTCGCCGACGGGCAGAGCGACTTTGAAGTGCTCGGCCTGGGCCGGGCTGACGCGCGTGGCGAAGGCGTCCTGCCCGGCGTCGGCCAGGCGTCGCAGTGCCCCCGCGGCCCACTCCGGCGTCTTGCCCTCCGCCAGCACGACTTCGGGGAAGCCGCAGCGCGCGGCGCGGTCGAGGTCAATCGTCGCGTAAGGGAGTTCGCCCGACGCCCGCGTCTGAATCGCCGCGACGGTCTCTTCAACAGTCGCGCCGCCGGCGTGCAGGGCTTCGAGGTGTCGCCGCAGTTCGTCGGCCGTCATCGCGCGGTCCTGGGTTGGGTCGGTGTGGAGTACTGTTGTAGGACTTGAGGCGAAGTCCAGGGCGACGGAAGTCGGCTCAACTCCGGGGCGGGCGCGGTCGATACCACCGATACGATTTGCACCGGCCGACACGCGGAGGGCGCGACGATGAACCTGACAGCCTGGGCCGTACTCGGCCTCGCCGCGGGGCTGGGCCAGGTGCCCGCCCCCGCGACTAAGGAAGTCCCGCCCGCGGGCATTACCCTCGGCGCGGTTAAGGACGTCTTCCCGACGCGGTCACGCACGCACATGCTCGACATCCTTTACCCCGCGGGCAGGCGGGCGCAGGTGTCGCACGTCGAGCTGATCGTCTCGCGCGACGAGGGCCAGACCTGGGCCACGGCCGACACGGTGCGGCTCGACGCGCCCGACGCGGTGCGGCCCGACAAGGACCACCTCAACCTCGTCGCCAAGGAGGACGGCCTCTACTTCGTCAACCTCGTCTTTTACTTCAAGGACGGCAGCCGCGACCCGAAGGACCCTGGGCGCGAGGCGGCCGAGTACAAGATGCTCATCGACGGCACGCCGCCGGTCGTGAAGATCGTCGGCGCGACTCGCCAGGGCGACGACGTCATGCTCGACTGGACGGCCGAGGACAAGTACCTCAACGAGGCCGCGACGCAGGTACTTTACAAGGCGTCGGCGAACCTGCTCAACGAGTGGACGCCGGTCCCGCCCGGCTCGATCAACCGCCGCTCGGCGAAGTTCAAGCCGGCGTTCGCGGGGCCGCTCGTCGTCCGCGTGATCGCCTCGGACTACTCCGAGAACCGGGCCGACGTGGCCCGCGAGCTCCCGGCCGCCGTCGTCACCGCGTCGTACACGCCGACGCCCGCCACCGAAACGCCGCCGGTCACGCCGTTCGCGTCCGCACTGCCGCCGCCAGTCTTGCCCGGAAGCGGGCCGACGGTCGTGATGCCGGCCGGCCCCGTGGCCGCGCCCGCCCCGGCCCCCGTGGTGACGGCCCCCCTGCCCCTACCCGCGCCGCTGCCGACGCAAGTCGCGCCGGCCCCCGCGCCGGCGGCGACTCCGTTGACGGTCCTGGCCGCGGCGGAGCCGGCCGCGCCGTCGAACCTCGCCCCGCTGGCGACGACAGGTAACAGCGGCTTCCCGCCGGCCGCACCGGCACCCGCGGCGGCCCCGGTGAACCCGCCACAGTACCTGCGCGGCACCGACTTCGACCTGCTGTACGAGGTCGAGAACAACGGCCCGTCGGGGCTGAGCCGCGTCGATCTGTACGTCACGCGCGACCAGGGCCAGACCTGGGCGAAGTGGAGTTCGCACCCCGGCAAGGAGCGGCCGCTCAAGGTCAAGCTCGGCCGCGGCTACGACACCAACAAGGACGGCGAGTACGGCCTGAAACTCGTGCCGGTCAGCGGCGTCGGACTCGCCGACGACGCCCCCGGTGCCGGGACGCCGCCCGACCACCGCGTCGTGGTCGATACCGTCGCGCCGCAAGTGCTCATCTACCCGCACGGCGTCGCCCCCGGCCAGGCGAACGCGGTCGCGCTGAACTGGGTGGCCCGCGACGCCAACTTCGGCGCGGCCCCGGTCACGATCGAGTGGGGCGAGACGCCCGCCGGCCCGTGGCGCTCGGTCGCGCCCCCGGACGTGACGCAGGCCGGGGCGGGGGCCGGGGCCACGCGGCTGCCGAACACCGGGCAGTACCTCTGGGCACTCCCGACGGGGATGCCGACGCACCGGGTCTACCTGCGGGTCACCGCGACCGACCGGGCCGGCAACCGCAGCGAGGTCGTGACCCGCGAGCCGATCACCGTCGATCTGATGCGGCCCAAGGTGCGGATCGTCGCGCCGGCCGCGGGGAACTGACACGCCGGCCGGCGCGGACTTCGGCCCGGCGCGAACCCCAGACGGTCGGCCAAGTTTCTCGGTGCGGTCAGGAGATTTCGCAATTCGGCGGCGCTCGCCCCGACATCTCAACCTATGCTTCGGCGACCTGTCCCGCCCTTACGCCAGACGGTGCGGCCGCCACCCATGACCGACAAATTCACCGAGACCTGGGTCACCGCCCCGATGCCCGCGTTGAGCGGCGGGCACCTCGAGGCGTGCCTGGTGCACATCTACCCGCGCGGCGCGGCGATGGGCAAGCGCTACGCGCTGGGCAACGCCTCGTGGCTGCTCGGCCGCGACGAGGAGTGCGACCTGCGCACCTCCGAGAACTCCGTGTCGCGCCGCCACGCCCGCCTCGACCCCACCCCGGCCGGCTACGCCGTCACCGACGTGGGCAGCACCAACGGGACGTTCGTCAACGACACGCCCGTGCGGGGGGCGTGCGTGTTGCGCGACGGCGACTACCTGCGCGTCGGCAACTGCATCTACCGCTTCCTGGCCGGGGGCAACATCGAGAGCGAGTACCACGAGGAGATCTACCGCCTCACGATCGTGGACGGCCTGACGCAGATCCACAACCGCCGCTACCTGCTCGACTTCCTGGAGCGCGAGTTGGCCCGCTCGGTGCGCCACTTCCGGCCCTTGTCGGTACTGATGATCGACCTCGACCGCTTCAAGCTCGTCAACGACGAGCACGGCCACCTCGGCGGCGACTACGTGCTGCGCGAGTTGAGCGAGCGGGTGCGGCACAGCGTGCGGCGCGAGGACCTGTTCGCCCGCTACGGCGGCGAAGAGTTCTGCCTGGTGCTCGTCGAGACGCAGCGCGACGCGGCCATTGAGGTCGCCGAGACGATCCGCGAGGTCGTCGCCGCCCGCCCGTTCGTCTTCGACGGCAAGGCGGTCGCCGCGACGGTGAGTATCGGCGTGGCCACGACGCAGGGCGAGAAGTCGCTGGCCCCCGCGGAACTGTTGCGCGCGGCCGACGACCGGCTCTACGCCGCCAAGCACGCCGGGCGCAACCGCGTCGAGGCGTGAAACTTGGGGCACGCGGCCGGGCGAATTGCGACGGCGGTTGGTGCGGGCCGGGGCGCTCCCTATGATAGTCCGCGCCAGGCGGCCCCTCCCGCGCAACCCCCCGACCGAGACGCAGTATGAGCAGCGAACCCGAATACCGCCCGGGCCTCGAGGACGTGATCGCCGCCAAGTCCGCCGTCAGCTTCATCGACGGCAAGCGCGCCCGCCTTGAGTACCGCGGCATCCCCGTCGAGGTCCTCGCCAAGGAGAGTTCCTACGAGGAGACGAGCTGGCTGCTGCTCAAGGGCACCCTGCCGACCCAGCGCCAACTCGCCGACTTCGACCACGACCTGCGCCAGCGCCGCAAGCTGCACTACCGCCTCAAGGACTTGCTGCGGACGATGCCGGCCACCGGGCACCCGATGGACGCGCTCCAGGCCGGCGTCTCGGCGATGGGGCTGTTCACCCCGTCGCGCAGTGTCAAGGACCTCGCCGGCAACTGGGACGCGACGTTGCGCATCCTGGCGTCGCTGCCGTCGCTAGTGGCCGCGTTCGCGCGGCTGCGCCGCGGCGACGACATCCTCGACCCGCGGGCCGACCTCGACCACGCCGCGAACTTCTACTACATGACGTTCGGCCACGAGCCGACGCCGGCGATCCGCAAGGTGCTCGACGCGAGTTTCATCGTCCACGCCGAGCACACGATGAACGCCTCGACGTTCACCGCCCGCGTCACCGGCTCGACGCTCGCCAACCCCTACGCCGTGATCTCCGCGGCCGTCGGCTCGCTGTCCGGGCCGCTGCACGGCGGGGCGAACGAGGAGGCGCTCGCGCAGTTCGAGGCGATCGGCGGCCCGGCGAACGTCAAGCCGTGGCTCGACGGCAAGCTCGCCGCCGACCCCAAGTTCCAGGTCATGGGCCTCGGCCACCGCGTCTACAAGGTCAAGGACCCGCGGGCGAACGTGGTCCAGGAACTCGCCGAGCACGTCTTCGCCGAGTCGAGCCGCCCCAAGAACTACGAGACGGCCCTCGAACTGGAGCGCGTCTGTGCCGGGATTTACGGGGCGAAGGGAGTCTACCCGAACGTCGATTTCTACTCGGGCGTGGTGTACCAAGCGCTGGGCATCCCGACTGACGTATTCACGCCGATCTTCGCGGTGGGCCGCGCCGCCGGCTGGCTGGCGCACTGGAACGAGCAACTCGTCGGCAACCGCATCTTCCGCCCCGAGCAGATCTTCACCGGCGTCGTCGATGCCGAGTACGTCCCGCTCGAAAAGCGGCCGTAAGTGGCCACCGACCCGATCCTGGGCTACCGCATCCGCGAGGGGGTCCGGCGGGCCGTCGCGGCCAGGGACGCCGGCTGGTCCAGCATTGCCGCGGTCGTTGTTGAATTTGGTAAAGCCGATGTCGAGGTGCGTTTGCCATTGAGTGACATGCATTCGCCGAAGGCGGTCGTAGTCAGGGACTATCGCTACATCCGCTCCGTAGAGTACCCCACCGCGACTCTTGGAACTCAGCCGTCCCCGATTGCCGTTTCCCCTGTCCGTTCGCCGCTAGTTCTGGCGTCCCTGACCCCGATCGCTCTCGTCAAACTCGTGTGAGGAAGCCGATGGCAATTCTGAACTCCCAAACGCGGCGGCGTAAGTTGGCTGACTTGCTGCACGAAGGCTGCGTCGAGATTCGCTCGCTCGCCTACGAGCGTGGGCACGACGACCAAATCGCCGACCTCGCGGATGTCCTCGAGTATGTGCCCCGCTTCCTCGACATTGAGTTGACACCCGAGGAGTGGGCCGGGCTGCGCTCGGAGGTCGAGGGCTACGCCCTTCGCTACCCCGGCTTGAGCTGTCGCTTGCTCGACTGCCTCGACCGCGACGCCCCGAACGGCCTCTAATCAGGACCACGCCTCTATGCTCGACGCCGCCTTCGTTCGGGACAACCTCGCGGCCGTGACGGCTAACTGCGCCGCGCGCGGGGCCAGGAACGCCCAAGTCGCCGAGGCCGTCGGCTTCGACGACGACCGTAAGCGCGTGCAACGGCAGTTCGACGAGACGAGGGCGGCGCAAAACCAACTCAGCGAGCAGATCAAGAAGGCCGGCAAGGACGCGGCCCTGCGCGAGAAACTCGTCGCCGAGAGCCGCGGCATGAAGGACGGCCTCGCCGGCTTCGAGGCCGAGCTGAAGGTCATCGAGGCGAAGTTGCGCGAAGCACTTTGCACGATACCGAACATGACCCACCCCGACGCCCCGAACGGCGGCACCGCCGAGGATAACAAGGTCGTCGCGGTGTCGGGCACGAAGCCGGCGTTCGACTTCAAGCCGCGCGACCACGTCGATTTGCTGCACCTGTGCGACCTCGCCGACCTCGAAGCCGGGACCAAGGTCGCGGGGCAGAAGTTCTACTTCCTCAAGAACGAGGGGGCGCTGCTCGAACTCGCTCTGGTGCAGTACGCCATCTCGAACCTCGTGAAGGCCGGCTTTACCCCCGTCATCACGCCGGACGTGGCCCGGACGAGCATCATGGAGGGGACCGGCTACATGCCGCGCGACCCCGACCCGGCCAACCGGCAGTTCTACACCATCGCCGACACCGACCTATGCCTCATCGCCACGGCGGAGATCACTATCGGCGGCATGCACGCCGACGAGATTTTCGACGAGGAGACGTTGCCGCGCAAGTACGCCGGGCTGAGCCACTGCTTCCGGACCGAAGCCGGCGCGGCCGGGCGCGACACGCGCGGCATCTACCGCGTCCACCAGTTCACCAAGGTCGAGATGTTCGCCTTCTGCACGCCCGAACAGAGCGAGGCGATGCACCTCGAACTGCGGGCCGTCGAGGAGATGCTATTCGATGGCCTCGGCCTGCCGTACCACGTCATCGACACCTGCGCCGGCGACCTCGGCGGGCCGGCCTATCGCAAGTACGACCTCGAAGCGTGGATGCCCGGCCGCGGCACCGCCGGCGACTACGGCGAGATCACCAGCACCTCGAACTGCACCGATTTCCAAGCCCGCCGGCTCGGCATCCGCTACCGTCCCAAGGAGAAGAAAGGCGGCGGCCTGCCGTTCGTCCACACCCTCAATGGCACCGCCGTGGCCTGCACCCGTGCGATGATCGCGATTCTGGAAAACTACCAGCAAGCCGACGGGACGGTGAAGGTGCCCGACGTGCTGAAGCCGTGGATCGGCAAAGATGTGATCCGGGCGAAGAAGGGCTGATTCCCGCAACCGTGGTTGTTTCATCG
>JAYTUC010000175.1:0-6363 GCA_043744775.1 Fimbriiglobus sp. | reverse complement strand
TTACGCAGTAAGCACTCGTGGGAGGCGAATGTGGGGTTGGTTGAGGTATGCCCTGACGGCGTCACGAATGATCGATCCCTTCGCTTCCACCCAACTCACCCCCCGCGCGAAGCAGTGGACCTCCAGACGCAGGAACGCCCGCAGCGCCAGCCCGATGTGGTTCCGCTGCGCCCTCGCCGACCGGCACTGGCACCGCTCGATGCCGGTGCACTGCTCGACCCCGCGGTGGTAGTGCTCGATCGCCCAGCTGCAGTCCGCCACCCGCAGCCGCTCCAGGCCCGTCATCGCCAGGTCGTTGGTCGCCCAGTACGCGGTGTCGCCGTTTGGGGCGACGATCCCGAACACCTCGACCAGCCCGAAACCCGGCAGCCAGACCTCCGTCCCGGCGGCCGCAATCGCCGTCACGCTCACCGCCTTCGTCCCCTGCTCGTCGAGGTTGACCAGCCGGTTCGACTTGAGCCGGGTCAGCCAGGTCCACCCCAGCGAGCCGACCCGCTTGAGGTTGTCCAGGCTGCCGTACCAGCCGTCGAACGCCACGCACCGGGGCCGGAAGCCGCGGGCGTGGGCGGCCGTGACCACGGCCGCGAAGTGGTCGTTCTTGGTCAGGCCGTCGGCCTTGTCGTAGAGCCGGTAGTCGCACGGCACGTGGCGGTCGCCGTCGGTCCAGAGCAGGGTCACGAGGTTGACCCCTTGCACCACGGCGTGGTGCTTGCCGGACCAGTGGCGGGTGACGAGCTCGATCGACTTGGCGTAGGGCTTGTCGAGGGTCGAGTCATCGACGACGAGGACGCCGTCGTCGAGGCGGACGTGGTGCCGGGACTCGCGCCACAGTTCGGCCGGGTCGGGCTCGAGGCGGTGCAGCAGGCGGGTGAAGGCGTCGTGGGCCGGGGGGTCGGGGAGGTCGGGGTGGACCTTGGCGGCCTCGGTGGCGGTGTACGCCTTGGGGGTAGCGATGAGGAACTGCATGGAGTCGTCGGGGTGGACCTTGGGCTCGCTCATGAGTCAATCGTAGGCCCGCCAGCCCTTTAGCGCAAGGCGAATCGAGTCCTTACTGCGTAACCCCTAATTCCGACAGATACACTCATTTTTGACTTGCTTTGGGGGGAGTTGCTGTGAGAACATGTGGAGATCGAATTCGGCTGCCATGCCGGACGAACACATTTCCGTGATGGGAAGAATCTCATGTGCAATGCAAACGGCCACTCTTCTGGATGCACCTGCGGGTTTGGTGGCGACGGACACCTTGGACGCTCAGGAGGAGGTGGGGCCATGCATGTGCATGGTTCATTTACTTGGCAGCATCGTGAAACAGATTTTTGCAAGCCAACTACATGCCCACGTTGTAATCAATCAGTTTATTTTGTACGTCATAATGGTGGCAGTGTATGGTTTGATGAGTTAGGTAAGCCTTGGCCAAAACATGGTTGTTTTGCGGACGACTGCTATAGTGGTCCACTCCACAGGCTATTAGCTGGTCATCTTAAGACTTCGGGCGGTCACCCGTTCGGTGTAGTTATCGAGACAGAAACTATTATATTGGGAAAAAGTGGACGTATTGTGATCAGATGCAGTGATGGTGCCATCATTGATGCTAATTTTGAGACCCAGCAAATATTATCGCATCTGCTAGGAAGATTAGTATTAATAGTCACAGACAATCATGGTAAGCTATCACTTGAGTTTTTTCGTCCAGGACTACCTCGTGTGATCGCATATGTGCAGATTACTGGAAATGGAATATCGGAAGTCTACCCATATATTCGCCGCTCCTACGCAGAGAAAAGATTGTCTGAATTGCTTGCTTTGCACCCGAATCGATATCAACTTGGAATCATTAAACGCACCGAGTTTTGAGAGCCAGCACTTCGTTTTTTGGCGTGCGGAGAAAGACTTTTCCAGAGTTTGTTTGCCTCGTTACGGAGGCCTCACTGCGACGGGTTTCGCTCAGATAACTTTTGCCTCTGCTCTCCCCAGAAGTTACCGGGTAAACAAGGCTAACAGCGTCTGCCCTAAGTCGTTACAGTTGTGTAAAACCCTGGAGTGCAGTCATGGCCCACCCCGCGACCGAGATCGCTGTCGATGAGTTGAGCGTCGAGGAGCGGCTGACCCTACTCGGGAGGCTCTGGGATAGCCTGCTCGATTCTGGCCTGCCGCCGGTGCCGGCGTGGCACCTTGATGTCATCCGCCAGAGGGTCGCGGCGGCCGACGCGAACCCTGGGGCGTCGATCCCGCTCGAAGAACTTCGCGCGGAGTTGCAGCGGAGGCGGGCATGAAAGTGCCCGTTAGCATCTCGCAAGCCGCGACGGATGACATCGAACACGCTGAGGCGTACTTCGCAAACCTGCGGGCTGGACTGGGCGTGCAGTTTGAGGACGAGGTGTTCAGCACCCTGACCAAAGTTGGTGAGATGCCCTTGGGGTTCGGCGTCGTTAGCCACGGCGTGCGGGCACTCGGGTTGCGGCGATTCGGGTATGTGGTTTACTACCGGTCCGATGGAGTTGTCGCAGAAGTTCTTGCAGTCTTGCACGGCAGCCAGCCACCCGAAGTGTGGCAAGCACGCATCTAATTCCACGTCACCAGTAATCACACCATCCCCAGCACCGCGTCGCCGATCTGCGTCGTCGTTGCGGTGCCGCCCAGGTCCGGCGTCCTCACTTTGCCTTCGCTGAGCACCTTCGCCACGGCCGACTTCACGGCGGCTGCGCTCTTCGACAGGCCGAGGTGTTCGAGCATCAGGCTGGCGGAGAGGATCGCGGCCATCGGGTTGGCGATTCCCTTGCCGGCGATGTCCGGGGCGCTGCCGTGGACCGGCTCGAACATGCTCGGGAACGCCTTCGTCGGGTTGATGTTCGCGCTCGACGCCAGGCCGATGCTGCCGGTCACGGCGGCGCTCAGGTCGGTGAGGATATCGCCGAAGAGGTTGCTGGCGACGACCACGTCGAACGACTGGGGCTTGCGGACGAAGTCCATCGCGGCGGCGTCTACGAGCAGCGTCGAAGACTCGACCTGCGGGAACTCCTTGCGCACGGCGAAGTAGGCGTCGTCCCACAAGCCCATACCGTAAATCTGGGCGTTCGATTTGGTGATGCTGGTGAGCTTGCGGCGGGGCCGCTTCATCGCCGCCTCGAAGGCCGCGCGCAAGATGCGCTCGCAGCCGCGGCGGGTGAAGAGGCCGGTCTGGACGGCGATTTCGTCGGGGGTGCCGGGGTAGAGGTGGCCGCCGACCGGGGCGTACTCGCCTTCAGTGTTCTCGCGGTAGACGAGCATGTCGATGGCCCCCGCCGCCTGGCCGACGAGCGGGCAATCGACCCCCGCGAACAGGTAGGCCGGCCGCAGGTTGACGTACTGGTCGAACTTCCGCCGCATCGGCAGCAACAATTCGTGGACGGTGATCTTGTCCGACACGACCGCCGGGTTGCCGACCGCCCCGAACAGGATGGCGTCGTGCTTCGCCAGCGTCTCCCAGCCGTCGGCGGGCAGCATCCGCCCGTGCTCCTGGTAGTACGCCGAGGACCAGGGCAGTTTGTTCCAGTACAACTCGGCCGCGTCGAACTTCGAGGCTGCGGCTTGGGCCACCCGCACGGCCTGGTCGATGACTTCCGGGCCGATGCCGTCGCCGCCGAGGACTGCGATGCGAAACGATGCCATGTCGTGTGTCTCGAACTCGTGCGGAAGGAATCGCGGACCCGGCACAAGCCGTGCATCCGGTAAACGTCGGGCGAAATCGGCCAGAAGCGGGGCCTCGGGACGCCGCCGGAGTGGACCGGACGCGTGCCACGGGCAAAGTTTACAAGAGCGCTGGCCGAACGGCCGGCCCCCGGGAGGATCGGTCCGATGTTCCGCAACAAACCCCTCGCGCAACCGCACCGCGTTCGCCGCCTGGCGTACGGCCTGACCGCGCTGAGCCTGGCGTGTACCGGCTGCAAAGCCTTCACCGGCGGCTCGACCGACCGACCGGCGTCCGGCTCGCGCGGCGACCCGATCCTCGGGATGCGTCTGCCGCCCCAGGGCGTGCCCGGTCCGGACAAGGGCGACCTGGCCGGTAACAAGCGCGACCCGTTGCTGACCTCGCCGGCCGGCCGCGCCCCGAACAACCCCGGTGGCCACGCCAACAAATCGGCGACCGGAGAAGTGTCGGCTCTGCCGCCGCGCCTGGGCATCCCCGACGACACCCGCCTGCCGTTCCGCCCGGGCATCGAGTCGTCCCCCGCCGCGCTCGCGGTCGGGGTGAAGGCCGACGACACCCTGACGATCAACCGCCGGCCGATGGCGGCGTCCATCGGCGGCGCGACTGACGCGAAGTCCGACGAGGTTTACTCCAAGGCGACCCGGCAACTACGCGACTACAACGCGACCTGGGCGACGCCGGTCAAGACCGACGCCGGCTATTCCGTGGCCGTCCAGCGGTCGCAGAGCGCGAAAAACGACGGCCCCGTCCGCAAGTACCAGGGCGTCGGCACAACCCCGACGGCGGCGTTGCAGTCCGCCGCCGAGCAAATCCGCAATGACCTGCGTTAAGCGGTCGTAGCTCAACTAGCAATGTGGTCGGCTACTTTAACTCCACGTTGTAGGTGTGCTTGCTACCGACGACGGTCGTCTTCAGATCCGTTGTGGCAACATTTGAATACTTCGCGTCGATCTTCATGTACTTCATGCCGCTGAGTTGGGCCGAGGACGGGGGCGGTTCCATGCCACCCGGTAACTTGGTGACGGCGCTCGCCGCACGCAGGTATTCGGTTGCCACGGTCACCTTGCACTCGCCGGCGGAGACGCCCTTGACCTCGTAAGTCCCATCGGTGTTGATCGTGCCGTTGGCCGGCAGTCCGCCCCCGGTGATCGGCTCGAACACGATGGCCCCGCCGGTTAGCGGCGCGCCGGCTAGCGTCACCTTGCCCGAGACGACGGTGCCGGTACTCCCCTCGCCGCAGCCGGTGAACGCGAGGAACGCGGCCAAACAAAGATACCGACCGAGACGGGGTGCCATGAATTGGGTCCACTCTGCGAATGTTGGGGGAATCGAAAACACGACGCCCCGCCCTTCGCAAGAAAGGCGGGGCGTCCGAGGATTGCGAACTTGAGTTACCAATCGCTGCCGAGGATTTCGCCGCCGGCCGGGGTAAGGGCAGAAATCCAGGTCGCCGGCGTAATGCTCGTCGTCACGTTGCGGACCGAGCCGTCGCCCATGCCGACCATGCAACCGCCAGTCGAGAGGGCGGTCGCCCGTTCGATCTGGCAGCCGCCGCCCGGTTTCGTCTTGGGCATCGGGGGGAGCATCGAGCTAGCGACCGAAATGCCGTCCGGCGAGGTGCCGTCGGCGAACCGCTGGGCGAACAAGGACATCCACCGGGCGTTCCACCCGCCGTGGCCCCACAGAACGCCTTCGCCACCGTTGCCGACGCACAACTCTTGCTTCTCGGCGAACAGAATTGTGTTCGACATCCCGTCGGAGAACGACGCCGGGATGCGCGAACTCCCGGTAAACTTGTTCTCGTTGTGGCCGCCCGTCCCCGGCGACATCGCCGTCGTCCAGCGGGTGTTACCGAAGACCTGGAAGTTGGCGGCATAACTCGTCCCGCCCCAGCCGTAAATCGTGTCTCCGGGCATCGTGCCGTCGTTCGGGGCGAGGTACGTCTTGATGACCTGACCGTTCGCTCCAGCGAAAACGTTGGTCCCGTTGGCTCCGAGGTTGTTGTAGACGTTGATCTGCTCGATGTACGGCAGCACAAAGAACATGGCCGTGCCGTAAGCCCCGCGATAGACGGTTGATACGAGCGCTTCAGGCCGCGTGTAGGCCGGTGGGAGCGCGCCGTCATTTGCGTCTGCTAAGCCGTGCATGCCGAGGCAAATTTGCTTGAGGTTGTTTTGACTTTGGGCTCGCGCTGCGGCTTCGCGGACCTTCTGAACGGCGGGTAGGAGTAGCCCGATCAGGATGGCGATGATCGCAATGACCACCAGTAATTCGATGAGCGTAAACGCCGAGCGGCGTTTGGGAGAGAAACGCATGAACACCTCAAAGATAATGTTGGAGAAAAACCAAGGTCAACACTGACCTTGACGCGATGCACTCACGCCAAGGCATCATCGGACGACGCCCACGGCCGGTCAAGACAATTTGCACATTTCACTCGCCGAATCTTCACGCTTCTACTCGGAAAATACGAGGGTGATCGTAGAGGTACACTACGGCTAGTAATTAGAGCGACCGGAAACAATAAGCCCATTTTCTTAAAACCAAGGGGCTGAGGTCATTGTTTCCGGTCGTTCTTAGACTCGCTGCGTAATAGAGGCCAGAAACAACGTAACCCACTGTGGGAACTCATTTTGCGACCGCATTCGACACCGAATGCCGATATGCTTCGCAAC
>JAYTUC010000174.1:0-6385 GCA_043744775.1 Fimbriiglobus sp. | reverse complement strand
TGGCGCTGTTCAGCCTCAATACCGAGGGCCTGGCCGGGGCGTCGCTGCACATGGTCAACCACGGCCTGGCCACCGGGGCGATGTTCGCGATGCTCGGCTTCCTCGAAGCCCGCCACGGCACGCTCGACATGAGCCAGTACGGCGGGCTGATCGGCCGCTACCCCGGCTTTGCGTTCTTGTTCGTGCTCGTCTGTCTGGCCAACGTCGGCCTGCCGTTTTTGAACAACTTCGTGAGCGAGATGCTGATCCTGGCCGGCCTGTTCGACCCGTCGGTGGTGTCGCCGCTGGGCTACGGCCTGGCGGTGGCCGGGGCGTCGGGGATTTTCCTGTCGGCCTGGTACACCTTCACGATGCTGCGCCGCGTCCTGTTCGGCCCGCCGATCGCCCCGCCACTGCGCGAGGGCGTGACGCCGGCGATGGCCCTGCCGGAGGCGCTCGGCTACTTGATCCCCGCGGCGCTGTGCGTCGTACTGGGCCTGTACCCGCAACCGGTGCTCGACGCGGTGAAAGGCGACGTGGCGGTGGTCGCGCAGCAGGCCGACCTGGCGCGACTGCGCCAGGGCTTGCCCCCGAGTACGCGGCTGCACCTGCCGCCCGAACCCCCCGCGACCGACGACGCCCCGCCCCCCGGCCCCCGCGGCGGCCCGCCGGGCTAAGGTCGCTACGACGCGGCGGTCTTTTTCTTCTGTAGCTGGCTTCTGTGAGGCCGGTCTTACTACCTGAGGCGAGAATCTGACCCAGGTAGTAAGACCGGCCTCACAGAAGCCAGCTACAGAAGAAAAAGACCGCCGCTACGCCGGCCCCGACGCCAACCGCCTTCCGACCACACCCGACACCCGACACCCCACACCCGATTTCGGACAGGGCACGCCCCGTGAAACCGCTGAGCCTCGTGCGCCAAGAGTTCCTGACCGGCGCGTACCAGTACGTCCTGCCCGAGACCGTGCTGCTCGGCACCGCCTGCGTCCTGTTCGTGCTGGCGATCACGGTGCCGCGCCGCGCCGTCGCCGTCGGCGTCGGCCTGCTGGGCGTCGCCGGCGCGGCGACCCTGGCCGCGCTCGTCAGTGTCGAGTCCCTGCGAAGTGTCCTCGGCTGGCAAGAGCTGTCGCTGTTCTGGGGCACCGTCGAGGGCACGCCGTACTTCCCGCGCGCCCTGTCGCCGTTCGACCCGACCGGCCCCGCGGCCTTCGTGCGGTGGGTCGCGCTGGCATCCGCGGCGCTGTTCACGCTGCTCGCCTACGCCGAGACGCGCGACGACAACGCCTGCGAGTACGTCGCCTGCCTGCTCGTCGCCGCCGCCGGCACGTCGCTCGTCGGCCGGGCCAACGACCTCGTAACGCTGTTCCTCTCGCTCGAAATGCTCTCGATCCCGACCTACGTGCTGCTGTACCTGCCGGTGCGCAGCCGCGACGGCCAGGAGGCGGCGGTCAAGTACTTCGTGCTGAGTATCCTGTCGTCGGCGGTGATGCTCTTCGGCTTCAGCTACCTCTACGGCCTCACCGGCACCACGAACCTCGGGGCGATCGTCGATACGCTCAACGACGCGCACAAGTCGCAAGTCGGCCCGATGGCGCTCGTGGCGATCGTACTGGTCATCGCCGGCCTGGGCTTCCGGCTGACCCTGGTGCCGTTCCACTTCTACGCCCCGGACGTGTACGAGGGCGGCCCGACGGGCGTGATCGCGCAGCTCGCGTTCGTCCCCAAGGTCGCCGGGTTCGTCGCCTTAGCGCGGGTGTTGGGGATGCTCTACCCGCCGCTCGACCAGTTGCCGTTCGACGCTAGCGGGACGCTGATTCCCATGACCCTCTGGGTGCTCGCCGCGGTGACGATGACCTTCGGCAACGCCTTCGCGCTGCTGCAGACGAACCTGAAGCGGCTGCTGGCGTACTCCGGCATCGCCCACGCCGGCTACATGCTCATCGGCTTCGTCGTCGCCTCGACGCTCCCGGACGTGGCCAACGGTCAGGTGCCGAGTCAGGTCGGCCTCGACTCGGTGCTGTTCTACCTCGTCGCCTACGGCTTGATGACCGTCGGCAGCTTCGCGGTGCTAGTGCATCTGGCCGGCGGCGAGCACCCCGTCGAGACGGTGGACGACCTGGCCGGCCTGGCGAAGACGCACCCCTGGGCGGCCGGGGCGTTGGCGGTCTGCCTGTTCAGCCTGCTGGGCCTGCCGCTGACCGCGGGGTTCGCCGGCAAGCTGCTGCTGTTCGTGGGCGCGTTCGACGCCCCGACGACCGGCCCCCTGACCACGATGGCCCGTATTTTGGCCGTGGTGGCGGTCGTGAACTCGGCGATCGGTGCGGTCTACTACCTGCGGCTCGTCGGCGTGATGACGCTCCGCTCGCCGCTGAAAGTCGCCGAGACGAGCCGCGGCAACGTCGCGCTCGCCGTGGCGCTACTGTGCGCGGCCGCGACGGTCGCCGTGGGCGTCTACCCGAAGCCGCTGGCCGACGCCGCCCGCGCCGCGGTGCCGCTCAAGGACGCGGCGCGGTAGGCTTGTGAGTCCGACGCGCGAGCGAGAAGGATCGAGGGGGCGCTGAGGCCGTACCGGGCACCGCGCCAGGCGGCAGGGGCGGGAAGGTCTGGCGCGAGTCGCCGTGACCGTCCGTCGTGTCCAAGGTCGATCGGGCGCGAACGGCTCCGCCCTCGCGTCACACTGGGGGGCTTCTGCGGGGGTCGAACCGGGCGCGGGTCGTTTCCCGCGGGAATCGTCTGGCCCACTCGCGGCCCGAACGTATATCGTAACCCTTACACACTGCCCGGCTTACCGGGCGGCGTCGGGTCGGGACTTCAGGCTCTTTCGGCGCTGCCCCGCGTCGGGTTATGGGTGACTTCGTGACTGCGGTACTGCATCGCGCCTCGCTCGGCTGGTGGCGGCCCGACATCGCCGGGCCGACGGCCGAACCCCTCGACATGCGGCAACTCCTCGGGGACTTGCACTCCGCGGCCGTCGTCGTCCACACCCCCGACGGCTTCGCGGTGGCCCCCGGCGGCTCCGCGCAACTCGGCGGCCCTGAACCCGACGGCGACTGCTACCCGATCGCGGCGTACCTGCCGCCCCTGCCCCCGGAGTCGCTCGGCGACACGGCGTTCTGTAAGGCCCACGGCGTCAAGTACCCCTACGTCACCGGGGCGATGGCCAACGGCATCGCGTCGGTCGAGATCGTCGAGGCGATGGCGAACGCCGGGATGCTCGGCTCCTTCGGTGCCGCCGGGCTGTCGCTCGAACGGGTCACCGCCGCGATCGACCGACTGCAAGCCAACCTCGGCGACAAGCCGTTCGCCGTCAACCTGATCCACAGCCCCAACGAGCCGGCCCACGAGATGCACCTCGCCGCCCGGCTGATCGAGAAGGGTGTCCGCCACGTCGAGGCGTCGGCGTACCTCGACCTCACGCCGGCGATCGTCCGCTACCGCGTCGCCGGGCTAAGTCAGGGGCCGGACGGGGTCGTCATCGGCAACAAGATCCTCGCCAAGATTTCGCGGACCGAGGTCGCCACGCGGTTCCTGTCGCCCGCCCCGGCGAAGATGCTCGCCGAACTTCTCGCCGCCGGGCACGTCACCGCCGCGCAGGTCGATCTGGCCGGCCGCGTGCCGATGTGCGACGACATCACCGCCGAGGCCGACTCCGGCGGCCACACCGACAACCGCCCGGCGATCACGCTGTTGCCGACGATCATCGCCTTGCGGAACCGCCTCCAGAAACAGTTCGGCTACGCCACGCCGGTGCGCGTCGGCCTCGCCGGCGGCATCGCGACGCCGGCGAGTGTCGCGGCGGCGTTCAGCATGGGCGCGGCCTACGTCTGCACCGGGTCGGTCAACCAGGCGTGCGTCGAGTCGGGCAGTTCGGACCCGGTGCGTAAGATGCTTGCCGAGGCGGGCCAGGCCGATGTGGCGATGGCCCCGGCCGCCGACATGTTCGAGATGGGCGTCAAGTTGCAAGTGTTGAAGCGCGGCACGATGTTCGCCATGCGCGCCCAGAAACTTTTCGAGTTGTACCGGCAATTCCCCAGTTGGGAGGCGATTCCCGAGGCCGAGCGGGTCCAAGTCGAGAAGACGTATCTGCGGACGACGTTCGCGGACATCTGGAACCAGACCCGCGAGTTCTTCCTGAAGCGCGACCCGACCGTGTTGGCCCGCGCCGACGTGGACGCCAAGGTCCGCATGGCGCTGGTGTTCCGCTGGTACCTGGGGCTGTCGAGCCGCTGGGCCAACGCCGGCGACTCGTCGCGGCAACTCGACTACCAGGTCTGGTGCGGGCCGGCGATGGGGGCGTTCAACGAGTGGGCCAAGGGGTCGTTCCTCGAAGCCCCCGCCAACCGCACCGTCGTGGGCGTGGCCCTGAACCTCCTGTATGGGGCCGGGCTGCACCTGCGCCGCGAGGCGCTGCGGCAGCAAGGCGTCACGCTGCCCGCGAGTGTGCTACGCTCCGAGCCGCTGGAACCCGGCGAACTCGCCGCCCGCCTCGGCTAACTCCCTGCACGAATCTCTCCCCGACGGACCCTACGACGCACCGATGAGCAACCTCCCCGCCAGCCTGCCCGCCGTCCCGAAGCCGACCCCGGCCGTGAAGCCGCTCGACCTCGCCATCGTCGGCATGGGTTGCCTGTTCCCCAAGGCCGACAGCCTCGGCGGCTACTGGGCCAACATCAAGCACGCCATCGACGGCATCACCGAAGTCCCCGCGAGTCACTGGAACCCCGACGACTACTTCGACGCCAACCCCAAAGCCCCGGACATGACCTACGCCCGCCGCGGCGGGTTCCTATCGCCCATCGACTTCAGCCCGCTCGAATTTGGCATCAACCCGCGCGACCTCGAGGCCACCGACACGACGCAACTCCTGGGCCTCTACGCCGCCAAGCAGGCCCTGACCGACGCCGGCGTCGAGTTCACCCCCGGCCAGCCCAAGAGCGTCGAGCGCGGCAAAGTCTCCGTGCTCATCGGTGTCACGGGGACACTCGAACTCGTGATCCCATTGGGCGCGCGTCTGGGCCACCCCAAGTGGCGCAAGGCGATGCGCGACGCCGGCATCCCCGAGGACCAAGTCGCCGACGCCGTGACGCGCATCAGTGACAGCTACGTGCCGTGGCAGGAGAACAGTTTCCCCGGCCTGCTCGGCAACGTCGTCGCCGGCCGCATCGCCAACCGCCTCGACCTGCACGGCACCAACTGCGTCGTCGATGCCGCGTGCGCGAGTAGCTTGAGCGCCATGCACCTCGCGGCGATGGAGTTGACTACCGGCAAGGCGGATGTCGTCGTCACCGGCGGCACCGACACGTTCAACGACATCTTCATGTACATGTGCTTCTCGAAGACGCCGGCGCTGTCGCCGTCGGGCAATAGCCGGCCGTTCGACGCCGACGGCGACGGCACGATTCTCGGCGAGGGCCTGGGCCTCGTCGTGCTGAAGCGGCTTGACGACGCGGTCGCGGCGGGCGACACGGTCTACGCCGTCATCAAGTCGATCGGCACGTCGAGCGACGGCAAGGGCAACGCGATCTACGCCCCCAGTGCCGACGGCCAGAAGCGTTGCCTGAACGACGCCTACGCCCGCGCCGGCTTCTCGCCCGACACGGTCGAACTCGTCGAGGCCCACGGCACCGGCACCAAGGTCGGCGACGGCGTCGAGGCGGCGGCCCTCGCCGAGGTCTTCGGGTCGGCCGAGACTTCGCGGCAACGGCCGTGGTGCGCCGTCGGCTCGGTCAAGTCCCAGGTCGGCCACACCAAGGCGGCGGCCGGGGCGGCGGGCCTGATCAAGGCCGCGCTGGCGCTGCACTTCAAGGTGCTGCCGCCGACGATGAAAGTCACGAGGCCGGTCGAGCCGCTGACGCGCGAGGGGACGCCGTTCTACGTCAACGCGACGATGCGGCCGTGGCTGCCGCGCGCCGAACACCCGCGCCGCGCCGGCCTGTCGGCGTTCGGCTTCGGCGGCAGCAACTTCCACGCGGTCCTCGAAGAGTTCGCCCCCGCCAAGGCGACCCCCGACTGGGACGGCCACGTCGAGTTGCTCACACTCTCGGGCACCCCGCAAGCGGTCGCGGCCGAGTTGGCGAAGCTGCCCGACGACGCGACCTGGAAGGCGTTCGCCCGCGCCGCCGAGGCCAGCCGCCTGACCTTCCGCGCCGACGCGCCGGTTCGCCTGGTCCTCGTCGCCCACCGCGACGCCACCGACCTGAAAACGCTGCTGAGTACCGCCAAGGTCAAGCTCGCCGCCGAGAACGCGAAGGCGTGGGCCACGACCGACGGCGCGCACTTCGGCGTCGGTGCCCCGGCGGGCCACCTCGGCGTGCTGTTCCCCGGCCAGGGGTCGCAGTACGTCGGCATGTTGCGCGAGGCGGCCTGCCTGTTCCCCGAGATGCTCGACACCCTGACCGCCGCCGAC
>JAYTUC010000173.1:0-24258 GCA_043744775.1 Fimbriiglobus sp. | reverse complement strand
AGCGCCCGGAGTTCTTCGCAGTCAAGGAACTCCGGGCGCTGACGCTTCCGGCTCGCCGGTCTTCCCCTACCCTCGCTAGCGCGTCGGGCTCACAAAATTCGGCCGCCGCTGGTGCGGGGTGTCCCGCCGGCGTAAGCTCTTCGACAACTCTCCCCAGAGGCTGCCATGTCGGTCCGCAACCGCACCCGCCGCTCGCCCCCGGCCGCCGTCGCCCCGGCCGCCCCAACCCGCCGGTCGCCGTGGGTGGCCCGCGGCGTCGTCTCGGCCCTGGCGCTGGTCGCCGTCGGCGGCGTGTGGGCGGCCGTCACTTCGACCGGTGGCCCGCCCGACGTGCTCGCCGGCACCGTCTGGATTCCGCCCGGCGAGTTCGTCATGGGGTCGGCCGACGGCCCGGCCAACGAGCAGCCGGCCCACCGGGTCACACTCGCGGGCTTCCACATGGACGCCCGCGAGGTCACCAACGCCGACTTCGGCCGGTTCGCCGCGGCGACGGGTTACGTCACCGTGGCCGAGGTGCCGCCGGACTGGGCGGCGATGCGCGAAACGCTGCCGCCGGGCACGCCGGAGCCGCCGGCCGAGACGCTCGTGGCCGGGTCGCTGGTGTTCACGCCGCCGGGCGGGCCGGTGCCGCTCGACGACGTGGGCGGGTGGTGGCGGTGGACGCCCGGCGCGAGTTGGCGGCACCCCGAGGGGCCGGGCAGCGACCTCGGCGGCCGGGGTGACCACCCGGTCGTCCACGTCGCCTGGGCCGACGCTGCGGCCTACGCCGCGTGGGCCAAGAAGCGGCTGCCGACCGAGGCCGAGTGGGAGTACGCCGCCCGCGGCGGCCTGCCCGGCCGGCGCTTCACCTGGGGGGACGACGCCCCGACCGAGGCCGACGGCCGCAGGGCCAACATCTGGCAGGGGGCGTTCCCGCACCGGAACTCGAAGCGCGACGGCTTCGAGGGCACCGCCCCGGCCGGCAGCTACCCGCCCAACGGCTTCGGCCTGTACGACATGGCCGGCAACGTCTGGGAGTGGACCGCCGACTGGTACCGCGCGGACGCCTACGCCGGCCGCGCCGGGGTCACCGCCAGCCCGACCGGGCCGGCCGCGAGCCTCGACCCGCGCGAGCCGCTCGTGCCCAAGCGGGTCGTCCGCGGCGGCAGCTTCTTGTGCCACGTGACGTACTGCGAGAGTTACCGCCCGGCCGCCCGCCGCGGCACGGCCGCCGACACCGGCCTGTCGCACACCGGGTTCCGCTGCGTCGTTCCCGCCCCGGAGGTCCGCCGATGATCCCGCTCGCCCTCGCCGCCCTGATGCTGGCCGCCCCGCCGCCCCGGCCGAACGTCCTGTTCGTGGTGGCCGACGACCTGCGGGCCACCGGCGGCCTGTACGGCGACGCCGCCCAGACCCCGAACCTCGACCGGCTAGCCGCCGGCGGGGTCCGGTTCGACCGCGCGTACTGCCAGTTCCCGCTGTGCAACCCGAGCCGGGCGTCGTTCCTCACCGGCCTGCGGCCCGACGCCACCGGGGTGACCGACAACGTCGTGAACTTCCGGGCCAAGGTGCCGGACGCGGTGACCCTGCCGCAGACCTTCCGCCGGGCCGGGTACTCGGTGGTCCGGGTCGGCAAGCTGTACCACTACGGGGTGCCGGGCCAGATCGGCACCGACGGCATGGACGACCCGCCGTCGTGGGACCGCGTCGTCAACCCGAAGGGCCGCGACAAGGCCGACGAGGGCAAGGTCGTCACCCTCAAGCCGGGCCAGTACGGGGCCACGCTGAGCTGGCTGGCGGCCGAAGGCACCGACGCCGAGCAGACCGACGGCCTGAGCGCCGCCGAGGCCGTCAAGTTCCTGGAGGCGGCCGGCGGCAAGCCGTTCTTCCTGGCGGTGGGCTTCTTCCGGCCGCACACCCCGTACGTCGCACCGAAGGCGTACTTCGACCGGTACCCGCTCGACGCGCTGACCCCCACCGCGATACCGGCCGGCGACCGCGACGGGAAGCCGGCCGCGGCCTTCCTGTCGGCCCACCCGGAGCAAGACGCCATGACCGACCGGCAGCGCCGCGAGGCGCTCCAGGCGTACCGGGCCAGCGTCACGTTCATGGACGCCCAGCTCGGCCGGCTGCTCGACGCCCTCGACCGCCTGAAGCTCGCCGACAACACGGTGGTCGTATTCCTCAGCGACCACGGCTACCACCTCGGCGAGCACGGCCTGTGGCAGAAGCAGAGCCTGTTCGAGAACGTCGCCCGCGTGCCCCTGGTGGTGCGCGGCCCCGGCGTGGCGGCCGGCAAGGGCTGCGGGCGCACGGTCGAGCTGCTCGATCTGCACCCGACCCTGGCCGACCTGTGCGGCCTGCCGGCCCCGCCGAACCTGGGCGGCAAGAGCCTCAAGCCCCTGCTGAGCGACCCCGCGGCGGCGTGGGACAAGCCGGCGCACACGCAGGTGCGGCGCGGCCAGGGCAAGAACCCGGTCTACTTCGGCCGCAGCGTCCGCACCGAGCGGCACCGCTACACCGAGTGGGACGGGGGCAAGCGCGGGGTCGAGTTGTACGACTACGCGACCGACCCCGGCGAGGCGAAAAACCTGGCGGCCGACCCGGCCCACGCCGCGGACGTGGCGCGGCTCAAAGCGCTGCTGGGCGGGACGCCGTGACGGCCGCCCGATCATGCGCCGGCGACACGGTCGCCTTCCGCGGGGTGGTCAAGATCTTTTACGGCCCGACCCGCCGGCCGGCCCAGTTGAACACCAACGAAATCAAGATCGACTACGCCGGTTGCGCGGGCAACGGCTCGGCCGCCCGCACCGACACGGACCTGGGCGACTTCAACGGGATTCTGGTGCGGGCCGGGGTCGGCGAGATCAGCTTCAGCAGCGTGACGGACGGCACGTCGAACACGCTGATGCTCGGCGAGAAACAGTTGAAGCTCGACCGGCTCGGCACCGCCTTCGACGACAACGAGTCGGCCCACACAGCGGGCTGGGACACCGAAATCTTCCGCAAGGTCTCCGCGGTCAACGGGGCCCGGCCCCGGATGTCCGGACCAGCGCCAACGACAACTCGACCAACCGCTTCGGCTCGTCGCACACCGGCGGGATGCTCGGGGCGATGGCCGACGGCTCGGTCCGCACCTTCCGCTACTCGGACGACGCCCTGATGTTCGCGCGGGCCAGCAACCGCAACGGCGGCACGGTCCTCAACGCCGACGAGTTTTTACCGCGTCACCCGACCGCGAGGGCGAAAGTCGATGAGACTCAAAGTGTGGGCCGTCGCCGCGGCCGTCGCCGTGACCGGGTGCGGGCCACCGACCCCGCCGACCGTGTCCGACGCCACGGAGGCGGTGGCGGCGCGGGAGCGCGAGCGGAAGGCGGCCGGCGAGAAGGAGCGCGGTGCCAAGGCTGACGGCGAGCAGCCCGACGCGAAGCCGGCCAACCCATTACCGCTGCCCTGATCGCCCTGTTGCTGACGGCGGCCGCCGGCCGGGGCCGGCTCTGGCTCGACTCGGGCGACGAGTTGCACGCCGTCCGCAACGGGTGCTGGAAGCTGCACCTGCCGCACGACCACCTCGCGGTCGATGGCCCGCCCGGCCGCGGCGGCAAGCCGGCCAACTTCGCCAACCCGGAGCCGGCGGGGATCGAGGCGTCCGGGGTGCGGGGCATCGCCAGCCGGGTATGACCTACGCGCCGACTGACCCTCCCCAGGGAAAGTGGACAGCGGGAAAGCGGTGTAGACTCTGACCGACAAGGGGCCCACCGATGGAAGCGAAGCGCAAGGTCTCCACGCCGGAGTTCAAGCTCCAGGCCGTCAAAATGGTCACCGGGCAGAAGCCCTCGGTCGCCGAGGCCGCCCGCCGGCTCGGGGTCCACGAGAGCCGGCTGCGCGAGTGGAAGAAGGCCCGCCTCAAGGACGGCGCGTACGCCTCCCCTGGCGCGGGCCGGCAGACGCCCCTGGAGGAGGAGAACCGCCGCCTCAAGGCCGAAGTGAAGCGTTTGGAGATGGAGCGCGACACCCCGAAAAAAGCGGCGGCGTCCTTCGCCGCCCAGGCGAAGTGACCTTCGCCTGGGTCGAGGAACGCCGCCGAGAGTACCCGGTGGCGGCGCCGCGCCGAACGCTGGGCGTGTCCCGCTCGGGCTTCTCCGCGCGGGCGAGGCGGCCCCGAGTGCCGCGGCGGCCCGGCGGGCCGGGCTGGCCGCCCGGATCGGGGAGGTGCACGCGGAGGCGAAGGGACGCTACGGCAGCCCGCGGGTGCACGCCGAGCTAGCCGCCCGCGGGGTCGCCTGCCGCGTGAACGCGGTGGCCGAGGTCATGCGGGCCAACGGCATCCGGGCGAAGGCGGCGCGGCGGTTCGTCCGGACGGCCGACTCGCGGCACGGGCTGCCGGTCGCGGCCAACGTGCTGGGCCGGGACTCCGCGCCGGCGGGGCCGGACGGGAAGTGGTGTGCGGACTTCACCCACGTGCCGACGCTCGAGGGGTGGCTGTCCCTGGCGGTCGTGGCGGACCTGTTCGGCCGGCGGATCGTGGGGTGGGCCCCGTCGGCGGCGGTGACGGGCCGGCTGGTCGCGGACGCGCTGGGCGTGGCCGTCGCGCGTCGGCGTCGGCGTCGGCGGCCGGGGCTGGTGGCGCACTCGGACCGGGGGAGCCAGTACGCCAGTGACCACTACCCATCGGAGTTGAGCCGGTCGGGCATGACGCGCGGCGTGAGTGGCGTCGGCCGGTGCTGGGGCAACGCGGTGGTCGAGAGCACGTTCGGGAGCCCGAAGCGGGAGCTCGTCCGCCGCGAGCGGTACGCGACCCGGGCGGAGGCGAGGGCGGGCTTGTTCGAGTCCGTCGAGGTGTTCTACAACCGCGTCCGCCGGCACTCGACGCTGGGGTACGTTGCCACGGCCGAGTACGAGCGGACGCACAACCCGAGCTACTGCTCTTAACCTGTCCACAATCCGTGAGGAAGATCACTTCAATAGCCGACTCCTGCCCATCCTTGGCGTCTCCGAAGATTCGCTCGCCCGCGTCCGGACCAAGGCGATCGACGCCGGCTGGTTGCACTACTCGCCGGGGCGTCGGGGCGTCGCGGGCACTTACTGGGTCCTGATCCCCGAGGCATTCCGGAGCGTCGGCGACGGGCCGACCGACGAGAACCCGGACGATTATGCCTCGATTTGTCCCCTCGAACCCGCGGGGGAAGCCAGAGTTACCTCCGCAGATTCGCGGGGACAACCGGGAGTTACCCCCGCGAGTCTGCGGGGGAAAGTCGGGGGAAGTGCGGGGGAAAGTGCGGACCCTTCCTCCTTACGCTCTCCTAACCCTAAAGACACCCCTGCGGTTGCACCGCGTCCGCCAGCCAAACGTGTCAAACCGAAGACCGGGAAGCTGTCAGAGTCTCCGCCACGCCACACCGATGCCGTCACTGGTTTCTGCGATGCATGGCAGACTAAATACCGCGAGAAGTACCCGTTCGTCGGCGGCAAGGACGGCGCGGCGGTCAAGGCGATGCTCAAGCACGTCGGCGGCGACGTAACGAAGTTCCTCGCCGTGACCGCCAGCTTCCTCGCCGACCCCGACGACTTTTACGCCGCCGATTCCCGGCACTGCCTCGCCAAGTTCAATCAGCACTTCCCCCGCTGGCTCGCCAAGCCTCCCGCGGCCCCGGCACGTCGCGCTTACGGCGAACTCGACTGACCGCCCCGACCTACGTACCCCGACCCACGAGGACTCCCGATGACTGCGACCGACAAACCCGCCCCCAACACGCAAGCCGCCGAGAAGTTCGTGATCGGCGCGATGCTCGCCCACCCCGGCGTCATCGACGAGGTCGCCGACGTGCTCGAACCCGGCGACTTCTACGCCGACGCGAACCGCCGCATCGCCGACGCCGTGTTCGCCCTGCGCCGCGAGAAGGCCCCGATCGACCTGGCCAGCGTGGCGCAGCGGCTCGCGGCCGGCGGCCGGCTCGCCGACATTGGCGGCCCGCTGTACCTGCTCGACGCGATGCAGGCTGCCGGGGTCGGCGCGGGCTGGGAGTACCCCGCCGAACGCATCCGCGACGACGCGGGCCGCCACCGACTCGTTCACGCCTGCCACGAGATCGCCCGCGACACCAACGACCGCGCGTCCAGCACGGCGGACTGCTCAGACCGGGTGGCCGCCGAGGCGTACCGTAGGGCCTCGGCCGGCCGCGCCGACGACCCCGTCGCGCTCGACGACGCCGTCGCGGAGGCCGTCGGGCAGATCGACGAACGCCGGGCCGGCCGCGGGTCGCGCCCGCTCGCCACCGGCTTCGGCGGACTCGACGCGGTCATCGGCGGCTTCCGGCCGGGGGCGCTCTACGTCGTCGCCGCGCGGCCCTCGATCGGCAAAAGTGCGCTCTCCACGAACTTCGCCCTGAACGCCGTGGTGCACGTCCCCGCGTTGTTCTTCTCGATGGAAATGTCCCGGCACCAACTCGGCGCGCGCGTGCTCGCCATCCGCGCCCAGGTGTCGCTCGGCGCGCTCACCGGCCGCCGGCCGCTACGGGCGCAAGCCGGCGACGACGAGGTCGGGCGGGTCGCGGCGACTCGCACCGCCGGTCAGTTGTGGATCAAGGGCAAGAGCCACCTTTCGCCGGCCGAACTCGCGCGGGAGACGCTGCGGTCCATCGACCGCTTCGGCGTGAAGCTCGTCGTCGTGGACTACTTGCAACGAATGAAGCACGACCGCCGCGCCGGCGACACGGTCTGCGCCCAGGTCGGCGCGACGGCCAAGGCCATGAAGACGCTCGCGCGGGACTGCAACGTCCCGGTCATCTGCCTGGCGCAGCTCAACCGCCAGAACGTCAACCGGGCCGACCCGAAGCCGGTACTCTCCGACCTGCGCGACTCCGGTGAGATCGAACAGGAGGCCGACGTTGTCATGCTCCTGCACCCCGAGCCGCCGCCCGAGTCGGGAGAGCAACCGCGCGTCGAGCCGCTGACCGTGATCGTCGCCAAGCAGCGCAACGGGCCGACGGGTGGGGTCGTATTAGACTACGTCCGGCCGTTCACCGAGTTCAAGTCGCGCGTCCCGTCGATGTGAGGACGCCATACGGCCGCCGCCACGAACTGGCCCACTTCGCGTCGGGGCGGCCGGTGTCACTGACCCGATTCGTTTGCCAACCCAACGGCGTGTGCGACGCGAAACTGCAAAGAACCGATCGCGCGGTAACCCCTTGACCCGACCCCCCTCCGGGGTCATGATCCTAACCCCCCGCAACGACGGAGCCGATGACCATGCCCGAACTCATCCGCGTCGTTCGGACACACACCCTCCCGCCTGGCACCGAGGTCGTGGACCGGGGCGGCAAGCCCCACGCCCGCGTCAAGGACGGCGGCCGCTGGGCACTCTTCACACTCACGAAGGCCGGCACCGGCTACCTCAAGCCGTCGCCCGTCTGGTGCGCCGACGTGAGGGACGCCGACGGTATCCGGCGACGATTCCGCCTGTCGCCGGTCAAGGCCGCCGCCGTGGGGATGCTCGCCAAGCTCTTGCTCGAAGCCGAGGAGGGCAAGGCGGGACTCCGCACGAAGTTGACCGGCGCGGGGCGGCTGCTGCACGCGGACTTGCTGACGGCCTACGAGCGGCACCAGCTCGATCGCGGCGCGACCCCCCGGCACGCCGCCCAGGTCGCGGCCCGCTGCCGGCGCGCCTTCGACGCCTGCGGCATGCTCACGCTGGCCGACCTCGACCCGACCCCCGTCGAGCGGTGGCTGGCCGGCCGGCGGGCCGCGCCGAAGGGCGGCGGCGGCATCGGGGCGCAGACCTCGAACCACTTCGCCGTCGGCCTGAAGGCGTTCGGCAACTTCCTGGCGAAGACCGACCGCGTCGCCGCCAGGCCGTTCCGGCACCTCGCCAAGGTCCGCACCGACGCCGACATCCGCCACGCCCGCCGGGCGCTGACCGCCGACGAGTTCGACCGGCTCCTGAGTGCGGCGCGAGCCGCGGGCGACTTCCGCGGCCTGAGCGGCAGTGACCGCTCATCGCTCTACCTGACCGCCGGCATGACGGGGCTGCGGGCCTCCGAGTTGGCCAGCCTCTCGCCCGCGTCGTTCGACCTGGACGCCGCGACCCCTGCCGTCGCGGTCGAGGCCGCCTACTCGAAGCGCAAGCGCCGCGACGTGGTGCCGCTTCACCCCGCCCTCGTCGCGGCCCTGCGGCCCTTCCTGGCAGGCAAGGCGGCGGGGGCACGCGTCTGGCCGGGCAAGTGGGCGCAGCACTTCGAGGCCGGCGACTTAATCCGCCGCGACCTCAGCGCCGCGCGGGCCGCCGGGATCGGCGGGGCCGCCGGCCCCGCCGATCCCGGCGGGAGGGGTCGGACTTCCTGAGCTACGAGAACGCCAAGGGGGAGTTCGCGGACTTCCACGGCCTGCGGCACCGCTTCGTCACGGAGTTGGTGAACGCCGGGGTGATGCCCAAGGACGCCAAGGAGTTGGCCCGCCACTCGACAATTACTTTGACGATGGACCGCTACGCCCACGCGACGCTCGAAGGGACCGCCGCGGCGCTGGGCAAGTTGGCCGCGCCCCGAGTGCCACCGGGCGTACCAACTCCCGCCCACGGGTGCCGATCGGTGACGACGATTGGCGAAATGGACCCGCTGGGGGCCGGAGCTGCCGAGGTCGAGGAAACGCTAGGATTGGCGGCAGTTGGAGACGGTTGCGGAGAGATGAGGACTGGTGAAAAGGCAATGCACCCGGAGGGATTTGAACCCCCAACCCTCGGTTCCGAAGACCGATGCTCTATCCAGTTGAGCTACGGGTGCCAAGCCGCCCCACGCATCGTAGCCCGTTTCGGCGACGGTTCAACCGGGCGACGGGCGATTCGGCCCCGACTCAGCCGTGCCGGCCGGTGAATGGGTTGTCGGACTGCTCGGCCCCGATCGTTGTCGGCGGGCCGTGGCCGGGGAAGACCTTCGTGGCCGGAGGCAGCGTGTACAGCTTCGCCCGGATGCCGTCGATCAACTGCCGGTGACTACCGCCGGGGAAGTCGGTGCGGCCGACGCCGCCGGCGAACAACACGTCGCCACCGAGTACCACCGTCGGGTCGCCGTCGGTGCCCGCGATCACGAAGACGACGTGGCCCGGCGAGTGGCCGGGGACGTGGCGGACTTCCAGCGTCAGGCCGGCGTACTCGATCGACTCGCCGTCATCGAGCAGCCGGTCGGCCGGCGGGGCCACGACGGGGCTGCCGAAGGGGCCGCTCAGGTTCAACGCCGCGTCGGTCAGCATCGGGGCGTCGAGCCGGCCGATGACCACGGGGGCGGCCGGGGCGTGGTCCTTCAGGCGTTGCACCCCGGCGATGTGATCGACGTGGCCGTGCGTCAGCAGGATCGCGGCCACGCCCAGCCCCTTGGCCGTGAGGTGCGCGACGAGGCGATCGGCGTCGAAGCCGGGGTCCACGACGACGGCGTCGGTGCCCCCCGGCAAGCTGACGACGTAGGCGTTCTGGTCGAACTGACGCGAAGTCACCACGGCGAGGCGGACGGCCACGGCGAAATCCTCGGGCACGCGCGGCGAACACTCAGTACCGGCAGTTTATCAGCTTGCTCGGCGTTCGTCGCCCGGCGTATGATACTGCCACAGCCGCCCCGACTCGGCGGCCGAACCGAACCCGACTTTCACCCCAAACTCCTCGGAGGCCCGCCGCGGCGGGACACACGCGATGCGCGGGAATAACGCTTACGCTCTCGAAGACACTTACGACGGCGAGCCGATGTCGGTCGCCAACAGCCCGGCGATGGCGCGGGCCGCGTTCATCAAGCGGACCTACGCGCACGTCTTGGGCGCGGTCCTGGCCTTCGTCGCCCTCGAAGCCGTGATCTTCAAGACCGGCATGGCCGAACCGATCCTCAAGACGATTTTCGGCGGCGGCGGCCGGTTCGCCTGGATCGCCCTGATGGTCGCCTTCGTCGGGGCCGGCTACGTCGCCCAGATCATGGCCCAGGCGGCGTCGAAGCCGCTGCAGTACGCCGGCCTCGGGCTGTACGTCGCCGTGGAGGCGCTGATCTTCCTGCCGATCCTCTGGCAGGCCGACACGATGTTCCCCGGCAAGCCGGTCGTCGCCCAGGCCGGCCTGATGACGCTTTTGGTATTCGGCGGCCTAACGACCTTCGTGTTCGTCTCCGGCAAGGACTTCAGCTTCCTCCGGCCGATGCTCGCCGTGCTGTCGCTCGCCGCGCTCGGCCTGGTGATCGCCAGCGTCGCCTTCGGCTTCTCGCTGGGCCTGGTGTTCTCGGTGGCGATGGTGGTGCTGGCCGCCGGCATGATCATTTACGACACCTCCAACGTGATGCGCAACTACGGCACCGACCAGCACGTCGGGGCCGCGCTGTCGCTGTTCGCCTCGCTGGCCACGATGTTCTTCTACATCCTGCGCATCGTCATGGCGACCAGCAGCAACGACGACTGACCCGCGACCGATCGCAACGCAACCTCGCAACCCGGCCCGCATGAGCCGGGTTGTTTCGTTTCGCCGCGGGCAACTTCGGCTTGCGGCGAGGTTCCACGCCGCGTTACACTCACGCCCCGCGGGGCACGGACGCCCCGCCGCCGGCCGACCCACAAGGACGTTTCGTGGCCGACAAATGGACGCCGCTCATCCTCGACGCCCTGACCCTCGCCGCGACCGAGCCGGCCGGGGTGCCGCTCTACGCCGGCAAAGTCGAAGCCGGGTTATTCCCCGCCGCGACCGCCGGCAAGGTGGCCGCGCGCAAGGCCCTCGACGACGGGCTGATCCGCGTGGTGCGCCACGACGGCAGCCCGCCGCGGGAGTTACTCGCCGCGACCGACAAGGGCTTGCGACTGCTCACGGAGACGGTCAGCCCCAAGAAGGTGCTCGAAGACTTCGTCCGCATCCTCGAAGCCCGCGCGGGGGACGTTACGCGGCTCGTCGCCCAGACGCACCGGCTCGCCGACACCCTCGCCGGCATGAAGGCGGCGGTCGAACGGCTCGCCCCGCGCTTCGACGCCCCCGCCCACGACCTCGAGCCGGACGCCGGCCCCTTACGGAACGGATCGACGATGAACGCTGTGACGAGTCGCTTGAATGGGTCGGTCGCGGTCGCGGAGACGGCGACGGAGGTCGATGACCTCGGCGGGGCGATCCTGGCGCGGCTCTCCGACTGGTCGTCGTCCGCGGCAGTCGGCCAGGACTGCCCGCTGCCGGAGTTGTTCCGGTCGCTGTCGTTGCGGGCCGTCCCGCCCAGTCTGGGGACGTTCCACGACTGCATTCGCCGTCTGCACACGGACCACCGCGTCTACCTGCACCCCTGGACCGGCCCGCTGTACGCGCTGCCCGAGCCGGCGACGGCACTCTTGGTGGGGCACAACATCGCCTACTACGCCTCGCTACGGGGCTGAGACCGGAAAACCGATTCACCGCAGAGGGCACATGAGGGCACATGAGAAAGGCCAAAACCAAGAGAGCTAAAACCGAGTGGGCTTTCCACGCAGCCTGTTCACCGCACTGGCAGCCTGTAGCGGAGTGGTTTTAGCACGGTTTGGTGCCTTTCTCGCCTTTTGCCTTTCTCATGTGCCCTCATGTGCCCTCTGCGGTGAATGGTTTTGGTTTTCTCCGCGCCTCTGCGTCTCCGCGGCAAACTGTTTTCCTGAAGCTCCGACCATGAATGGGAAGGACCCCATGAACCTGATCGCCGTCTCCGCCGACGCCCCGCACGCCCTGAGTGCCCGCGCCCGCGACAGCCTCAAGCGCGCCGGCAACCCCTTCCGCAACTACTTCGCCCGCAACCCGGACGACGACATCTGCACGCGCTACCACGTGCCCGAACTCTACGCCGCCGAGCGCGACCTGCTGCACGCGATCATCGACCTGTACCGCTACGACCCCATGACCCACAGCGAGGTCGTGCCGATTTTAGGCAACAAGGGGGCCGGCAAGACGCACCTGCTGCACAGCATCAAGCACGGCAGCGGCGGCGCGTGGCAACTGATCGTCACGCCGGGCGTCTACCAGAAGGAGTCCGACTTCCTCGAGTACCTGCTGTTCCAAATCCTCGACACGCTGCTGGGCGGCGGCAAGCAGAAGAGCGTCCGGCCGATGGACGTGGTCGGGCAACTGCTCGTCCGCACGCACCTCGCGGCCGCGCTGCAAGCCCTGTCGCCGGACGAGAAGGTCGAGCTGTTCCCGCCGCCGGGCATCGGCAAGTGGGCGCGGCGGCTGGGCCTCGGGGCGACGCAGGCCGCCGAGCGCGCCGACTGGCTCGCCGAGCAACTGCTGGGCAAGGCCGAGTTCGCCCGCGCCCCGATGCCGCTGACGCAAGCGCTGCACGAGGCCGGGTTGCCGGCCGAGCGGGCGATGGAAATCCTGCTCAACCACGCCAAGAAGAGCGCGAGCCGCAATACCGCCGGCATCATGCGTCAGGCGATCATCGCCGGCTTCGGCCGCGCGACGCTGATGAAGGACGAGGCGGAACTCGCGAACTTCCTCACCTACGGCTTCGCCGAGTTGGAATTCGGTGTGCGCCCCACCCGGCAAGACCTCGTCTTGGCGCTGTTCAAGGTGATGATGGACCTGTTCCGCGGGCTGAAAATCCCCGTCGTCGTCGCCTTCGACCAGTTGGAAGACCTGCTCTTGGCCCGCCGCTCCGACGACGGCCACAAGATCGCCGAGGCGTTCTTCGCCGGCATCGTCCAGGTGATGCACCAGATCGACGGCCTGTGCTTCTTGATCTTCGCCGAGCGCGGCCTGTGGAACCGCTTCGTGCCCAGCCTCGACGGCTACATCCAGGACCGGCTCAACAACCCCGTCCACGTCCCCAAGCTGGGGACAGTCAAAGCAATTCGCCTCGAAGCCCCGGCGTCGCCCTTGGTCCGCCGCGTCGTCGAGGCCCGCCTACGCCCGGTGCTCGACGAGGTGCCCGACGGCGCGAACTTGCCCGACGTGTACCCCTTCAGCGACGACCAGATCGAGCGCATTGCGAAGTCCGAACCCACGCTGCGGGACATGCTCCAGCAGTTCCGCCACCTCTTCGACCACGTCGTCTACGACGCGGCCGAGGCGCACCAAGCCGTCGTGCCGCGGCCGAACTCCGCGACTCACGTCGAGGCCGACGACTCGCACGCGGCCGAGCCGGGCCACACCGGTAACCGCATCGCCAACCTGAGTGCGTACCCGTTCCCCGAGTCGATCACGCCGGCCGACAAGCAGAACCGCCTCGACGCCCTACTCGGCAAGGACGCGGTGATCCTCGACGCCGGCAACGTGACGTTCAAGAACGTGAGCATCGTCGAGTCGCCGCCGGCGCTGATGGTGCCCGGCGCGCTGGCTGGGGCGTTGCTCACGCCAACAGCACTGGGAGAGTTGTGGGACCAGGAGGTCCGCAGCGCCCGCCGCAAGCTCGAACCCGACGGGGCGCTCACCGGGGCGACCCGCGAACTGCAAGCGGCCCTCGGCACCTTCCTGAGCACCTGCCACGAGCACGGCGTGAAGGTCGGCGCGTGGCGGTTGCAGCACGTCGTCCCCGAGTGGCCCTTCGGCGACCACCCCACTTACGGGGCCGTGACGCTCGCCCACTGGGCCTGCAAGGACGGCCAGCCGTGGCGCGTGGCCATCGGCCTGTTTCTGGCGAAAGGCCCCGGCAAGCCGAAGGACCTCGAGATCAAGCTGGGCGTGATGGACACCCAGCCGCAAGTCGTCGATCACCTGATCCTGTTGCGCCCCGAGGACGACTTGACGCTGACCGGCAAGAGCAAGACGCTGTGGTCCGACGCCGAGCGCCGCGGCCAGCACGCCCGCCTGGAGGCGGTGTCGCTGGACAGTTACGCGACGATTTACGCCTTCCCGCGCTGGCTGAACGCCGTGCGTGAGTCGCTGCCCGAGGGCGCGCCGCTGCCGAACCTGGCCGACCTGATGCAGGAGAAGGCCGAGCGGCTGCTGGAGCAGGTGTGCATGCCGGTGACGCAGTAGTCTCCCGGCGAGCCGGAAAGCGTGAGCGCCCGGAGTTCTTCGCGTCAGCGATGACGAAGAACTCCGGGCGCTGACGCTTTCCGGCTCGCCTTAAATTACCCCGAGGCTCCGCAGCAGCACGACCGTCGCCAGGCCCAACACCAGCGGGCCGGCGACGCGCTTCACGAGGTCCGGACCGCGCGCGCCGCTGAGCGTCGCGCACATGAAGACGACCGCGGCGGCCGGCGACATCGTCCGGCCGGCGGCGCTGCCGACCGCGACCAGCGCGCCCACGCCCAGCGGGTCGGCGTCGAGTGCCACCGCGGGGCCGTGGAAGAAGCCGTAGAGGCTCTGCGTACTCGCCATGCCGGAGCCGGAGACCCAGGCGAAGCCGAACGGCACGACGCCGGCCAGCGGGTGCAGCAGCCCCGGCGACGCCGCGATCAGGTCGCCGAGGTGCCGGGCCAGGCCGGCCTGCTCGATGCCGGTGCCGAAGCAGTTGGCCGTCACGATGAGGCTGACGATGTTGGCGAAGCCGTAGCCGGCCCCCTCGAAGAACGACTTCATGCAGCCCTTCGCCTCGCGGCCCGAAACGAGCATCGCCGCCAGCACGCCGACGAGCATCGCCAAGCCGATGAAGCGCGAGTTGGCCGGCCCGCCCGCGACCTTGGCCCCGACCCACTCCGGCGCGATCGTCACGAGGCTCAGCGGCGGCCCCGACAGGAACAGGAGCGCCAGCGGCACGAGCGGGACCAGTGCCTTCAAGGGATTCAGGCGCTCGACGGCCTCGGCCGCCACGACCGGGATCGGGGCGGTCGGCGGGTCGCGCAAGCTCAGCAGCCAGAAGGCGGCGGTTGACACCAGCAGCATCGGGAAGACTAGCGCGGCGACGTGCGGCACGACGGCCCGCGGGTCGCCGCCGGCCACCGCCACGACGCTGTTCAGCTCGGGGGCACCGGGGTTCAGCAACTCGCCGCCGACGGAGCAGCCGAGCAGCAGCGTCGCGCCGATGGCCGTCGCCGAGAAGCCGGCGGCGCGCATCAGCGGCACCACGACCGTGCCGAGGCAAACCGCCGTGCTCGCCTGGCTGATGACCGGGACGTTGACGAGAAATCCCGCGACGACGACGCCGGGGACGAGCAGCCAGCGCACGCGGCGCAGCGGGGCGACGAGCACGCGGACCATGTGGGCGTCGCAGCGGGTCGCCTTGAGGACGTAGGCGAAGCCCATCGCCGAGCAGATCGGCACGACGAACTTCTCGTCGCTGAAGGTGGTGAGGAACTTGCCGACGACCGGCTTCAAGTCCCCCGCGAGCGCCCCGAGGGTCAGCGCCGCGGCGAACAGGACGAGCCGCACGTCGAGGCCGCGCAGCACCCCGACGACGGCGGCCGCGATGACGGCGACGGCCGCGCCGGCGACGAAGTCCATGAGGCGATCTCCGGGCGAGCCACCCGCGTGAGCGGGTGGGTTCTGACGCTGGCGGGTCAGGTCAGAATGTTAGCCGCAGAGACGCGGAGTCCGCGGAGTCAACCAAATTCGAGTTTTGGCTTTCTCTGCGCCCTTTGCGTCTCTGCGGCAAAATTGTTTTCAGCGCACCGCCCGCCGACGCGGGTGGGTCACCGCAGGCTCCGCGCGGCCAGGTGCGCCTCGACCCAGTCGCGCGTCTCGTCGCTGAGGCGCGCGTCGGGCGGCAGGGGGCCTTTGTAAGCGGTAGTGAGCGTCTCGGCGAACCCGCCGCGGTCGTAGGCCCGGTTCAGCGCCGTTTGCAGGTCGAAAATCGTGTCCTTGTCGTCCGCGGCCAGCGGCAGCCGGAAGCGCGGCAGCCGCTTGGTGAGTGCTGCCGTGTAGATCTCGTAGCGCTCCGGGGTGCCGCCGCGGGTGACCGTCACCGTCTGGTCGTGCGGGGGCAGGCCGTCGCGGGCGAAGTCGAGCGTCGGCCGGCCCTGCGTGAGCAGGTCGATCTCGACGATCGCCCCGCGCGACGCCTCGGCCCGCGCCGCCAGGTACGCCGCCCGCCCCGCCGCGGTCGTGCGGTTGCCCAGGCTGACCACCTCGACCCGCGTGACGACGCGGCCGTCCGCCCGCGCGGCGATTTCGAGGAACTCCTCGCGGTGCGTCTCGGTCAGCACCGACGTGAACAGCGCCGTGGTCGCCGTGTACTGGCGGACGCCGACGCGGGCGCGGTAGCGGTCCACCAGCCCCGGCAACAGCGCCTCCTGGAGCGCGGCGACCAAGTGCGACTGGAAGGCCGGCCACAGGGCGGGGCGTTCGAGGTACGGGTCCATCCCAGGGAACGGGCCAGGCATCGCGGCGAATCCTCCCGGTCAGCGGCGCGGCGAAACACACGCCGGATTGTACCCCCGCCGACGCCGCCCCGCCACCGCCTACTTGCCGAGGAGCCACCGCATCAACTGCCAGCCGGGGTCGAAACTCAGCCCCGACGCCGTCGCCGTCGGCTCGTCGTAGTGGGCGGCCCCGCTCGCGGCGATGCCGACGCCGCAGGCGGCGAACGGCACCGCCCCGTAGGCGTGCGCGCGGGTGGCCAGCGTCGTGCGGTGGTCCGGCTCGACGAGCAGCCGGGCGTCGGGGTACGCCTGCATCGCGTCGAGCAGCGGCCCGACGACGTGCGTGTCGATGCGCTCGAGCGCCTTGACCTTCTCGTCGGGCAGGCCCTCGTGCGACGCCTCGTCGGGGGCCTCGACGTGCACGCACACCAGGTCGAAGTCGGCCAGCGCGGCGACCCCGGCCCGGCCCTTCGCCGCGTAGTCGGTGTCCAAGTACCCCGTCGCCCCGACGACATCGAGCCGCGTCCAGCCGAGCAGAATGCCGACGCCGCGCACCAGATCGACCGCCGAGATAATGGCCCCGCGCGGCCCGTAGGCGTCGGCGAACGGCGTCACCCGCGGGGCCTTGCCGAGGCCCCAGAGCCAAATCTGCGTCGCCGGCTTCTCGCCGTTGGCGGCGCGCCGCAAGTTGGTCGGGTGCGTCGCCAAAATCTCACGGCTCTCCTCCATGAGTGCGATGAGGATCGCGCGGCCAGGGCCGGTCGGCAGGTGGTCTGCGATCGGCCGGTCGGGGATGTCGTGCGGCGGCTGGCCCTTCGTGCCGTTGAACGGCGACGCCGGCGTGTGGCCGCGCCAGACGAGGATGTTGCGGTAGCTAACCCCGGCGTGGAATTCGAGCGTCCCCCCGGCGACATCGCGGCCGCCGAGGTGCCGCTGAATGGCCGCCATCAGCTCGCCGCCGTCGGAGCTGGTAATGTGCCCCGCGGTGAAGTCGCGCATCCGGCCGTCGGGCGTGTGGACGAGGTTGCAGCGGATCGCCCAGTCGTTCGGCCCCAGCGCGATGCCCATCGCCGCGGTTTCGAGCGGTGCCCGGCCGGTGTAGACGACGAGCGGGTCGTAGCCGAAGAGCGACAGCGTCGCCACGTCCGACGCCGGGGTGAGGCTCGCCGGCACGTTGTTCGACAGCCCGACGACCCCGGTCGCCGCGACGCGGTCCATGTTCGGCAGGTGCGCCGCCTGCAACGGCGTGCGGTCGCCGAGGCTCGCGACCGGCTCGTCGGCGCAGCCGTCGGGGATGACGATGACGTACTTGGTGCTCATGGCGTGAGTATATGCACAATTCCCGGCGCTCGGATCACAAGTCGAGGTCGAAGATCACCACCAGGTTCTCGTCGCTGCCGGCCGCGGCGGTCAGGCCGTCCGGGGCGACGGCGACGCTACGCATGCGGCCGGCCGACCAGTCGTAGGAGCGCACGACTTGGCCGCAGGTCAGGTCCCAGAGCTTGACCGACTTGTCGTTGCTGGCGGTGAGAAGGTAACGGCCGTGCGGGTGGAACGCGACCCCGGTGAACTGCTTGCGCGAGTCGTTCGCCCAGCGCCGCGGCGGCCGGTGCAGCGCGGCCGTGTCCCAAACGATCAGCGTCGCCTGCCGCACGCCGACGAGGTAGCCGCCGCACGGCGACCCGGTGAAGTGATCGACGCAGGGGTAGCCGCAGCGGTGCCGGCGGATCAGTTCGCCGGTGTCGCCGTCGAGAAGGTAGAGGTACGTTCTGGTGTCGTCGGCCACGGCCTGCAGGTTAGCCAAGATGGCCACCCGCGGCGGGACGCCAAAAATCGTCAGGCCTCTATTAAAGGAGACGTTCCAATCCGGTATGGCAGATGCCCAGACCGTTGCTTGGCCTGAAGGGCATTTTTCGGAAACGGATGCAAGTCTCCTGCGCCTGATTTGCTTGAGGTCCGTATCAAGCCATTCATCCATAGCACCTAGCAACGCCCACGTGTGAACTCCTTCCCGAAACAATCCAAGCACATCTGGGAACGGATTTATGAGAGTCCCGCCAAGGTCCACAATCGTCATCATATGGTAGTAATAGGCGACAAGCAGGGAGTTGTTATCGGCGCGAAAGGCACATAGGCTCAACGACAACCAGTCGAACAGCGCCACCGTCTCCCCGCCGTCCACCTTGATCACTTCGGTGCCCGTCGGCCCGCCGACGGCGAGGCGGGAGCCATCGGGGCTGTACGCTAGGCGCTCGACCTTTCGCACGGCGGTTCGCAAGGCCAGCATCGCCGTCCCGCCGGGGTTAGAAGTTCACCGGCAGCCCGGCGTAGGCCATCCGCGCCGCGTCGCCGACCGTCTCGCCGAGCGTCGGGTGCGCGTGCGTGCAGCGGGCGATGTCCTCGGCACTGCCGTGGTACTCCATCACCGTCACGCACTCCGCGATCAGGTCCGACGCCCGCGGCCCCAAAATGTGAACGCCCAACAGCCGGTCCGTCGTCGCGTCGGTGAGAACCTTAACGTACCCGTCCGGTTCGTCCATCGCCTTCGCGCGACCGCTGGCCAGGAACGGCACCTTGCCGACCTTGTAGGCCGTGCCCTTTTCCTTCAACTGCTCTTCGGTGAAGCCTACACTTGCCACCTCGGGCCAAATGTAGATGACACTCGGGATCGTGTCGTAGTTCAGGTGCGGCTTCTGCCCGGCGAGTTGCTCCGCGAACACCAAGCCTTCCTCGCTGGCCTTGTGCGCCAACATCGGCCCGTCAATGAGGTCGCCGATCGCGCTCACGCCCTCGACGTTGGTGTGGAAGTGCAAGTCGGCCTTGACCTTGCCGGTCTTGCGGTCGAACTCGACGCCTATTTCGTCCAGGCCCAGGTTGGCCGTGTGCGGCCGCCGGCCGACGCACACCAAAACTTTGTCGCCCTCAAAGGTCAACGCCTTGCCGTCCTTGTCTTCCGCATTGACGGTGACTGTCGTGCCGCCCAAGATTCCCTTGGTGACCTTGGCCCCGGTGACCTTGGTGTTCAGGTGGAACTCGAGACCCTGCTTCGCCAGAATCTTGTAGACATCCGCGGCAATCCCGGCGTCGCTGATCGGCAAGATGCGCGGCAGGAACTCGACGACGGTGACCTTCGCCCCGAGTCGCTTCCAGACCGACCCCAGTTCGAGGCCGATGTAACCCGCGCCCACGATAATCAGGTGCTTCGGCACCTCCTGGAAGTCGAGCGCCTCGGTGGAACTCACGACGGTTGTGCCGTCAAACTTGAGGAACGGCAACTCGGTCGTGTCGCTGCCGGTGGCGAGCAAGACGTGCTTCGTCGCCAACTCGGTGGCCACGCCCTCGGCGTCGGTGACGCTCACCTTGCCGGGGCCGACCATCTTGCCGGCACCGTAGTAGGCGGTCACCTTGTACTTCTTGAACAGGTACGCGACGCCGTCGGTCAACTCCTTGACGACCTTGTTCTTCCGCCCCATCATCGCCGGGATGTCCAGCGACACCCCGGTGACACCGATGCCGTGCTTCTTGGCCTTGTGCGAAATCACTTCGTACAATTCGGACGAATCCAATAGTGCTTTGCTGGGGATGCAGCCAATGTTAAGGCACGTCCCGCCGAGGGCCTTGCTCTTACGCTTCTCGACGCAGGCGACGCGCAGGCCGAGTTGGGCGGCGCGAATGGCGGCCGTGTAGCCGCCGGGGCCGCCACCGATCACGACGAGGTCAAATGTGTCGGGCATACTGGTCTCGAAAGAAAAAGAGTTTCACCGCGGAGGAGCAGAGTAGCGGAGAAGACTTAAAACTTGTGTTCGGATTACTCCGCTACTCTGCTCCTCCGCGGTTAGTATTGGTTTAGATTTCAAACAGCATCCGCTCGGGGTTCTCCAGGCACTCCTTCACGCGCACCAGGAATTGCACCGCCTCCTTGCCGTCGATCAGCCGGTGGTCGTAGCTCAGCGCGACGTACATCATCGGCCGGGCGACGACTTCGTCGTTGATCACGACCGCGCGCTTCTGAATGTTGTGCATGCCCAGAATCGCACTCTGCGGCGGGTTCAGGATCGGCGTCGAGAGCATCGAGCCGAAGGTGCCGCCGTTGGTGATCGTGAAGCTGCCGCCGGACATGTCTTGCAGCGTCAACTTGCCGTCGCGGGCCTTCTTGGCGAGTTCGGTGATCTTCTTCTCGATGTCCGAAAAGCTCAGGTGGTCGGCGTCCCGAATCACCGGCACCGTCAAGCCCTTCTCGGTACTCACGGCGACACTGATGTCGTAAAAGTTCTGGTAGACGATGTCGTTGCCGTCGATGCGGGCATTCACGACGGGGTACGCCTTGAGGGCTTCGATGACGGCCTTGACGAAGATCGACATGAAGCCGATCTTGACGCCGTACTTCTTCTCGAACCGCTCGTTGTACTTGGCGCGCAACTCCTGAATGGCCGTCATGTCGGCTTCGTTGAAGGTCGTCAACGTCGCGGTCGTGTTCTGGCTCTCCAGCAGGCGCTCGGCGATGCGGCGGCGGATCATCGACATCGCCTGGCGCGTCTCCCGCGCGGTGCCCGACGCCACCACGGCGGCCGGGGCCGGCGTGGCGACTTGCGCCGCCGGCTTGGGCGTCGCCACGAGGGCGGCCGGGGCGTGCGCCTTCACCGCGTCGTCCTTGGTGACGACGCCCTTCGGCCCGGTGCCGTTGACGGCCGTAGCACTCACGCCCTTCTCGGCGAGGATGCGGCCGGCCGCGGGGGAGACCTTCGGCTCCGCGCCGGCCTTCGGCACCACGTCCGCGGCGAGGCTGACTTTCGTCGGGGCCTCGGGCGCGGCGGCCGGCTTGGCGGCGGGGCTGCCGGCGGGGTCGATCTCGGCGACGACCGTGCCGATGGCGACGATTTCGCCCTCGGCCACGAGGATTTTGACGACCCCGGCGACCGGTGCCCCGACCGTCTGGGCCGCCTTGTCGGACTCCAACTCGAAGAGCGGCTCGTCGATGGCCACAGTACTGCCGGTCGGCTTGTACCACTTGGCGATCTTGCCCTCGGTGACCGACTCCCCCGGCGACGGGACTTTGACCAACTCGACGGCCATAACGTGCTACCCCAGTGCGGCGTTCTGTCGGGGCATTCTACGGAGCGGACGCCCCCCGCGGGCTTTGTCGTTGTGCGGCCGCGCGGCGGCAGTACAATCGCCGCACCGCCGACCCCGCCCGCCGCGACTTCAGGACGCCCGCCCGATGCTGATGCAACTCCTCCAGGGCGGGTTCAACCCCCCGCCGGGTGCCCCGAACCCGGCCAACAACGCGGCCTTCGCCGGCGGAGCCTTGGCCGGGGGACTCGCCGCGGTCCTCTGCGTCGCGGTCGTAATGGTGATCGCCCTGTATGGCCCGTACATCTTCATGCTCGTCAAGGCCATGCAGGCGTTGCAGGCGGTGCGGCCGCGGAACCGCTCGATGGCCCCCGGACTGGTCTGGCTGGCCTTGATCCCCTGCGTGCCGATCGTCATGAATTTCATCATCGTGATGAAAACCTCCGAGGCCCTCGACAACGAGTTCGAGGACAGACGGCTCAAGTCCCGAGGCGACCATGGCAAGCAGTTGGGCCTGATCTACGCGGTCATCGTCCTCGTCACCCTCGCGCTTAATGGCGTCAGTAATGTCCTCAGCAGGGTTGCGGGGCAGGGCGGGGCCGCCGGCAACGACGCGCTCCTCGGCGTCGTCATGGCCTTGGGCTGTCTGAGCCTCTTCCTCATCATCGCGCAAATCGTCCTGCCAATCATGTTCGGCCTGAAACTGTCCCAATCGACGGCCCGCCTGCACCGCAGCGAGGGGCGATACCGCGACGACGACGACGACCGGGGCGACGACGACGACTTCGAGGAGTACGACGAGCCTAAGCCCAAGCCTAAGCCCAAGAAGAAGCCGAAGCTCGACGACGACTTCGAGGAGTACGACGAACCCAAGGGAGGCCGCTGATGACGACGACACGCCGCGAATTCCTGGCCGCCGCCGCGCTCACTTGCGGGGCCGCCGGCGCGCGGGGCATCGACCCGGTCGTGCGGCCGACGGGCGTGCCCGCCAACAAGGCGATGACGCTGAGCCTCGCGGCGTACAGCTTCCGGCAGGCGCTCGACTTGAAGAAGCCGGCGATGACGCTGTTCGACTTCCTCGACCTCGCCGCGACGCTGCCGCTCGACGCCGTCGAACTCACGTCGTACTACTTCGCCGAGACGACGCCGGCGTACTTGAAGAAGTTGCGCGACCACGCCGCCGGCAAGAAGCTCGCCATCTCCGGGGTGCCGGTGCGCAGCGACTTCTGCCTCGCCGACCCCGCGAAAGTTCGCGGCGAGATCGCCCACGTCAAGGCGTGGACCGACCGCGCCGCCGACCTGGGCGCGGCGACGGTGCGCGTCTTCGCCGGCGACCTGCCCAAGGGCGACACGCTCGAAGCGACGCAAGCCCGAGTCGTCGCCGCGCTCGAGGAGTGCTGCGGGCACGCCGAGAAGCGCGGCGTGCTGCTCGCGCTCGAGAACCACGGCGGCATCACGGCGACCCCGGCACAACTGCTGGCACTCGTGAAGCCGGTGAAGTCGAAGGCGCTGGGCGTGAACGTCGATACCGGCAACTTCAAGACGGCCGACCCCTACGCCGACGTGGCCGCCATCGCCCCGTATGGGGTCGTCGTGCAGGTCAAGACCGAAGTCTTCCCCGGCGGCAAAGTCGAGGACGCCGACTTGGCGAAGGTCGTCGGCATCTTGCGCGCGGCCAACTACCACGGCGCGGTGGTGCTGGAGTACGAGGCCAAGCCCGACGCGAAGCTGGCCGTGCCGAAGCACCTGGCCGTGCTGCGGAAGCTACTGGACGCCTAATTCCCGGCGAGCGGCGGACGTGAGTCCGCTGTTACTTCCCGCGTAAGCTGTGACATCCCGCAGGGAGTTTCTGCGCTCGCCCGTCGGAGCCGTCCCCACGTCGGGCTGAAACAGCGGACTCACGTCCGCCGCTCGCCGCGCCTGCGGCGGAATACGTCACCCCCGGAGACGCCCCCATGACTCGCGCCGCCCTGCTCGCGCTGCTGTGCCTCCCCGGCTTCGCCGCCGCGCAGGAGCCGCCGAAGGGCTGCAAGTTGCGCTGGTTCGGCAACTCGTACTTCCAACTCGAAACGGTCGGCGGCAAGTCGGTCGTCTGGGACCCGCACGCCATCCCCGCACTCAACCCGCCGCAACTCGCCGCCGACATCCTGCTGATCAGCCACGAGCACTCGGACCACACGCAGTTGCAGATGGTCAAGGACCGCAAGGCGGCCCGCGAATTCCACGGCCTCAAAGTCGTCAACAAGCGGCTCGACTGGAACGCGATCGACGAGAAGGTCGGCACGGTGCGCGTCCGCTCGGTCGGGCTGTTCCACGACGCGGAGGAGGGCTTCGTGCGCGGGAAGAACGCGGCGCTGATCGTCGAGACCGACGGCCTGACCTTCTGCCACCTCGGCGACTTGGGCCACGTTCCGACCGACGCGCAAGTGAAGGCGATCGGCCCGATCGACGTGCTGATGGTCCCGGTGGGGGGCGTCTACACGCTCAACGGCGAGGGGGCGAAGCTGACCGTGGCGAAGCTGAAGCCGCGGCTGTACGCGTTGCCGATGCACTACGGCCTACCCGGCTACGACGACCTGCTGCCGGTGGACGAGTTCCTCGACGGCGTGGCCGGCGTCAAGAAGGCCCCCGAGACGAACGAACTGCTCGTGCCGGTGGACGCGAAGGCCGACGCGCCGACGGTCGTGGTGCTGGGGTACTCGGCGAAGAAGTAAGCATTTTTGCCGCGGAGACGCGGAGACGCGGAGAAAACCAGGACCAACAATTCACCGCAGAGGGCGCAGAGAGCACATGAGAAAGACCGAAGCCGAGAAAGGCACCAAACCGTGCTGAAACCACTCCGCCACAGGCTGTCACCGCGGTGAGCAGGCCGCGCGGGGACACACTCGGTTTTAGCTCTCCTCGGATTTGGCCTTTCTCCGCGCCCTCTTGTGCCCTCTGCGGTTGATTCCCTCGTTGCGGTTTTCTCCGCGTCTCTGCGTCTCCGCGGCAAAACGTTTTTCGGGG
>JAYTUC010000172.1:0-62957 GCA_043744775.1 Fimbriiglobus sp. | reverse complement strand
CCCACGTCGAGGCCCCGGAGCAGGTGACGTACAGCGCGGCGGTGCCGGCGAAGACGCGCACCGGGGCCGACTCGCTCTTGGGCGCGGTGAACTGGATCTTCTGCTGCGACGCCAGGAACAGGGCCGCGTCCCCGCCCTGCGGCCGGCCCAGCACGAGGTACAGCGGCAGGTCGGCGACGTTGGTGCCGTTGGCCCGGAGCCGCTCGACCGCCTCGCCCCACGCCGAGGCGATGTCCGGGTACTCCGCGGCGTCGGTGGCGTTGAAGAGCTTCCACCAGAAGTAGGCGATCCAACTCAAGGCGCACAGGAGCAGGAACAGCATCGGCAGGTAGACGGGCTTGATCGAGTCGTGGGCGTACTTCTTGAGGTGGTCCTGGACGTAGGGCAACTGGTTGAGGAAGTACAGGCCCGTCAGGATGACCGCGAACACGATGACCGTGACGAGCAGCCGCACCCAGGTCGGCCACGAGCGGAAGTCGGCCGCCTCGGCGAACATGGGGATGACCATGCCGACCAGGCTGCGGATGTGATCGACGAAGCTCACGAACAGGTGGACGAGGGTCTGCATGGTCGGCCTCAGGCTGGCGGCGGGCTTAGTTCGTGAACTGCTGCGTCACGAGCAGGGTGGCGACCATTAGCGCCGCCGCGAGCGCGACGACGAAGAGCCGGCCGGCGGTGCGGGCGCGGCCGCGGTTGCGTAGCGGCGGCACGTTGGTCCGCAGGCCCATGTCGGCCGGCAGGCGGATCTCCTTGTTGCGCGAGGCGACGACCCGGCGGCGGGCGCGCTCGACCCACTCCTTGGGGTCCACGAGGCTCGGCGAGCCGCGGAAGCCCAGCATCACGCACCAGAAGTAGACCTCGACCGCCTCGGTGCCGGGCCGCTTGTCGGCGAGGTCGGCCTGCGCCCAGAAGCGCCAGGCCCGCTCCTGGCCGCCGCCGTAGATCTCGGCCTCCAGCGACTTCTCGCGCCAGAGCTTGCTCCAGACGCACTCGGGGTCCGAGACGAAGATCTCGTCGAGCCAGCAGGCCAGGGCGTAGCGCGCGCCGAGGAAGTCGCGCTCGTCGGGCTGCACCGGCCGGCGCACGCTGTCGCCGTAATCGACGTGGCCGCGGATCGCCCCCTCCCCGAGGAGCATCTGCTTGAGCCGGGCGTTCTCGGCGTCGAGCAGCAGGTTCTCGCCGGCGCTGAGCCGCTCCTTGAGTGCCAGCCCGTAGGCCATCACGTCGAGGACGTGGCGGCTGAGGTCGATTTCCATGGCGCGGGCTTACCCCTCGGTTAAGTCTTGGGAGGGACAACATACAGGGTGAAGCGCATGACCGGCTGCTTGCCCGGCTGGCCGCGGATCATCACGTCGCGCTTGTTCTGCAGGTCGCCGTCGAGGAGCCGCTCGTTGAGGCGGATCGCCAGGCGGCGCGTCCTCTGCACGAAGGGCCACTCCTCGGGGCTGCGCTCGATCGAGAAGTAGGTGTCGCGCTTCGTGATCGGCAGCACCCGCGGCGGCTGGGCCTCGTAGCGGAAGACCATGCCGCGCTGCCCCAGCGCGTACACGTCCTCGACGCGGTCCGTCGAGGCGATCTTCATGTTCATCTGGCCGCTCGTCAAGAGGCCGATGACCTCGTTGCTGGTCAGGTTCGACTCGACGCCGACGAACATCTGCCAGTTCGGCGCGAGCCACGGCTCGTCCATGTCCACGCGCATCTGCAGGCCGTGCCCGGAGAACGGCCGCTGCTGGAACTTGCGGTCCGCGCCGATCATGTTCAGCAGTTGGTCGAGCAACTTCTTGAGGTCGAAGAAGCACGGCCCCAACTCCTCGTGGCGGTACTCGGGCAGCTCGGGGATGGCGCGCTCGGTGCCGAAGATGGCGAGCTGGCCGACGAGCCGGCACAGTTCGGTGTACGCCTGGATCGGGTGGACGCCGTCGGTGCGGGCGACGATGCGCGTCACCGCCGCGGCCTCGTTGAGCACGCGGACCTGCTCGAACATCAGCCGCGCCTCGGGGTCGGTGTCGAGGAAGCTGATCTCGCGGTCCTTGACCGTGCCGCCCAGGTCGCGCACCAGCGTGCCGATCTTGTGGTAGATCGGCTGCAGGATGTCCTCGCGCAGCGGCGGCCAGGCGTCGCAGGCCAGCATCGGCGGCATGAAGGGCCGGTGCATCACCGGGGTCGATTCGCCCTGGGTGGCCCGCGTCAGCACGGCGATCGGCAGCGTCTCGTAGCCGGCCGGGTCGGTGCCGGAGGTCAGCACGGTGAGGTTCAGCCGGCGGTACTGCAGCGGCCGCTCGGTCTTGCCGTCGCTCTCGTCGGGCACGCGGTTGTCGATCTCGACGCGGTAGCGCGCCGCCTCGCCGCCCGCGGCGGTCACGTTGGGCCGGCCCAGGTCGAGGATCGGCACGGCGAGTGAAATCTCGACGGTGCCCTGGTTGTTCTCCTCGGCGTACTTGAACGCGGCCCGCAGGTCGATCTCGGGCAACGCCCCGTCTTGCGGCACGCGGACGATGGTGCCGTCGCGCATGCGGGCCTGGAGCCGCCGCACGACGAAGCGGAAGTTGGTCAGCGCGTTGGGGTCGATATCGACGCCGCGGACGCCCCAGTTGTACGGCACGTCCCAGCGGCTCGACTGGCCGATCTGGTCGAGCGTGTGGCGGTCGGCGGCCTGGAAGTGGTGCTGGCGAAGGAACATGCCTTCGTGCCAGTAAACCGGCAGTGCGCGCATGGAGGTGGCCTGAGTGGGCTTCGGGCGTTACAGTTCCAGTAGCATACGAACGTGTCGAAGTGCTTCAACACCCCGCGCCCGCTTTCTCGGCTTCTCGCCCGAGCCGCGAGGCCCCCGATCAGGAGCCGCCCGATGCCCGCCGCCCCGCTGTTCGATGTCGAGTCGCTAACCCGGCCCGTCCCCGGCGACGACCCCGCCGGCGTGCCGCTGGGCTTGCGCGAAAAGAATCTGCTCAAGGAGTACCGCGAGGAGCACGACCCGAACACCCTCAGCGCCGACGACTTGAAGGACTACGCGCTGGCCAACAAGCCGCGCAAGGTCGCCGAGTGGGGGAAGGTCTTCGACTTCGGGACTGAGTACCTGGCGACCAAGGGCAAGGACTTGCGGCTGGCGTTGCAGGTCACCGAGGCCGCGACCCACACCGCCGGGTTCCGGGGGCTGCGCGACAGCCTCACCCTGCTGCGGCGGCTCTGCGAGGACTGCTGGGACGCGCTGCACCCCGCCATCGACGACCCGACCGACGCCGACGACGTGGACGGTCGCCTGTCACTGTTCGGCTACCTCGACGAGGAGTTGAAGACGCCGTTCTTCCCCAACGTGCTGCGCGACGTGCCGGTGCTCGTCGTTGGCGAGGCGAAGTACAGCCTCCGCGCGGCGCGGGCCGCGGCGGGCGACACGGGGGGGCCGCTGAAGGCGGCTTACGACGCGGCGGTCGCCAGGGCCAGCCCCGCGCAGTTGCAGGCCGTCGCCGAGGCCGACGCCTACCTCGTCGAGTCGATGGGTGAGGTGGCGGCGCTGTGCGCCGCCCTCACCGCCAAGGCCCCCGGACTGGCACCGGGGCTGGGCGGCCTCAAGTCGGCGCTGATCGACTGCCGCAACATGACCCAGGAAATCCTCCGGCTGCGCGCCGACGGCCCGTCGGCGGCCCCGGCGGGCGGCGGCGGCGGCGCGGCGGAGTCGATCGGCGAGGCGGCGCTGTCGGGCGGTAGTCGCGGCGGCGTCCGGTCGCGGCAGGGGATTTACGCCCAGCTCCTGGAGCTGGCGGCGGCGCTGGAGGCGGTCGAGCCGCACAGTCCGGTGCCCCTGCTGCTGAGGCGGGCCGTCGAGTTGCGCGACGTGCCGTTCCCGGAACTCGTGGACTTCCTGACCTCCGACAAGCGAGTCCTAGAGTTCCTGCGACACCCCGTCGAGGCCGCGAAGCCGGCGGGCGAGTGAAAAGCGAGCCGGAAGCGTCAGCGCCCGGAGTTCTGCACGCTCGCAGAACTCCGGGCGCTGACGCTTCCGGCTCGCCGCTCGTTTCCCACCGAGACGGTCGCCCTACCGGCTGCGCGGCTGGTAGTCGCCGTTGAGCGGACTCGGCTCGGGCGGGAAGCGGTACTCGGTCGTCGTCCGGGTCAGCGGCACGACCGGGGCCGGGGCTTGCGTCGCCGGCAGCGACGGGAGCGTCGGCACGGGCGGGATCGCGACCACCGGGGCCGGGGCCTGCGTTGTCGGCGCGACGACCACCGGCACCGCGACTACGGGCGTGGCGACAGGCACGCTCGGCTTCGGCGCGACCGTCGGGGCCGCCACACTCGGCGTAGTGACCGCGGGCACGGTGACGGGCACGCTCGGCTTCGGGGCCAGCGTCGGGGCCGGGACGGTCGGGGCCACGGCGACCGGAATCACCACAACCGGGGGCGTCAGCGGCTTCGGGGCGGGCAGCGCCAGCGGCGGCACGCCCAGCTTCGGCGGGGTCGGCACCGGGGCCGACGCCGGGGCCGGGGCCACGACCGCGGGGAGCGGCTTCGCGACCGGGACGACGACCGGGATGACGAGCGGCGACTTCGGCGGCTGCGCGGCCGGCAACTTCGGCTCACTCAGATCGGTCGCGGAGACAGTCACCGGCGGCGACTTCAGTGGCGGAGCGGCGGGCGTGGCGGGCTTCTCCGGCTTCACCGCGGTCGCCGGCTTCTCCGGCTTGCTGGTGTCGGTCGCCGGACTCACGACGACTTTCGGCAGCCGCGCCGGCGACGGGGCCGGGGCCAACTCCAGCGCCGGCTTCGGGGCCGTGGCGAGGGCGGTGCGCACCGGGGACGGCTTCAGCGCCGCGGCCACCGCCGGCGGCGCGAGCGGCGGCTGGGCGATCGCCGCGCCGGAGTCGTTCCAGGCGAAGAGTTCGAGGAGCGTCGTCGGCTCCGCGGTCCCCCCGGCCTGGACCACCGCCGCCGGCAGCCCCGCCGCGGCGTAGTCGCTGTCGTTGATCGGCGTCGTGAAGTCGTAGCCGAACTGCGCCCCGAGTTCGAGCGCCCGCCGGCCCATCGCGACGACCTTAACGCGAGGCGTCTTGGCGACGGCCGCGTAGTACTGCTTCGGGTACGCCGCGTCGCCAAGGGTCGCCTTGATCTCGGCCACCGGCTTCGGCCCCTCGAACGGCCCCTTGGGGTTGAGCTTGTTGTCGCCCTCGGGCGGCACCAGCGGCACGAGCGGCGGCAGCTCCGGGGCGCAGCAGGCGCTCGACAGGCAGCGGTCCAGCGCGTGGGCGGCGACCGCCCGGACGCGGGCCGAGCGCTCCGACGGGTTGCCGTCCGCGTCGGAGCAGCTCACGGCGATGCTCAGCGCGACCGTCACCTTGCAGGTGCAGCAGCAGCCGTTCAAGAGCGCGACGGCCGCCTCGTAGCGGACGCACTCGTTGCGGTCGGCGCGGAGCGCGCCGATCAGCGCCTCCTCGGCCTCGGGCCAGTAGTGGCAGTCGAGCGTGGCGAGGTACTTGACCGCCTTGATGCGCTCCTCGGCCCCGGCGCGGTCGAGCTTGGCCTTGGCCGCCGCCCCGACCGGGCCGGGGTCCTTGAGTTCCGCGACGCTCGGCGTCTTGGGCGCGAACGGCGGGATGAGGCCGCCGGTCAGCTTCGTCAGCGGCTCGCGGAGTTTCGCCCGCAGTTGGCCCAGGGGCGTCCGGGCGGCCTTGCGGCGGTAGTACTCCCGCTGCAACGGGTCGATGCCGAGTCGCGACCAGACGGTCGGGCCGTTCGGCGGGAACGGCTGCGGGGCGATGCCGACTGCGTCGGGCGGGGGCGGCACCACGCCGTTGAGCGCCGCGCTCGGGTCCGGGGCCGGCGCGACCGCCACGGGGGCGAGGAACTGGGCCCCGACGGTGCCGGCCATCGCCGCCGCCGCCGCGGCCCCGAGCAAGAATTTCGCGGTCTTCATCCTTCGATCCCCTGGGTCCGTGCCGATACCCGAACGATTCGCGCCCGCCGCCCGCGTCTGCCCGTCCCCTCCCCTGAAGGGGGGCCGGTCGTCGCCGACGACTTAGGGTCGCGGTCCTGTGCGAATGGCATCGACTACAGATTGGAGCGATCTTCAGGGTTATTCCGAGAAGTTGCAAAGGAGCGATAAAATCGACTAAGCCGGCGGTCTGGGTTGCACGGCCTTGGGGTCGTGCCGCGAGGCCGCTCGGGAGATGGCGTCTTGCCGGAACGAATACCCGCGTTAGAATCCACTACGGTTCGGGAACGCAAATTCCTACGAATACCTCCCCATGAGTAGCGCGTACACTCAGACCGCCCGCCCACTCGCCCTGCAAACCCCACTGGGGCCGGACGCGTTGTTGGCCGTCGGCCTCAGCGCCACGGAAGGCCTGTCGAAACTGTTCACGCTCACCGTGGACGCCAAGGCCTTGCGGGCGACGGCGGTCCCCTTCGAGAAACTCCTCGGCCACCCGGTCGGCCTGCGGCTCGCGCTGCCCAAGGCCGGCGCGCGTTACTTCCACGGCGTCTGCGTGCGCCTCGCGCAGGGCAACAGTGACGCGGACTTCACGAGCTACCGCCTCGAGATCGCGCCGAGCCTGTGGCTCCTGAGCAGGCGGTCGCAGAGCCGCATCTTCCAGCACCTGAGCGTGCCGGACATCCTCAAGCGGGTCTTCGCCGGCCTGACCACCGAGTACCTCGTCACCGGCAAGTTCGAGCCGCGGGACTACGTGGTGCAGTACCGCGAGAGCGACTTCGCCTTCGCCTCGCGACTGATGGAAGAGGAGGGCATCTTCTACTTCTTCAAGTTCGCGGACGGGTCGCACACGCTCGTCGTGGCGAACAACCCGCAGGCTCACCCGCCGGTGGTCGGCAAGTCGTCGATTGTCTACAAGACGCACGCCCAGCAGTCCGAGACCGGCGAGGACTGCGTCACGGGCTGGTCGAAGGTCCAGGAGCAGGTGCCGGGCAAGTTCGTGCTGTGGGACCACACCTTCGAGTTGCCGCACCGCAACAGCGAGAGCGGGAAGCCGCTCACCGAGTCGGTCGCGCTCGGCAAGGTCACGCACAAGCTGGGCGTCGGCGACCACGCCGGCCTCGAAATCTACGACTGGCCGGGGGCCTACGCCCAGCGCTTCGACGGCATCGACTCCAACGGCGGCGAGCAGCCCGGCGAACTCGGCAAGCTGCCCGACGACGGCAAGCGCACCGTCGAGTTGCGGATGCAGGCCGCCGCCGCGTCGGCGGTGTCGGTCCACGGCGAGGGCCACGCGCGGCAGATGGCGGCCGGGCACAAGTTCGCCATCGCCGTGCACCCGACCGACCTCGCGGCGGCTCCGATCAAGCCCGACGGCGAGTACGTCCTGACCGCGGTCAACCACTCCGCGGAGTTGCCGGCGAACTACCGCAGCGGCTCCGGCGGCGGCTTCGTCTACCGCAACAGCTTCGCCGCGATCCCGGCGGCCCTGCCGTACCGGCCGCAGCGGACCACGCCCAAGCCGGTCGTGCCCGGCTCGCAAACCGCGGTGGTGGTCGGCCCGCCCGGCGAGGAGATCTTCACGGACAAGTACGGCCGCATCAAGGTGCAGTTCCACTGGGACCGCGAGGGCAAGCGCAACGCCGCGAGTTCGTGCTGGATTCGGGTCGCGCACCTGTCGGCCGGCCGCGGCTGGGGCATGATGAGCGTGCCGCGCGTCGGCCAGGAGGTCGTCATCGACTTCCTGGAGGGCGACCCCGACCAGCCGCTGTGTGTGGGGTGCGTCTACAACCCCGACCAGATGCCGCACTACAAGCTGCCCGACGAGAAGACCAAGACCTCGGTGCGCACCAACACCTCGCCCGGCGGCGACGGCTACAACGCCATCCGCTTCGAGGACAAGGCCGGCAAGGAGCAGATCTACACCCACGCGCAAAAGGACATGGACGTGCGGGTGCGCAGCGACCTGATGGAGCGCGTCGGCAAGGACCGCCACAGCCGCGTCGGCTTCTACCTCGCCAACGACCACAAGGGCGACGCCGGCGGCGAGACCAAGAAGGGCCACCAGTACGAAGAAGTCGCGATCGACTCGCACCGCAAGGTCCACCGCAACAGCGACGAGCACGTCGGCGGCGACCTCAAGTTCCTCGTCGGCGGCATCGACGGCCCCGGCAACGCCGACATCCACATCCAGAAGGCCAAGCACGAGCTGATCGGCGACACCTCCGACCTCGTGGTCAAGAAGGCCGTCGCCGTGAGCTACGGCGACACGTACAACCTGACCGTCGCGGGGGCCGTCAACCGCTCCTACAACGACGCCGTCCACGACACGGTCGGCGGCGCGGTCGCGTCGAAGGTCGGCGGCAACGCCGACCACGACATCGGCGGCGACCGCACCGAGGCGGTCGGCGGCAAGGCCGACCTCAAGGTCGGCGGCGACCTGACCCACGACGTGGGCGGCAACGTGTCGCTCTCGATCGCGGCGAAGTACGACCTCGAGGCCGGCGGGGCGTTCGCGGCCAAGGGCGGCTCGACGGTGACCATCCAGGGCGGCTCGACGATCGTGCTCGAGGCCCCGACGATCTGCCTGAAGGGCGGCGGCGGCTTCATCACCATCACCGCCGCGGGCGTGTGCATCTCGGGCACGATGGTGCTGATCAACAGCGGCGGGGCGGCCGTGCCGGGGGTGCCGCCGATGCCGAAGAAGCCGAAGGCCCCCAAGGCCCCCAAGGCGGCGAAGCCGGCCAAGGAGGCCAAGGACGCCAAGCCGACCAAGCCGAAGGACGCCGACCTGTCGAAGACCGGCGCGAAGTCGAACTGACTCGTCCCCCACCCCAGGCGGTTCGGACCATGCCCCCCGCGGCCCGCGTCTCCGACATGCACGTCTGCCCGCTGGTGACCGGCGTCGTCCCGCACGTCGGCGGGCCGATCCTGCCGCCGGGCGCGGTGCAAGTCCTCATCGGCTTCCTGCCGGCCGCGCGCGTCGGCGACATGCTCACCTGCGTCGGCCCCCCGGACGTGATCGCGTTGGGCAGCATGACCGTGCTCATCGGCGGGATGCCGGCGGCCCGCATGGGCGACCTGACGGCCCACGGCGGCACCATCGTCCTCGGCTTCCCCACCGTGATGATCGGCGACGCCGGGCAGGGCAACGCGCTCGTCGCGGCGGCCAAGACCGGCAAGCCGTTCTGCGAGCCGTGCGCCAAAGCCTTGAAGGCGGGCGGGTAGCGCATGGAACTGACGCTGCGAATCGAGACCGGCGACGCGGCCGGCCGGGTCATCCCGGTCCCCGCCGGGCCGATGCTGCGCGTCGGCCGCCTGAACACGGCCGACGTGCGGCTCTCGGACGACCCGACGCTCTCCGGCGAGCACTTCGGCGTGCGCTGCGACGACGGCGGCGGCTTCGTTCAAGACCTCGGCAGCCGCTTCGGCACGCTGGTGAACGGTACCAAGGTCGTCGAGGCCGCCCTGCGTGACGGCGACGAGATTCGCGCCGGCCGCACATCCTTCTCGGTGAGCCTGGTCGGCGTGCCGGCGGACACGCCTCACCTCGGCACCCGCACGCTGACGCTGCCGCCGGGCACCGTCGTCGCGCTGCCGTCCGCGCCCCCGCCGCCCGCCGCGCCGCTGGCCCCCGCCAAGGCGGCGGCGCTCGCCCACCTTCGGACAATGCCCGGCCCGCTGTACGCGATCCTGGACGCCGCCTGCGAGCCGAGCGTGCCCGGCCGGCTGGACCGCGCCGGCCTGGAGTACGAGAGCCTCTACGAGGGCGGCCGCGGCGACGAACTCGCCCCCTTCGGCCCGTGGCTCGTGCAGCTTCCGGCCGGGGCGGCGTTCCTCGACGAACTCGTCCGCGACGGCTGGGGCGCGAGTTGGACCGTCTACCTGACCTGCGACCTGGCGCTGCCCGAGCTGCGCAAGCACCTGCGCAAGTTCCTGATCGTCAAGCTGGCCGACGGCCGGCAGGTCTACTTCCGCTACTACGACCCGCGCGTGTTGCGGACCTACCTGCCGACGTGTACCGCCGCCGAGGTCGCCGAGTTCGTCGGCCCGGTCCGCCGGTACGCCTGCGAGTGCGTCGATGGCTCGGACCTGCTGGAGTTCGCCGCCGCCTACCGCGACTGGGCCAAGGTCCACCTGGGGGCGTCGCCGTGATCCAGATCCGCCCCGAGCAGCAGGCGGCGTTCTCCGCCGACGCGCAGCGCAACTTCGAGGCGCGGGCCGCGGCGTTCTTGCGCGGTGAGTTCCCCGAGCGCTGGGCGTCGGACCCGGAGGTGGCGGCGTTCGTCCGCGAGTCGCAGCGGAAGGCCGCGCCCTACGGCCTGACCACCGAGCAAGCCGTCGTCGCGGTGGCCTGCGTCCGCGCCCGCGTCGGCGACGACTGGACGGCCGCGCCGTGGGACTGGCTGCCGCGGATGCTCGGCGACGCCAAGTACGACCCGAACTTCCGGGCGACGATGGCCGCCCAACTGGCGGAGGAACTCTCTCGCCCCCAGCCGCCGAAGGAGGGCTGAGCCGTGCCCGACGGACCCCCCGCCAAGCCGCCGCTGACCGCCCGCATCGAGCAGGGCTTCGGCACCGGCGCGACCGACAGCCCCGCGCAGCCGTGCGCGAACGCGGCGACCGTCGGCGCGCCGGGCTTCGGGGAGAGCCTGATCCCCGTGTGGGGGTCCGGCCGGGCCGCGATCAACGACTTCCAGGAGGGCCGCTGGGGCTGGGGCCTGTTCAACGCCGCGATGGCCGTGAGCGACATCTTCCTGGTCAAGGCCCTCGTCGTCGGGGCCGGCAAGCTGCTGGTGAAGACGGCGGTCAAGGAGGGGGCCACGCTCGCCGAGAAAGAGGCCGCCACGCTCGTTGAGAAGGAGGCGACCGGGCAGGCCCTGAACCCGAGGACGCGGTTGCCACGCACGGAAGGCAGTTGGACCAGCGGCACCCCAGGCAACGGCCTCTGGAAGTCCGACATCCCGGCGGTCAACAAGGTCACCGGCGGCAAGCCGATCGAGTTCGTCAACGGCCGGCCGGCCTTCACGCCCTGGTCCAAGGGGCAGATCAAGTTCAAGCCGGGCGAGTTGAATGGCACCCGGCAAGACTTCGACAAAGTTTACGACTACGTCGCCAAGCAGAAGAACTTGCCGAGCCGCAACGCGGCCAAGAACTACCTTCGCGATGCCGACCTCACCCCGCACCACTTGGACGGCACGACGATCCAGCTGATCCCGAGCGAGTTGCACAATAGCGTTCCCCACATCGGTTCGGCGTCCGACCTCCGAGGAGGCATGTAGCATGTTCGCGAACAAAATGAAGCAACTCGGTGCCCGGCCCTCCGGCCGGACGGTTGGCTCTGCCGGCGACTCGCTACGGCAGATTGAGGCCGTCATGCCGGTGTCGAAAGACTACCGGGCGCTGCTGAGTGAGTTCAACGGACCCGTCGTGTTCGACAAGGGGGCTAAATTCACGTCCGACGAGCCGTCGCCGCTCAACGACTCCGAGGGCTACCAGGGCCTCGAAGTCCTGTACGGCCTTGGGACCGGCAAGGATACCGTCCTGGGTCAGCTCGCTCGATACCGCGACAGCCTGCCTCCGGGCGTTGTTCCCGTGGGCGAGGCCCCCGGCGGCAACCTGGTGTGCGTTGATAAGTCCGGCGTAGTCCTGTTCTGGGACCACGAAAGCCCGATCGACGGCAAGCTGTGGCGCGTGGCGGCCGCGCTCGACGACTTCATCAACACGCTCACCCCCGACGACGACGCCGTCGGGCCTACCGACGGCGTCGTCGAGTCAGAATCGTTCCTGGACTTCTGAGGCCCCACCTGACGACTTACTCCATCGCGTAGGTGAACGACGAGTTGCCATCGACGCCGACGGTCACGCGCTTCACCGGGCGGCCCTCGGCCATGCGCGTCAGCACCTCCTGCGACATGGCCGGCAACATGCTGCCGGTCAGGATGTGATCGACGTTGCGCGCCCCGCTCTCCACCTCCGTACACCGGGCCGCGACCGCATCGACGACCTCCTCGCCGTAGCCGAACGTCGCCTTGTGATTTTGCTTGAGGCGGTCGCCGATCAGGTTCAGCTTCAGGCCGATGACGCGGCGTAAGACCTCCTCGCCGAGCGGGAAGTACGGCACGACCGTCATGCGGCCGAGCAGTGCGGGCTTGAACGCGCGCAGCAGGTCGGGGCGTAGGCGCTCCGCGAGTTCCTCGGGGCTGGGCAGCTTGTCGAGGTTGGCGCACGCCTTCATGATCGTGTCGGTGCCGACGTTGTCGGTCAGCAAGATGATCGTGTTCTTGAAGTTCACGTCGTCGCCGTCGTCGTTCTGCAAGACGCCCTTGTCGAAGACCTGGTAGAAGATCTCCTGCACGCTCTCGTGGGCCTTCTCGACCTCGTCCAGTAGCACCACGCTGTACGGCCGGTTCTTGACCGCGTTGGTGAGGACGCCGCCCTCGCCGTAGCCGACGTAGCCCTTCGAGGTGCCGACGAGCCGCGACACCTTGTGGGCCTCCTTGTACTCGGACATGTTGACCACGACCATGTTGCGGTCGCCGCCGTAGAGCAGGTCGGCCAGCGCCATCGCCGTCTCGGTCTTGCCGACGCCCGACGGGCCGACGAGCAGGAACACGCCCAGCGGCCGGCGCGGGTCGCCGAGGTCGGCGCGCGAGGTGCGGATGCGTTGGGCAATCGCCTCCAGGGCGTGCTTCTGGCCGATGACGCGCTCGGCGAGCTTGTCGGCGAGCTTCAGCACCGTCTGCACCTCGTCGCGGACCATCTTGCCCATCGGCACGCCGGTCAGCCCCGAGATGACCTCCGCGACCGCCTGCGAATCGACGACCGGGTAGACCAACGGCGTCTCGCCCTGCACCGCCAGGAGTGCGATGTTTTGCGCCGCCAACTCGGCCCGCTCGGCCGGCGAGTCGCGCGGCGGCGTCTCCGCGGCGGCGGCCTCGATCGTGGCGCGCAACTCCTTGATCGCCGTGACGATGCCGGACTCCTTGGCGAGTTGCGCCTGCAACAGGCCGCGGTTGCCCTCGGCGACCGTGCGGCGCTCGCACAGGCTTTGCAGGCGGTCGGCGTCGCCGGCGGTGACGCGGGCCTCGCGCTCCAGAAACTGAATCTCCGCGGTCAGGTGCTCGACCTCGCGGATGACATCTTCCAGTGCCGGGGGGGTCGCCGACTGCGACAGCGCGACGCGCGCGCAGACCGTGTCGATGAGGCTCACCGCCTTGTCGGGCAGTTGGCGGTCGGGGATGTAACGCGTCGAGAGCTTGACGCACGCCGACACGGCCTCGTCGAGCACGCGGACGTTGTGGTGCTTCTCGAGCATCGGGATGAGGCCGCGGACCATGCGGGTCGCCTTGACCTCGTCCGGCTCGTCGATCTTGACCTGCTGGAATCGGCGCTTCAAGGCGGCGTCGGTCTCGAAGTACTTCTTGTACTCGGCGTAGGTCGTGGCCGCGATGGTGCGCAACTCGCCGCGCGCGAGGGCCGGCTTGAGCAGGTTCGCCGCGTCGCCCTGCCCCGCCTGGCCGCCCGCGCCGATGAGCGTGTGGGCCTCGTCGATGAACAGGATGATCGGCCGCGGCGACGACTTGACCTCCTCGATGACCGACTTCAGCCGGTTCTCGAACTCGCCCTTCACGCCCGCCCCGGCCTGCAGCAGACCCAGGTCGAGCGTGCGCAAGGTGACGGCTTTCAAAGGCTCCGGCACGTCCCCGGCGGCGATGCGGAGTGCCAAGCCCTCGACGACGGCCGTCTTGCCGACGCCGGCCTCGCCGGTCAGGATCGGGTTGTTCTGCCGGCGGCGCGTCAGGATGTCGATGGCCAGGCGGATCTCGGCGTCGCGGCCGACGACCGGGTCGATCTTGCCGGCGACGGCCCGCTCGGTGAGGTTGACGGTGAACTGGTCGAGGCTCGGCGTCTTCGACGGCGGGCCGGCCGGCGCGCCCGCGACGCCGGGGGTGCCGCCGACGGGGGGGCCGGCCAGCGGCTTGTCGAACTCGTCGCCGCCGAGGCCGCCCAGCACCTCGCGCAGTTCCTTGGCGAGTTGCTCGCCGGGCAGGCGCACCAGCGTGAGCGAACTGCCGCTGACGCCGAGTTTGAGTTTCGAGTCGGTGAGGAGCGCCGCGAGCAGGTGGCCGCCGCGGATCGCCCCGACGGCGCACTCGATCGACGCGACCACCCACGCCTCGCGCAGCAGGTCCAGGATACTCATCGACAGGGCGGGGGCGCGACCGTTGCCGGTCTTGAAGCGACCCAGGGCGGCTTCGAGTTCGCGCTTCACCGACGGCACGTCGGCCCCGTAGTGGTTCAACAGCTTCGCCACGTCGCCGTTGGGGGCCTCGAGCAGCTTGACGAGCCAGTGCTCGACCTCGACCTCGTAGTGCGTGCGCGACAGGCACAGCCCGGCCGCCGCCTCCAGGGCCTTCTTGGCGGTCGGGTTCAGCTTCTCGATCAGCAGTCGCGGGTTCGAGACGGGCATACGGCCTCCAGGGTCAGGGGTGCGGGGCGGGCGGGGTTACGGCTCGAGCGAGAACGGGAGCGTGTCGAGGGGGGCGCGGTCGTCCTCCGGGGGGCGGCCGAGGTCGATGTCGAGGCGGCGCGTCGGCGTCTGCCGCAGGGCCTCGCCCAGGTCGAGCAACTCGACCTCGGCCCCCTGCTTGCCGGCCACGAAGTCCTCGGTGACCGGGCCGACGATCACGGTGTACGCCTTGACCTCGGCCTTCTCGGCGGTCTGCCGGGGGTCGCGGAAGTAGTAGAGGTGCTGCCGCGCGGCGACGGACGTGTCGTTCTCCCAGGCGACCTTCGCGCGCAGCAGCCGGCCGGCCTTGTCGCCGTCCACGCGCAGCACCAGGCAGCGCTGCTTGGCGGCGAGCGCGGCGGGGAACGGCCCCTGCCCCGCGGCACTGGGGTACTTCGAGCCGAGGAACGCGACCTCTTCGAGCCTCGCCCGGACGCGGACGCCGCCGAGGGTCTTCGAGTCGCCGGCGGTCAGGTCGCTGTTCGAGAACGAGACGCGGCCCAGCGAATTCGGCTGCTGCTCGAGCGGCCAAACCGCCAGGCGGAACGGCGTGCCCTTCGAGAGTTCGGCCGAGTCGCGGACGCCGTCGGTGACGAGCCGCCAGCTCGGGGCGGCCAGGCCGAACGCGTTCCAGACGCTCAGCGGCTTGTCGTAGCGGGCCTCCTCCTTGGCCCCGGCGGGGGTGCGGCGGACCTCCCACCACAGGCCGTGCGGGTTGGCCAGAGAGAGCGCCCCGCCGTCGCGGCCGGGCTTCAGCGACGTGCCGACGCGATCGACGCTCGCCACCGCCGCGAGGTACGACAGCTCGCTGCCGGGGTTGCGCACGCCGTAGTTGGGGACGTGGGCGAAAAACGCGCCACTCTCGGCGGCGCGGTCGCCGGGCTTCTTGGCGCTCTTGCCCAGCACGTCGCGGTAGTACGACTCGCGCTCGAACTCGTACTTCAGGTCGCCCTCGGCCTTGCGCAGCCGCACCGCGACGGCGTCGCCGCGGCCGAGTTGCAGTTCGGCCCGCGAGTTCAGGTACTTCAGGGCGTAACTCTGGGCGTCGAGCCGGCCGCGCCAGATCACGGCGTCGGTGCCGGCCGCCTGGTCCGCGGGGACGCCGATGCGCGGCACGTCGTTGGGCGGCTTGCCCTTGCGCACCGCCTGGTTGCCGACGAGCAGCTTGACGCGCGGCCGCAGGGCCTCGAGCAGTTCCTGGCGCAGCGACACCTCGTCGCGCGCGACGATGACGCGGCCGCGGTTGCGGTCGTCGAAGTCCTCGAGCGGGCGGAACATCGCCTGGGCGAGGTCGAGTTCGTCCTGGTCCGCCCCGAAGACGACCATCTGGATCGACGCCGCGATCCCCTTGAATTCCCGCTCGACGTCGTCGTTGACGAGCCGCGTCAGCTTGGCGGGGTTGCCGGGGAAGCGGAAGACGTCGTTGACCGTGGGCCGCCCGCCGCCCGCCGGGGGCGGAGGCTGGGGCACGCGCTCGATGTGAGACGTGTCCGCGCCGTCGGTGACCACGATGAGGGTCTGCACGCCCGCGAATGGCTTCGGGAAGTCCTCTTGGGCGGCGAGTTTCATCGTCCGCACGAGCGGCGTCAGCCCGTCGGGCGCGGTGCCGGTCAGGGAGTCCATGACGGCGTCGAAGTCGTTCTTCGTGAGGCCGTTCACCCCGAGCGGCCCGGCGGAGCTGTAGATCAGCCGGCTCTCGGCCTTGGTCGCCGCGTCCTCGCGCATCAGCCGGATGCTGAGCCGCGTGCCGGGGGGGAGCTTGGGGAGCAGTTCGCGCATCAGCGCGACGACGATGTCCTTCTTCGACTTGCCCCCCCCCGCCCACTTCTCGGTCATGCTGCCGGAGTAATCGACGACGACGGCGACCGCGCCGGGGTCCACGTCGGCCCGGACGGCCACCGCCGCGCCCGGCGGCGGCTGCAAGTCGGACTGGACGACGTGCGGCCGGCCGTTGAACGCGATCACCTGCTCCTGCGGCACCTTGCGGCCGCGGAAGTACGCCGTGGCGGTGAGCTTGGTTTCGCCGCTGCGCCGCTCCAGGGGCACGCCGCACGCCGCGTTGACCTCCGCGGAGCGCTTGCCCGGCTCGGACTGCCAACTGACCGGCCGCGGCCGGGTGGACGGCTCGTCGAGTACGAGCAAGTCGCCGCCGCTTAGCCCGGCCCAGACGGCGGCCTCGGCGGGCAAAAGCTTGTCGTAGCCGCCTAGCTCGAAGCGGTAGGTGAAGCGGTTGTCGGTCTCGGTCGTCCAGTCGCTCAGGCGGTCGGTCGCGGCCGGCTCGTAGCGCCACTCCGCCGCTCTGGCCGCCGCGATCAGCTTCGCGGCGTCGGCGGCGTCGGCGGACTGCGGGGCCGGCTTGGCGGGGTCGCGCAGCCGCTCCGCGTCGTCGAGGTAGTCCTGGGCGAACCTCGTCAGGTACGGCTGGCTGGCCTCGTCGAACCAGTGGTCGAACGCCGCGCGGCGGGCCAGGCCGTCGAGCAGAGCCGCCCAGCGGCGGCGGGCGTTGGCCGCGGCCGGCTCGTACTCCTCGGTCGGCCGGTACGGCGCGGCCAGCCGGCTCAGTGCCTCGGCCTCGTCGGGCCGGTCGTGGGCCGCGAAGTTGGCCTCCCCGAGGCGGTGGGCGAGCGCGAGGCCGGCGACCTCGCCGGAGTCCCTGGGCGTGGCCAGCGTGCGGTCGGCCGCCCAGTCGCCGTGGCCGCCGCCCAGCGACGCGGCGAGGGTCTTCAGTCGGCGTGTCGCCCGAGCCGCCTCGGCCGCCGCGGGGGTCGCCTTGCCGGCGGCCGGCGGGGCCTTGTCGCCGACCTGGCCGTCGGTCTTGCGGAACCCCTCGGCCAGCCCCCGGCCCGCGCGGTAGTTGGCCGCGCGATCGGCCGGCGTCGCCAGCGGCACCGGCAGCGTGGCGAGGTGCTGGAGTCGGAGCCAATTGGTCTGCGTCGGTTTACGGTCGGTGACGCGGGCCTCGGCGGCGGCCAGGTCGCGGAGCCGCTGCATTAACGCCGTAGCCTTCTGCGTGGCGGCGGCCAGCGGCGCGAGCGCTTTGGCCTCGCCGGAAGGTAGCGCCTTCTCGATCGCCTCGGCCAGCGCGTGCGTGGCCCGCCACGCCGCCTCGACCTCGGCGCTGAGCGCGGCGGGGTCGGCGGCGGGGTCGGTCAGCCCCTCGACCTCGCCGGCCCAGCGGCCCAAAAACGGCAGGTCGGCGAAGGCCCCGTCCCGCGCCGCGAGCGCCCGCTGGATCAGCCCGCCCCGGTCGGTCGCCGCCTGGTAGCCGGCGCGGGCCTCCTCGAACTCCTGGGCCGCCGACTTCGACTTGTCGTCCGGGGCGTCGGTCAGCATCCGGTCCTCGCCGCGGCGGCGCGCCTCGTCGGCCGCCAGCACCGCCCCGCGGACGGCGGGCCAGAGCCGCTCGCTGTACGGGAAGCCGGAGCCGTCGGGCGAACTCAGCGCGGCCTGCTCGGCGAGCCGCCGGCACGCCGCCGCCGGCTTCCAGGCGTCGAGCCGCGGCGCGGTGCCCGCCGGCACGACCTCGGTCGCGTAGTGGTGCAGCATCAGCGGCAGGTGGACTTCGGTCGGCGGCCGCACCTTGAACTCGGCGGTGTCTTGCAGCTTCTTGGCGAACGCCGGCAGCGACGACGACGCCTGAAAGCTCGCGGCCCAGCCGGCGGCCGCCGGGGCGGGCTGGCCGAGGGCGGCGCGCAGCGGCAGCGCGTGCAGGCCGGACGCCGCGAGCAGCACGCCGGTGCCGGCCTCGATGCGCTCCTTCTCGACCTTGAGCGCGGCCGCGAGGACGGCCTGCCCCTCGGCGTCGCCGGCGACCACAGACTGCTCGAAGCGCAGGCCCAACTCGCGGTAGCGCCGCCACGCGGCCGGGGTGTAGACCGCCGGCGCGGGGCGGGCCGACGGGCTGGCGAGCTTCTGCTGCTCGTCCCAGAACTCGGCGAGGGCCGGCGGGGCGTCCGCCGCGGCGGCGAACTCGGGGAACTTGGGGGCGACGGGCTGGTAGAACGGCCGCTCGGCGAACAGCCGGGCGCGCTCGCCGCCCTCGGCCCACTCCGCGGCCGGCGGCAGTAGCAGCGGCACCTGCGCCGCAGGCCGCTCGTTCTCGCTGGTGCGCTTGACCTCGGCCGTCACGGTCTTGACTAGCTCCAGCACGCCGAAGGACGTGTAGTTGGGCCGGCCCGCGCCGCCGAGAAGCCCGTTGCGCAGGGCGTAGGCCAGCATGGTCAGGCCGCGCTCGGGCGAGTCCCAGGCGCGCGACTCGTCGCCGGCCGCCAGCAGCAGCGCGACCGCCGGCGACTTGGCGAGTTGCTCGGCGAGCGCCTTGTCCTCCTGGACGGCGCGGGCGAAGTCGGCGCGGGCCTCGCCGAGGTTGGGGTCGGCCGCCTGCCGGCCCACGTCGAGCACCACGACGACGCGCTTCGCCGAGGCGGCCGCCTTGAGCTTGTCGAGGAATTCGGCGAGCCGCACCGGGGGGCGGTCGGCGCGGCCGGGGTGCAGCACCGCCTCGCCCTGCCGGTTGACTCCGCCGGCGAGGCCGACGTACACGACCACCGGATCGACCTTGGCGTCCTGCCCCACGGCGTCGAGCCAGCGGTCCTCGTCGAGCGCGAAAGGCCGGTCGCCGCCGGGGACCGGGCCGATGGCCTTGGCGTCCGGGTTGCCGGCCACGGCGTCCAGCAGCCGCGCGGCACTCAGCCAGCCGGCGGGGTCGTAGGGCACGTCGAGGCGACCGGCGCTGGCGGGGTCGCCGGCCAGCGTAACCAGGCCGGCCCGCTGCGGCTTCTTCAGGATTTGCAGCATCACGACGACGCCGATCAGCACGGCGACGGCGCAGCCGCCCAGTGCCAGCAGCTTGACGGTGCGCGAGGTGCCGGCCGCCGCGTCGGGCGGGGCTTTGCGCCAGTTGGGGTTCGCCGGGGTCGCCTTGCCGCGCGAGGCGCCGCGCCAGCCCGGTCCCGAGTTACCGCCCGCCATAGCCGGCTCGCTTTCGTCGCGCCAAGTGTCGCGGCCGCCGGGAAACCGACGCCAGTGGGTACTAGCATTCCGGATTGGGACCTAAGCGTCAACATGATTCCGACTATCAGCGCAAAAAGCCGCCCGGCGCAAGCGCCGGGCGGCAAGGATCGACCCGAGTGAGGGTCGCACTTAGGTGACCTTGGAATCGACCGAGAAGCCCGAGGCGCTGCCGCCGTCGCGGAGGGTGTCGAAAGCGATCAGTTCGTCCGGGGCATTGGGCGAGGCGACGTTGATCGACTTGGCGTTCACGACGACGGTGCCGACGAGTTTCCCGGCCAGCGTCTCCTGGTAGTCGGGGGACTTACGCGGGAGGTTGGCCAGGTCGTCGGTGAGGTCCGACTTGACGACGACATCGAACCGGGTGACGCTGAACGAGCTGCCGCGGGGCGAGGTGACGAGGATGGAGCGGCGGCCGCCCAGACCCTGCGCGTCCTGGGTCGCCCCGAAGGCGATGCCGCCGACGCCGGCGAGGTAGGCCGACATCGCGTCCTCGCCGCCGACCAAGCCGGTCGGGGGGTCGTAGGCCAAGAAGCTCACGGCCGCGACCTCCGCGACCCCGGTGGCCTTGCCGCTGCCGAGGAAGACCTTGACGTGCGGCCCGCCGCCGGCGCCCGGCGCGGTCACCAGGTCGGTCGTGGCGTCGGCGTCGTAGCGGCCGGCGTCCACGAACACCCCGCCGCGGAAGTTGGCGTCGTAGGCGAAGAAGTCGTTGATGCTCTGCGCCGGCAGGCCGGTGGTCGGGACGACCCCCACGCCGTACAGGCCGTTGATGATGCGCACCCGCGGCCCGCCGCCCGGCCCGGCCCCGACGGCGATGTCCGGCACGCCGTCGCCGTTGAAGTCGCCGACGGTGACGTTGACCCCGCCGCGCTGCGACGACTCGAACGCGAAGAAGTTGAACGACTCGGGGCGGAAGTCGTGCTTGTTCTGGTAGGCGACCGCGACGAGCTTGCCGTCGCCATTCAACTCGAGTTTCGCTTGGCGGTTGCCGTTGGCGTCGAGGACCGGCTGCCCGTCGGCGTCGAGGATGAGCGTCGGCCGGGAGTCGATGGAGAAGACCTGGACGCGCGGCCCCCCCCCGACGCCGGCGCCGACGACGATTTCGAGCCGGCCGTCGCCGTCGAAGTCGCCCGTGGCGACCGAGAGGCCGCCGCGGAAGTCTTCCGAGAAGGGGAAGAACTGCGCGAGGATGTCTTCGGGGTGGGACGCCAAGGTCGAGAGGTCCACCGAGGTCTTCTTGGTGAGTGCCCGGCCGTCGATGATCGTGACGGCCGGGGCGTCGCCGGCCCCGTTGGCGATGATCAAGTCGGGCAACCCGTCGCCGTCCACGTCGGCGAAACTGACCCGCGGCGCGGAGTAGGCGAGTTGCGGACTGATGAGCGACGGCGACACCACGAAGGGGTTCGGGATGATGCCCGAGCCGTTGAGTTCGGCACTGAGCCTGACCGTCGCCCCGGCGATGTTCTGCGACGACGAGAGGCGGATCGCGTAAGCGCTCAGCGCGTTCGAGCCGAGGCGAGGGGCCGTCTGCACGGCGAAGGCCTCGAAGCTCTTGCCCTCGAAGGTCTCGATCGACGTGTAGACCAGCGGCTGGAAGCCGGTCGCGCCGAAGGAGAACGTGCCGTTGCCCTCGCCCTGCGTCGTCGAGGTCACGCCGGAGATGCCGACGAACTGCGGCAGGAGGGTGTCGTAGGGGCGGAAGTTCGGCCCGCTGGTCAGGACCGGGAAGTTGCCGTTGACCGTGACCGGGGCACCGAGCGCGGGCCGCACCTTGAAGCGGTCCTTGGTCACGTTGTCGAAGCCGTTCGGGTTGCCGCCGTTGCCGGCCTGGCCCAGGATCACGGCCCCGGCCTTGGCCTCGGCGATGAAGGCGAGCGTGGCCGACTCGCTCGACGGCCGGCCGACGCCGAAGTACACCTGGACCGTGCCGCCCCCGACGGCGAAGAGGGCCACGAGCGAGGCCGGCGGGACCGGCACGCCGGCCTCCCGCGCGGTCGCCAGGGCGCGGGTGTCAAGGGCCGAGAAGTTGCCGCCGGTGATGAGGGTGACGTTGCCGCCCGCCCCGCCGACGGCGACGGCCGCCTTCGACGTGTCCTCGAAGCCGATGAAGAAGTCGGTGCTGTCCCGGACGGTTACCGACGACCCCGCCGCGACGTTGGCGAAGAGTTCGGCCTTGCCGTCGGTGAGCGCGTTGCCGGCCGCGTCGAGCCTGAACACGCCGGCCCCGTTGAGGTACAGCCTCTTCGTCGTGACTTGCCCGCCGGTCTGCGTCACGCCGTTGGCGAGGGTCAACACGACCGCGGCGGCCGGGGCGTTGACGACGCCGGCGAACACGGCCGCGTTCGTAGTAATTTGAATCGCGCCGCCGGCGGCCCTGGCGTCCGGTGTGCCCCCCGAGGCCGTGAGCGGGCCGTTGAGCGTCGTCGTGCCGGTGCCCGCGGCCTGGCGGACGGTCGGCGCGACGACGGGGCCGTTGAGGGTGACGTTGTTGGCGTTGAGTACGGTCAGGTCGCTCGACAGCGTGACCGGGCCGTTGAGCGTCGTCGTGCCGCTACCGGTGACCTGGAGCAGCGTCGCCGCGACGACCGGGCCGTTGGCGGTCAGGTTGCGCGCGTCGAGGACCTTGAAGGTGCCGACGGCCGCGTTGGTACCGACGCCCTTGGCGAAGCCGATGTCAACGTTCGGGCCGCCCACGAACACGTCGGAGCCGGCCGCCGCGGGGTCGAGGGTGTCGGCGAAGGACAACGTCCCGGCGGTGCCGAGGAACTGCGTGCCGGACTGGCTGAAAGTCACGGGGTCGCCGTAAGACTGCGCGCCGGAGGTACGGGCGAGCTTGCCGTTGACTTGCGTACTGCCGCCGGCGTCGGTCGTGAGCGTCGAGAGTGGGACGTTCTGCCCGACCGACTGGGCGAACAGCGTCACGCCGGCGGTGTTGGCGGTCAGGCCGCCGGGGCCGTCGATCGCGCCGCTGAAGAGCACATCGCCGTTGCGGGCGGTGACGGCGGACAGGCCGGCGAGCGCGACCGGGCCGCCGTCGGCCTGGGCGAAAGTCGTGCCGGCGCTGAGCGTCGCGTTGGTCAGGGTCAGCGTCTTGGCGTTCTCGACGCGGAGGCCGCCGGCGACGGCCGCCACGCTCGCCCCGGTGACCCTCACGAATTGTGACCGGACCCGCAACGACCCGGCGACGGCGACGTTGCCGGTCACGGCCACCGTGTCGTTGCCGTTACCGGTCAGGATCGTCAGGTTGGTGTTCCCGTGGGCGTTGTCGGCCGAGGCGACCGTGATGGCGTCGTCGCCGTCCACGGCCGTGGTGTCGAGGGTGACGTTGGCGTTCCGCCAGAGGCCGACGCGCGGGGTCGCCGGGCCGGAGACGATCAGCGCGGCGTTGACCTTGCCGGCCGTGGCGTCGAGGCCGTTGCTGACGCCGAGCACGTCGCCGGCCGTGGCGAAGCCGACGGTGACGCTGGCCATGTTGGTGATGTCCACCTGCGAGGTCGCCTCGAAGTTGGCGAAGTCGATGACCGACGTGTCCACCGTGACCCGGCCCGCGAAGTCGGGGCCGGCCGTAGTCGTGTAGGCGGCGGCGTTGCCCGCGCCGAGGACGCAGAGGCCGACATCGCTGCCGGGTCCGCCGTCGAAGAGGACGCCGCCGGCGGGGACGGGGCTGCCGAGGGCGAAATCGACGATGAGGGTGTCGGAGCCGGCCAGGCCGTTGAAGCGGAAGCGGGTCGCGCCGGCGGCCTCGACGGGGACATTGCCGGCGATCCGGTACGTCAGCGGGCCGCCGGGGGACCGCGTGATCGTGGCCACGTCGTCGCCGGCGGTGCCGTCGAGGGTGACCGCGGCCGGGTTCAGCAGCCGGACCGTCTCGATGTCGAGGTAGGTGACCGCGGCCCCGGCGGTGTCGAACGAGTTGGCCGTCGCGGCCACGCCCTTGCCTTGGGCGTCGAAGTCGAGTTGGTCGCCGGTCGGGGTGCCGGTCGGGGCGCGGCCGTTGACCGTCACCGGGGTCGTCGTGCCGGTCAGTTGGAACAGGTCGGCGTCGGACCCGCCGTCGATCGTCGAGGAGGCCGCGACGAGGTCGGCCCCGCGCAAATCGACCGTGCCGCCGGCCGCGTCCGCCACGCCGACCGTATCGACGGCCAGCGCGATCGTCGTGGCGGCGCGGACGACACGGCCCGAGTTGACGCGAAGGGTATTACCGGCGCGGGCGATCACGGCGGCGGACGTGGCGGTGACGTTGCCGGTCACGAGGAGGTCGGTGTCGGCCTGCACGTCGAGCGCCCCGAGGGTCGCCCCGAGCAGCGTCAGCGCGTTGGCGTCGCGGACGACGACCGCGCCGCCGGAGACGACGTTCAGGGAGGCGAAGTCGTTGGCGGGGTCGGCCAGCGTGACGTTCCCGGCCCCGGTGGCGAGCGTCGTGACGCCGACGACCTGGACGGGGGCGGTCTGCGTTACCGCGCCGTTGTTCGTGACGAGCGTGAAGTTGCCCGAGGCGTTCACGCCGGCCAGGACGATCGCGTTGGCGTCGGTCAAGGCCACGGTGCCGGCGCTGACGACCCGCACGGAGCTGAAGTTGTTGGCGGGGTTGGTGAGCGTGACGGGGTTCGCGGCCGCTGTGATCGTCGTCGCGCCGCCGACGGTCGCCGCGGCCGTCTGAGTGAGTACACCGCTGACGGTAAGGTTGAGGGTGCCGCCGACCGCGACAGCAGCGAGGTTCAAAGCGTTCGCGTCGCGGTAGCTGACGCTCCCGTCCGTTGTAGCCCCGAGGTTGACGGCGTTATTGACAGCGTTCAGGGTGTAGTCGCCCGGTCCGCCGACGCCGAGTTGCAGCGTCGCGGTCGTGACGGTGCCGGCGGGCGACTGCGTGGCCAAGGTCGCGGCGACCAGGCTGACGCTTGCGGTCGCGACGAGCGGGGCGGTCAGCGAGATCGTCTGGCCGCTGAGATCGACGGACCCGACCGAAGTCAGCGGCCCGGAGAGCGTCAGCGTGGCGAAGGGCGCGGCCGGGGTGCCGACGCGGACCGACGAGCGCACGTCCGACGCGACGCCGGCGGCCGTCGTCAGCGCGAACGTGTCGGCGGCGTTGCCACGGTCCACGGAGAGTTGCGCCGACGGCACCACGAAGCGCGTCGGCAAGAAAGTGCCGTTGCCCGAGGCGAATCGGGCCTTGCCGTTGCCCGCGCCGCCGGCGTCCTCCTGGAGCTGGGCGACACTCGCCGCCGGGGGCAGCGTGAAGCTCAGCGCGACCACACTCGCCGGGTCGAGCAAGATTTCTTGCTCGAGGTTGAGGTACGTCACCACGCCGCTCAACAGCGGATCGACGCCGGCGAAGGAGATCGTGCCGGAGTTGGGCGACGCGAGGGCGCTGGCGATGCTATTGAAGTCGCCGTTCAGGACCGTGAGTTGGTCGCTGCCGCCCTGGCCGTCGAACGTCACGCCGCCGGCGGGGACCGGGTTACCGTTGGAGTAGTCGATTTGCAGGCTGTCGTCGCCGGGGGTACCGTTGAAACGGATGGCGGCGGTGCCGTAGGCTTCGATGGCGACCAGCGCCGCGCCGAAGTACAGCTCGACGTTCGGGCCGTTGCGCACCAGCCGGTACGCGCCCGTCGCGGTCGCGTCGTAGGTGCGGACGGGGTTGTCGTCGTTCTGGATCGTCAGCGTGAAGACGTTCGCCGCGCCGACGCTGACCTGCCCGCCGGTCGGGTCGGTCGGCAGCCCGAGCGTGACCGTCGCGGTCAAGGCCCCGGTCAGGTTGAGCGCCGTCGTGGGGTCGGTGAGGTTCTCGAAGACGGTGAGCGTGACCGGCGCGGCGAACACCGTGCCGTCGCCGGCCGGGAAGGTGACGCCGGCGGGGAAGGCCGTCGCGTAGTTGGCGACGCCGACCCCGGTGCCGGCGAGGCCGACCGCCGCGGTGCCGCCGGTCGTGAACGACGCGGTGACGTTGCGGTCCAGGCCGACCGTGCCGACGCCGGTGGCCATGACCGTCAGCAAGGCGTTGAACGCCGTCGCCTGGTTATTCTCGGAGAAGGCGTCGGCGATTTTGCTGACGCTGATCGAGGCCATGTCGTTGTCGGAGACCGTCGCCGTGCCGGGGGCGGGGTTCAAGGTCACCGGCCGGCCGCCGCTGTTCAGGTTCGAGGTCTTGACGGTGAAGGTCTCGGTGCCCTCGACGCGGCGGTCGTCCACGGTGGCCACGTTCACCGTGACCGAAGTCGCGCCGGCGGGGATCGTCACGCTCTGGGCGACGACCGCGGTGTAGTCCGCCCCGGCCGTGGTGGTGAGGTCGGTGGCGTCGAACTGGAAGGTCACCGGCACGTCCACGGGGTTCGACAGCGTGAAGACGAAGGCGAGGTTGCCGCCCTCGGTGGCCGTCGGCGAGTTGACCGTGACCGTCGCGGTGTCGGTGTTCGTGATCGTCCCGACGGCGTTGTCAGTCACGTCGAAATGGGCCGAGGGGATCGCGGCCGCGTTCGTCGGGTTCGACAGGCTCACCAGGAACGTCAGGTTCCCCGATACGACGCTGTCAATGAGAAGCGGCACGGTGAAGGTCTTCGACTGGCCGGCGGCCAAGCCGCCCGTGAAGGCGAGTGTGCCGATCGACGTGGCGTAGTTCGTGCCCGCAATCGCGGACTGGTCGCTGGTCGCGTAATCGACCGTGAAGTTGCCCTGCACCTGCCGCGACGACGTGACCGTGAACGTTATCGGGCCGTTGTTCTCCGCCATCGTCACGTCGCCGACCGTGAAGACCGCGACATCGGCGTCATTGATCGTGCCGGTGATCGGCGAGCCGGCGGCGAGGAATTTGCCGGTGGGAATCGCCTGGTTGGGCGTCACCGCGCCCAGGGTCACCGCGAACGTCTCCGTCGGCTCGACGATGCCGTCGGCGACCGCGGCCACGGTGAACGTCTGCTGCTCCCCCGCGGTGCCGGCGAAAGTCAGCAGGCCGGCCGTCGTCGTGATGTCGCCGGCCGTCGCGGGGGCGTTCGGCGTCGCGGCGACGGCGACGCTGAAGCCGCCCTGCACCGCGTTGCTTGACGTGACCGTGTACGTGATCGACGCGCCCTCGCCCGTGGCGGCGGCCGACGCGCTCAGGGTCAGCGTCGTCGTGTCGTTGTCGGTGAGCGTGGCGGTGCCGGTGCCGGTGCCGCCGACGGTCACCGTGCGGCCCGGCGCGAGGGCCGAGATGATGCTGAGCGTGAACTGCTCCGTCGGCTCGACGATCGCGTCGTCGATCGTCGGCACGGTGACGCTCACGGTTGTCGTGCCGGCGGGGATGACGACCGCGAAGTTCGTCAGGACCGCGTGGTCGGCGTCGGTGGTCGGGGCGACGTTGCCGGTGCTCAGCGTCACCGTCGTGGGCACGTCGATCGCATTCGTCAGCGTCAGGACGAACACGGCGTTCGCCCCCTCGACGACGGCCGCCGGCGAGCTGATCGACAGGGTCGTGAAGTCGTCGTTGACGATCGTCCCGGTGCCGACGCCCGTGGCGACGACCTTGGCCGCGAGGATGCCGATGTCGTTCGGGGCCGGCGTGTTCAGCGTGACCGTGAACTGCTCGTTACTCTCGACGAGCGTGTCGGCGGTGATCGGCACGGTGAACGGCCGCGACTCGTTGGCCGCGACCCCCGTGAACGCCAGGTTGGTCGCCGTCGCGGTGAAGTCGATCGGGGCGACCGTCGAGGTCGCCGTGCCGTCCACGGTCGTGGCGTTGACGGTGAAGCCGCCCTGGACGGGGTTGCTCGACGTGACCTGGAAGGTCATCGTCCCCGCGTCCTCGTTCTGGGACACGCTCGACACCGTCAGCGTCGTCGTGTCGGCGTCGAGAATCGTACTCGTGATCGGTGAGCCGGCGGCGACGAACTGGCTCGTCGGGATCGCCTGGACCGGCGTCACCGTGCCGAGGGCGACGGCGAACGTCTCGGTCGGCTCGACGACGCCGTCGGCCACCGCGAGGACCGTGAACGTCTTCGACTCCCCCGCGGTGCCGGCGAAGATTAGCGTCCCGCCGCTCAGGGTAATGTCCGCCGCCGTCGCGGGGGCGTTCGGCGTCGCGCTGACCGCGACGCTGAAGCCGCCCTGCACCGCGGCCGACGACGTGACGGTGTACGTGATCGACGCGCCCTCGCCCGTCGTGGCCGCCGACGATGTCAGCGTCAGCGTCGTCGTGTTGATATCGACGATCGCGCCGCCGAGCGCGGCCGTAAGGGCGAAACTGCCCGTCGAGATCAAGGGGTTGGTCGGCGTGACGGTGCCGAAGCCGACCGCGAACGTCTCCGTCGGCTCGACGATGCCATCGACGGCCGCCGTCACCGAGAACGTCTGCGTCTCCCCGGGGGTGCCGGTGAACGTCAAGTTGGTCGAGCCGAACGTCAGGTCGGGGGCCGTCGTCGGGGAGTTCAAGCTGACGTTGAGCGCCACCACGAAGCCGCCCTGCACTGCGTTCGACGAGGTGACCGTGTACACGATCGCCCCGCCCTCCGACACCGACCCCGCCGACGCCGTGAGCGACAGGATCGTCGTGTCGTCGTTGGTTATCGAGCCCGTACCCGTCGCCTTGCCAATCGTGACGTTGCCGACCGGGTTCGAGAGCGTCGCGGTGAACGTCTCGTCGGCTTCGACCGTCGTGTCGCCGTTGATCGAGACGGTGAACGTGCCCGTCGTGTTGCCCGCCGGGATGGTGAGGGAATTGGTGGTGAGTACGTAGTCACTGCCCGCCGTGGCCGTGCCGTCGGTCGTGGCGTAGTCGAGCGTGACGTTCTTGGCGTCCGCCACGTCGAGTGTCACTGTAAAAGTCATCAGGCTAATGCCGGCGTTCCCCTCGGTGAGCGTAGCGTCCGAGATACTCGCGACCGACGGGGTGACGCGGTCTTCGAGCCGCAGCACCTGTGGCCGCACCCCGCGCATCGCCGTCTTGGGGGCGGTGCGGTGGGCTGCGGGGAAGAGTTCGCGTAGCCAGAGGCGGAACATGGGTGTCACTCCAGGGGGCGGCTCACGAAGCGTGTGCGTTCGACGGACTCGCGGGGGTCGCACCGAAGGCGACACCGACCCGTGACTCGCGCGGCTCAGACATCATCAAATGTTTGCGGTGTTGCCGCAAGCCAATCGCCCGGATGCGAAGCACTTATTCCTAGACGAGAGTCCGCGAAAAGAGATTGCACAGATTGCGCAGACTTTCACCGCAAGCCCGCCCGCGAGCCTCGGCCCCCGCGTGAGTCCCGAAACGGTTTTCGCAGTTTGGGTGACTCAGGCAAGGTACGAATTTGTCCGGCTTGCATCGACTGGGGCGAATGCCAGCAAAGTAGGGATTAGTGCGGTATTTTGCAATCTCCCACTGGAGTAAGCCTGTCAGAATCGACGATGGAGTCTTTAACGCTTGACGTCACAGAGTTCAACCTGCCCGGAGTACGGTCATGACCCCACGGAATCGGTGCTGGCTGGCGACCTCTTTCCTGCTGGCCTCCGGGGGTCTCGCGGCGCAGACGCCGCCTGCCGTCAACCCGCTGCTGCCGCCCCTGCCGAAGCCCGTGGTGCAAGTGATCCCGTCGGCCCCAACCGTCCCGGCCCCGCCCGGCCCGACTGAAGGCAAGACGCCCCCGCCCGTCGCGCCGGCCCCGGCCCTGCCGGAGCTGCCGCCGACGCTGCCGACGGGCGAACTCTTCAACCCCGGCTGCACGGCCTGCCGCGACGGTATCCCCGGCTGCCAGGGCAGTTCGTGTGACTTGGGCGACCCCAAGTCGCGCGGCCCGCGCCACCCCGTCTGGGTCAGCTACACGCAACTGCTGATGTTCTACCAGCCGACCCGCGCGCAGTTCCCCTTAGCCGTCGGTAACGCCCCCGGCGGCGCGTCGCGGACCCTCCTGGCCGGCGACGGCGAACTCGGCCGCTTCAACGCCTTCCAGGTGGCCGGGGGCGTATGGCTGAACGACCGGCACACCCTCGGCGTCGCCGGCGACTTCTTCATTAGCGAGCAGCGCAGCCGCTTCGAGAGCGCGTCCGGAGGGCCGGGCGGCTTGAGTATCCAGAGGCCGTTCATCGACTCGGTGACCGGCCGCCCGGCGAGCATCCTCGTCAGCAACGCCGACGCCGGGCAATTCAACCAGCCGCTCGTGACCGGGTCGGTCGCCACGGCCATTACCGCCCGCCTGGCCAGCGCGGGGGTCGCCTTGCAGCGGAACGTCTACTGCACTCCGACGACCCGCGTCAGCCTGGCCCTCGGCGTCCGCTACTACGACCTCGACGAGTCGCTGAGCATCTACCAATCGACGGTCAACGGCCCCGGCGTGGGGGCCACCATCGCCGGCGTGCGAGCCGCGGACAACTCGACGGTCAGCCTCTTCGACCGCGTCTACACCCGCAACCAGTTCTACGGCGGCGAACTCGGCGGCCGCGCCGAGCACGACTTCGGCATCGTGACCCTCGGCTTCGCCCCGCGGATCGCCATTGGCGACATGCGGCAGTCGGTGACCGCCTCCGGCCTCACGACCGGCACGGCCGTCGGGGGCGCGCCGCTCAGCGCCGTCGGCGGCCTGCTCGCCGCGGGCGGCCCCGGCAACGGCAACCTCGACCGCGACGTGACCAACCGCATCAGCACCGCGACGCAGTTGAACGCCTACGTCGGCGTCAAGCTCACCGACCACTTGCGTGCGACCGTCGGCTACCAGTTCCTGTACCTCAACAACGTGGCGCGGCCGGGCCAGCAGCTCGACCAGATCGTCAACCAGCGGGTGGTGCCGGTGAGCGGCGCGTTCGGGTCGCTGAGCGGCCAGCCGGGCAACCGCCTGACCCTCGACCGCGACGGCTTCTACGCCCACGGCGCGACCATCGCCTTCGAGCTGACGTACTAACGCCACCGCGGCTTAAACGGATCCGACCGGGAGGGTCACTCGTGGGACAGAGTTACGGGGCGACTTGCAAACCCTGCGGCCACACGTTCGTCGTGTCCGAGGGTGGCGGAATCTTCCAAGAACTCCTGCACTGCACCAAGTGCAGCGAGACCGCGGATGTCCTGCACGAAGACGTTCGGGACGCCTACCTGGGCTACCTGAAGGGGATGAACAACATCCTGCCGGAGATGGACGGGTCCGACGGGCAGTCCTACGAGGGGGAGCCGATCACGCGGCGGCAGTACCGCGCGGCCGTTGAGAAGAAGGCCGGCAAGTGCCTCTGCGGCGGCCGCTTCCGGTACAGCGCCCGGCCCCGCTGCCCGGCGTGCGCCTCGGATGACATCTTCGATAACAAGACCCTTCGCATCTGTTACGACTGAGCCCGGCGAACCGGGCCGAGGGAATTCGGATGGACCTCCGCGTCGTCGAGGGCGACCTGCTCGACCAGCCGGTCGAAGTCATCGTCAACGCCTGGAACCGCAACCTCATCCCGTGGTGGCTGCTGCTGCCGCAGGGCGTCTCCCGCGCGATCAAGCGCCGCGCCGGCACCGCCCCCTTCCGCGAAGTCGGCCGGTACGGGCTGATCCCCCTCGGCGGCGCGGTCGAGACCGGCGCGGGCCAACTCCCCTTCAAGGCAATTCTCCACGTCGCCGGCATCAATCTCGTCTGGCGGTCGTCCGAGTGGTCGGTGCGTCAGTCGGTCCGCAGCGCGATGGCCCTCGCCAAGTCGCGCGGCTACCGCTCGATCGCCTTCCCACTGATCGGCTCCGGCTCCGGCGGCGGCCGCGCCGACCGCGTGCAGGCGTGGATGCTCGGCGAGTTGCAAGAGATCGACTACGACGGCGTCGTGGTCGTCGTGCGATACAAGCCGACGTGACCCCCGGCGATCGGGGGCAGTTCTAAGCAAAGTTCATCGGGCTGACGCGGTCGTCGCCGGCTCCGCGACGGCCAGTCGCTGCCAGGCACCCACGAGGGGTGCCCCTACGGTTCGCCTGCGGCGGAGCCGAAGCCTGAGGGTTCCCCTGCGGCGGGGCTGGCGCAGCCGTGTTCTTGTAGGGGCACCCCTCGTGGGTGCCCGGCCTACGCCCCACCCAGTGGCTTTGCACCGCGACACCGGCACGCGAAACCCGCCGGCCCCTTACACGTCGGCCCTGCTTACTTCGGCGTCGGACCGGCCTTCCAGCCATCGACGGTGAACTCGTCGTGGACCCCGCACGCGAACTTCAGCGGCGACTCCAGGCCGACCGGGCGCGCGGCCTTGGGGTTCGCGAGTTTGTCGCTGTCCGAGACGTTGGTGAGCGTGTTGTTCTCGACGACCGCCCGGTAACTCTCCTTGGCCCGCAACAGTGGCCGGGGTTGGCCCTCGCACTCGATGAGGTTGTCGCGGATCGAGATCGTCTTGAAGTCGCACTTCGCGTTGAAGCCGAACAGCCCCTCCTGCCGCGGCGTCGCCGTGGCGCGGGCGACGACGTGGTTGTTGCGGACTTCGAGGTTGTCGAACGGCTCGTTCATCCAGATCACGCCGCGGCCGGGGTTGCTCACGAGGTTGTTGTGGAAGCTGAGCGGGCCTTTGGCCGGCGCGTTGCCGAACGCCGAGATCAGGTTGCCGTGGTCCTTCGTGGTGTCGAAGTCGAACAGGTTGTGGTCGATCTCGACGCCGTTGCGGACGAACTCAATCGCGTAGCTGTCCTTGAACCAGTTGTGGTGGATGTGGAAGGTCCGGCCGCTCTTGGGCACCGGCCCGCCCGCGTGCTTGGGGATCGAAATCGTGCCGTAACAGACGTTGTGGTCGATCTCCACGTCCTCGTCGTTCTCGAAGGGGAACTCCATCGAGAAGTTCGCCCCGATGGTGTTGTGGTGGACGCGGCAGCGCTTGCCCTGGCGCACCTTGATGCCGTAGAACTCCTCGGCCTTGCCCGCGCGGGTCCGCACGAAGCGGTTGTGCGCGATCTCGCTGTCGGCCATCCAGATGGCGAAGATCGCCCCGCCGGTGATGCCGCCCTTGACGCCCGGTTGGCCGCGCTCCCAGCGGCCGCCGGCGTCCACGAACTCGCAGTCGTGAATCTTCGCCCCCTTCATCGCGAATGTCCGCACGCCGACCCAGAGCGTTTCCTGGATCCGGAGGTGGTGCAAGTGCAGGCCGGCGTTGTCCCACCCGTAGATCGCCCCGTGGAGTTGCGGGCCGCGCAGTGTCATGTCGCTGACAGTTACGCCCGCGGCCTTGTCCTTCAGCCGGACCAAGAAGGCGTTCGTGTCCATACCCTTCGTCGTCATCTCCGGGTCGGGCAGCGTCTTCGTCGAGGGCTTCCAGCCCGACGCGCCGGTGACGATTGTCTTGTCGATGCCGGCCCCCCGGATCGTCATCCGGGCCTTGGGTTCGAGCGGCGCGGACAGCTCGAACGTCCCGGCGGCGACCTCGACCGTCGATCCCTCGTCGCCGTCCCGCACGGCGGCCACGAGTGCTTCGGCGGTCTCGACCGGCTTGCCGGCGCGGGCCGAATTCGCGGATACCGCGACCAGGGCCAACAGGGCGGCGGTTCGCAGGGCTTGCGTCACAACTTCGCTCCAACGGGTCGGGCACAGAGTCCGGTAGAGAGACGCGCGCGGAGGCCCCCCGGTTCCACGCGGTCGGGCGAAAGGCGGGCCGGAAGCGTCAGCGACTGGTGCTCTTCGCGTGTCACCCTCACCCCGCGAACGGCAGGACGGTTTCGCACGGGGCGTCGAAGCGCATGTCGTCCACCGTCTCGGGCATCGCCGGGCCTTTCAGCCAGGTGTTCCAGCCCAGCCGCAGGCCCAACTCGCCGGCCGGCACGTCCTCCATGCGGCAGTCCGGCACGTCGAAGCTCGACAGCAACAGTTGGATCTCGAAGTCGAGTTCCGCCCCGACGTACAGCCGCGTCAACTGCGACAGCAGGTAGACCCCCTTGCGCTCGGGGATCGGCGTCGGGTCCGGCAGGAAGCCGATGAACTCGCGGTAGCGCAGCGGCCCGATCCGCAGGCGGAACTTACTGCCCGCGTCCCAGACGCGCTCCCCGGCGACCGCGTTGCGGCCGAGCGCGGCGCGGCCGTCGAAGCGCGTCAGGGCGTCCGCGGGGAGGTTCAGCCACTGCCCGGAGAGCGGCACCACCCGCACCGCGACGCGGAAGTAGTCGGCCAGGATCGCCCGCAACTCGTGCGCCCCCGGCCGGCCCCGCGCGAACGCCCCGGCGTACCTCAACAAGGCCCGGTCGTCGAGGGCCGCGAGCGGCGGCGGCGGCTCGTCCTCCGGGCCGGGCGGCGAACTCTGCAGCCGCCCGCGCAGCGCCGGCGTCCCCAGCCCCACCGCCGAGAACAGCACCTGCGTGACGCGGTCCGGCGGCGGGGCGACCCCGCGCGGCACCCGCCGCGCCGACCGCAGGTAGCCGACCGGCATCCGGTACTTCGCCCAGCCCTCGTAGAGCAGCCCCGCCATCTGGTTCGTGAACAGGTCGAGCCAGTCCCGTAAGGCCGTGCGCGTCGTGCGGTCGCGGAGCGTCGGGTCGCCGTCGAGGTCGAGCAACTTGCGCGTGTAGACGACCGGCAACGCCCCGTGCACCCCGAACAGGCCGAAGAAATTCTGCACCATGACCGGCAGCGGCGTCGCGCGGCCGGCGTAGCGGCGGCGGATGGCGGCGGCCGACCGGCTGAGGCCCGAGACGCGAGCGTCCTCCAGGACACAGCCGAGGGGCCGCGGCGGCAGGATCTGGGCGACCAGGCTCGGCTGGAACGAGAGCGTCAGGTGCGACTTGAACAGTAGGACCCCCCGCGGGCCGACCGGCGACGGCCCCCCGCCGGCGGCCTCGGGGCGCGACCCGGCCGGGCGGGCCTCGTCGGCCAACAGTTCGAGCAGCCGCACCGCCTCGAACGGCTCGAACTCGCACGCCCGCTCGGCGTCGAAGAGCCGCTCCAGCACCGTCATCGCCCGACGCCCGGCCATGCGCACCCCGCCCCGCGTTAAACCAACGCCTGCTCGCCGGCGCGGGCCGGCCAGCCCTTGACGACCCGGCGCTGCCGCGTCGAGTAGGTCAGCCGCGTGAAGGAATTCATCGTCACCGCCAGCCCGAAGAAGCGCTCCAGCACCGACGCGAACAGGAACGCCCCGACGCCGACGAACTTCTCCTCGTCGAGTTCGAGCTTGACCTCCAGGCCCCGCGCGTAGCCGCCGACGATCTCGCCCGGCACGAACGCCACGTCCCGCGCCGAGTCGATCGACAGCACCCCCTCGCGCACCTGCAGCGCGACCGCGGCGAAGTCGGCGTTCTGGTCGTCGGAGAAGTCGTAGAGCGCGAGGTACTCCGTCAGCGCGTCGCGGCCGCGGGCCTTGTCGGTCAGCGACAGGTGGTTCAGCGTGAGGTGCGACACCACGCGCCAGTGCGCCATCTTGGGCGCGCTGGCGTCGAGGCGCTTCTGCAGCGGCCGCAGGGTCGGCGTCGGCTGCCGCAGCACGCGCACCTCGGCCGGCAGGCCGAAGCCGACCGGCTGGAGCCGCCACGCCTCCGGGTTCTCGCGCAGCCGCGCCGGCAGCTCGCGGTTGCAGCACGTCACCGACGCCAGCGCCAGCCCCTCGGCGGGGGCGCGCGGGTTGAAGTCGCAATCGACGAAGGTCAACTCGACCTCCGTGCCGCGGTCCATGACCGCCTCCTCGTCGCGGTGCCGCTCGGCGTCGCGCGGCGTGCGGCTCGGGCGGCGGCGAGCCATCCAGTAGCGGCGACTGCGGTCGAGGTCCTGGTGGCGGAACGCGTAGAACGGCTCGTACTCCACCTCGACGCTGCTCGGCGACCGGTGGTAGACCCGATCGACGGAGTAGACCTCGTAGCCGTGCCGCTTGTCGCTGTCCGGCACGAGCGGGTAGTCGTAACGCTGCCGCGACAGGTCGATCGCCTCGGTGCTGCCCTTCGAGAAGAGGTTGACCATCGGCACCGCGCCGAGGCGGAACGTCGCGGCGCTCACCGCCTGCTCCTGCTCCGGCTTGACGGTCTGGTTCAGGAAGAGGTGGACCTCGAGCGCGTTCTGCTTCAGGACCCCCGCCTGGCGGGCGCGGCCCCAGCCGGCGAGGTCGAGGAACCAGAACTTGTCGCGGTAGGCGAAGAACTCCGTGAGCAGCCGGTAGCCGGGGAAGACGTGGGGCGGGTAAGGCAGAACCCCCTCGTCGAGCGCGGCGACGTTGCCCAGCCCGCCGCAGCCGAAGCCGACCGGCCGGATCGCCTCGTCGGGCGTCAGCGTCACGAAGTCGCGCGTGCCCGGCGCGCGGAACACGACCGCCCGGACGTTGTTGAACAGCAACTCGTAGAGGGTCGCGGTCAGCGGGCCGTCGGCGTCGAGGAAGAAGCGAAGTGCCGCCGGCTCGCCCGTGTCGGGGTCGGGGGTGCCGAGGGCCAGCGACTCGAAGGGCACGCCGACCGGCAGGCGCAACTGGAGCGTGACGCGCGACTTGGCCCCGCCCGCGGGGACGCCCCACTCCGGCAGCAGGTCGCGGATGTCGGTGTACGGCGGCCCCTTGAATTGCGCCGACGCCACCTCGACCGGCCAGAGCCGCGTCGGGTAGACGGTGCGGAAGTCGCACGCGACTTCTTGCACGGCGGTCGTGCGGAAGCCGGTGTGCCGGGGGATCGGCAGCCCCTTCGCGAGGTCCGCGCCGGGGTTCGGCACGAACTGCGCGATGAGCATCGACGGCAGTGGCGCGAGGTAGTGCGGGTACAGCAAGCCGAGCAGTGCGTCGGTCAACTCGGGGAAGTCGTCATCGACCTTGTGGTGGACGCGCGCCGCCAGGAGCGCGAACGCCTGGATCATGCGCTCGACGTGCGGGTCGGAGCTGCGGCCGTTGGGGCCGAGCGCGAGGTAGCCGGCCTCTTTCTGGTACTCGCGGCCGAAGTCGCGCGCCTGGCCCTCCAGGAAGCGCAACTCGCGGTCGTAGTAGGGCCAGAGGTCACGGTTGGTCACGCCCCCTCCCCCGCGGCCGAGACGGTGTGGCGGCCCACGCCGGCGTCGAACAGGGTGTCGAACACCACCGGCTGCGCCACGCCGGGGCCGAGCCGCAACGTCGCGGTGATGCGGAAGTACATTGCCGACATGCGGAACGAGCCGGGCTGCAGCCGCCGCACGTCGTCCGGCAGCCGGGCGTACACCTCGACCTCGGTGAGGCGGGGGTCGAAGTCCCGGATGGTGTCGCGCACGTGGTCGGCGTAGCCCTGGCGCTCCTCGGGCGAGGCGGCGTTGGTGTGGCTCAGGTCCCGGAGGCCGAAGTTGGCGACCGAGCGCCCGACGGCGGGCAGGTGGGCGAAGACTTCCGGGCCGGCGCGGCGGGTGTTCAGCAGGTCTTCGAGGTCGCGGAAGACGCGCGCCTCCATCTCCTGGAACGTGAAGCGGCATTGGTTGTTGCGGAAGTCGGGTTCGGTCAGGCGGTCGAACACCGTCGGCAGGTAGTCGTTCATCGCCGGATACCGCCGCTCGGGACAGACTTGTAGGCGCGGACGGGCCGCCCCGGCCCAAGTGGGGTCGGGGCGGCGAACCGGTCGCTTAGCCGATCGGCTTGTTGAGCTTGAGGTCGTAGCCGCCCTTGCCGGCGGTCTTGACCTTGCCGTCGTGGCCTTGCTCGAAATACTCCATGTCGTACGACGCGTAGTTGAGCGAGAGTTGCTCGACCGGCAGGCCCGCGTGGTCGGTGCCGCCGGTCTGGTACGACGAGATCATCAGTTCCTTGAACAGGATCGTGAGGAAGACCTGTTGCTTGGCCTTGTCGCCGGCCTTGCGCAGGGTCAGCTTCGCCTCCTTCAGGACCTGGCCGGTCGCGCAGAACAGCAGGATCTTCGGCGAGGCCTTGGACATCTGCATGGTGAAGTGGAAGTCCTGGAAGCTGCACTTGCCGCCGCCGAGGCCGCCCCCGGTGACGCTGGAGCCGGAGTTCGAGGCACCCCAGCTCCACGAGATGAGCTGGACTTGCTTCTCGAAGCCCGCGTTTTTCGACTCGCCCTCGATGTCGCCCTTTTGCAGGTCCAAGTGTGCGTCTAGCGCCATGATCGACTCCTGTGTGAGAGATTTCGCCGAACTGTCTGCGTATCGAACGGCCGGGGGCAGTCCCGCGGCCGAGGGGTACCTGAGTGGGAACCGTCCGCGTCGCCGTGGCGGCCCCCGCCGTGCGGGGGAGCCACCGGCGGCGCTACTTCTTCTGCGGCAACTCGGCGACGAGTCGCATCGAGGTCGCCAGGCCTTCGAGTTGGAAGTGCGGCCGCAGGTGCGCGACCGCCTGGTAGTAGCCGGGCTTGCCCTTCACTTCGGTGACGGCGATCGAGGCGTCGGCAAGCGGCCGCGCGGCCAGCCCCTCGGGCGACGCCGTGGACGGGCTGGGGTGGATGTAGTTATTGATCCAGTTGTTCAACCACGTCTCCATCGTGTCGCGCTCGGCGAACGCCCCGACCTTGTCGCGGGCCATCACCTTCAGGTAGTGGGCGAAGCGCGACACGCAGAGCATGTAGTTGAGCTTCGTCGAGAGTTCGGCGTTGGCGTTCGCGCCGGGGTCGAAGTACGTCTTGGGCTTCTGCGACGACTGACTGCCGATGAACACGGCCTTGTCGGTGTCCTTGTAGTGCAGCAGCGGCAGGAAGCCGAGGCCGCTCAACTCCGCCTCGCGGCGGTCGGGGATCAGCGACTCGGTCGGGCACTTGGCCGTCTTACCGCCGGCGTCGTTGAAGACGTGCAGCGGCAGGTTCATGACCTGCCCGCCGCCCTCGACGCCGCGGCTGCGCATGAACCAGCCGTCCATCGAGAACGCGTTGGTCATGCGGGCCGCCAGCGCCCACGCCGAGTTCATCCACAGGTACTTGTTGTGGTCGGTGCCGTCGATCGCCTCGTTGTAGTTGAACTCCTCGACCGGCTTGTCGGTCGCCCCCTGCCCGTAAGGCAGCCGGCCCAGCACGCGCGGCATCGTCAGCGTGACGTACCGGGAGTCTTCGGTCTCGCGGAAGCTCTTCCAGGCGGCGTAATCGACCCCCTCGAAGATCTTCGCCAGGTCGCGCGGCGCGTTGATTTCCGTGAACGACTCCAGGCTGAACATCTCCGCGCCGGCCGCGGAGATGAACGGGGCGTGGGCCGAGGCGGCGACCCCCGAGAGGCTCTGGAGCAGCGACACGTCCGACGCGGACTTGCCGTCGAAGTTGTAGTCGCCCAGCAGCATCCCGAAGGGGTGGCCGCCGATCTGGCCGTACTCGGCCTCGTAGACCTTCTTGAACAGCGTGCTCTGGTCGAACTCGGTGGCCCGCTCGAAGTCCTTGGCGAGGGTCTTCTTCGTGACGTTGAGCACCTTGAGCTTGAGCGTCTGGCCGGTCTCGCTCTCGCTGACGAGGTACTTCAGGCCGCGCCAGGTGCCCTCGAGCTTCTGGAACTCCGGCGCGTGCATCACCTCGTTGAGCTGCGCGGAGAGCTTGCGGTCGATCTCGGCCTTCCAGGCCTGGATGGTCCGCTCCACGTCGCCGGAAATGACGCTGCCCGGCTGGGCCTCCATCGCGGAGCGCACGAGCGCCTCGATGAACTCCTTGTTGCGGGCCTTCTGCGCGTCGTCCTTCGGCTTGGTCGTCGCGAGGACCTGGTCGAGCAGGCTGCCCGAGGACTCGGTCGTCGTGGCGGCCGCGGACTGGCCCGCGGCGGTGAGGGTCTCGGCCATGGCTTACTTGCCCTCGGGGGGGGACGGCGGGGTCGGGGTGATGCCCATCTCGGACGCTAGCAGTTGCACCTTGTCGGTGCTGGCCAGGACCTGCTGGAGGATGTCGTCGAGCTGCGTGTTGGTCTGCAGGCTCGCCAGGATTTGGTCGAGCCGGCCGCGCATGTCGAGGAGTTCCTTGAGCGCGGGGATTTGCCGGGCGACGGCCGCCGGGGCGAAGTCATCCAGCGACTTGAACGCCAGGGCCGCCTTCATGCGCGAGCCGTCGCCGGAGAGCGTGTTGTCCACGGTCAGGCTCAGCGTCGGGGCGGCGTTGGCGAGCTTGGCGTCGAAGTTGTCGCGGTCGATCGACTCGAATTTCCGGTCGGTGAGCTTGCCGAGCTCCGCCTCGGGCCGGTGCCCGGACAGTTCGGCCATGATGCCGACGACGAACGGCAGCTCCTTCTTCTCCATCGCGCCGTTGGTCTCGACGTCGTAGGTAATCTGCACCCGCGGCGGGCGGACGCGGTCGAGTTTGTGTTGCTGGCTTTCGGCCATGATTCGCCTCGCTCCGGGGTCGGGGAACCGCCGGGCTGGGGGCCGGCACACCGAAGTCCGTTCGGGCAGACTTCCTAGGACTCATTTGACGGACGAGTGGGGCCGAATGCAAGGGCAAATTTCGGATTCTTTGAAATCTCACTGACTTCGATTGGCGGGTGCCTTCGGCCCCGGTCTGGACGCGGGAGTCGCATCCGCGTGGGCGGTTCCGCTAGAATCGCGTCATGACACTGAGTACTTCCCTCGCCGCCGCCGTGGCCGAATCGATCCGCGAGCGCGGCCGCGCTTACTACCGCGCCGGGGCCGTCAACGTCCTCACGCTGAGTGCGGCGGTCTGCGTCGCCACGGTGCGCGGCTCGGCCCGCTACGACGTGGAGCTGACGGTCGAGGGCCGCGAGGTCCACGCCTCGTGCAGTTGCCCCTACGGCTTCGAGTACGGGGCCGCGTGCAAGCACGTCTGGGCCACGGTCTTGGCCGCCGAGGCCCGCGGCTTCGCCTCGGGGGCCGCGTCGTCCGGGCCGCTGCGTCTCGTCCTCGACGACCCCGAATTCGACGACGACGAGTACGACCGCTCGCGCCGACCTCGGCCGACCGCCACGCCGACGGGCCTGCGCGGCGTGCCGCGGCCCGAGACGTGGCAGGAGCAACTCGCCGCACTCCGCCGGGAGGCCCACCCGGCCGCCCCGAGTGGCAACCCGAGTGCCAGGGCGGGCGAGCGCGAGTTGCTGTATGTCTTCGACGTGCCGGGCAGCGCGGCGGCCAAGAAGCTCGTGGTGGAGGTCAACTTCCGCGACCGCAAGCGCGGCGGCGTTTGGGGCAAGGCCAAGGCGCAGTACCTCTCGGCGGCCGACACCGACGCGGCCGCCGACGCGGCCGACCGGCAACTCTTGGCCATCATGGGCGGGGCCGAGCGCGGCGACAGTTACGGCTACTCCGCGTCGCGCTACTACGGCACCGGGGCGGCCCGCTACCGCCTCGAGGGGCCGCTCCTCGACGCGGTGTTGCCGCTGTTGGCGGGCACGGGCCGGGTGCGGATTCGCCGCGAAGCCAACCCGCCGTTCGCGCTCGAGGACGCCGCCGCCGACCTCGACCCGGCGTGGGAACTGGCCGTCGGCGTCGCGTCGTCCGGGGCGCAGTGGCTCGTGGCGGGGAGCCTGCGGCGTGGCGAGGAGTCGATGCCGCTGTCGGGGCCGTCGCTGATCCTGCCGGGGCTACTCGTTTGGGGCGACCGCTTCGGCCGCCTCGACGACGGCGGGGCGTTCTCGTGGGTGCCGACCCTGCGGCGCGTCGGCTCGATCGCGGTGCCCGCGGACAAGGCCGACGACCTGCTGGGCGAGTTGGTGGCGATGCCCCGGCTGCCGCGGCTCGACCTGCCCGACGCCCTGCGCGTCACCGAGGAGGCCGGCGTCCCGCGGCCGAGGCTGGTGCTCAAGGCGTCGAAGGATAACCGCGGCGGCCCGACGCTCACCGCCGAGTTGTCGTTCGACTACGGCGGGCTGGTCGTGCCCGCGAAGCCGGTGACGCGCGGCGTGTTCCAGCCCGAGGGCCGCAAGCTCGTACTGCGCGACCTCACGGCGGAGCGCGAGGCGGAGGCGGAGTTGCACCGACGGGGGGTCCGTCCGGTTTACGGCGTCGGCAGTTTGCAGACGCTTGAGGTCCGTCCGGCGCAGTTGCCGGGGCTGGTGCGCGAGTTGGTCGCCGCCGGCTGGCGCGTCGAGGCCGACGGCAGCCTGTACCGCCAGGCCGGCAAGTTCGAGTTCAACGTGAGTTCGGGGCAGGACTGGTTCGACCTCAGTGGCACGGCGGACTTCGACGGCCACGCCGTCGCCTTTCCCAAGCTGCTCGAAGCCCTGCGGCGGGGCGATTCGAGCGTGGTGCTCGACGACGGCAGCCTCGGGATGCTGCCCGACGAGTGGCTCAAGAGGCACGGGCTGATCGCGCAGTTGGGCACCGTCGAGGGCGACGCGGTGCGCTTCTCGCGGGCGCAAGCCGGCGTGCTCGACGCGCTGCTGGCGTCGCGGCCGGAGGTGACCTTCGACGCGCAGTTCGGCCGCGCCCGCGACGAGTTGGCGAAGTTCCGCGGCGTCGCGGCGATCGACCCGCCGGCGGGCTTCGTCGGCGAGTTGCGCGAGTACCAGCGCGAGGGCCTCGGCTGGCTGGGCTTCCTGCGGCGCTTCGGCTTCGGCGGCTGCCTGGCCGACGACATGGGCCTCGGCAAGACGGTGCAAGTGCTCGCGCACCTGGCCGGCCTGCCGACCGGCAAGAAGGCCAAGCCGTCGCTGGTAGTCGTGCCGCGGTCGCTGATCTTCAACTGGAAGGGCGAGGCGGCCAAGTTCGCCCCGAGGCTCAAGGTGCTCGACCACACCGGCACCGGCCGAGACCGCACGGGGGCGACTTTCAAGGGCCACGACCTCGTGCTGACGACCTACGGCACCCTGCGCAACGACGCCGAGGCGTTCACGGGGCTGACCTTCGACACCTGCATCCTCGACGAGTCGCAGGCGGCCAAGAACGCGACGACCGAGACGGCCAAGGCGGTGCGGCTGGTGCGGGCCGACCACCGGCTCGCCATGAGCGGCACGCCGATCGAGAACCACCTGGGCGAGTTGGCGACGCTGTTCGACTTCCTGAACCCCGGCATGCTCGGCCGCGTCGCGCTGTTCGGCGGCGCGGCCCTGAGCAGCCCCGACCCCGAGGCGCGGGCGGTGTTGGCGCACGCCCTCAAGCCGTTCATCCTGCGGCGGACGAAAGACCAGGTCGCCAAGGACTTGCCGCTCAAGACCGAGCAGACGGTTTACTGCGACTTGGGGCCGTCGCAGCGCAAGCAGTACGACGAGTTGCGCGAGCACTACCGCGACTCGCTGCTGGGCCACGTCGATGCCGCGGGGCTGGCGAAGTCGAAAATCCTCGTCATCGAGGCGCTGCTGCGTCTGCGGCAGGCGGCGTGCCACCCCGGCCTGATCGACAAGGTTCGCGTGCCCGAGGGCAGTGCCAAGCTCGACGTGCTGCTGCCGCAATTGCAGGAACTCGCGGAGGGCGGCCGCAAGGCGCTCGTCTTCTCGCAGTTCACGTCGCTCCTGGCGATCGTCCGCGCGCGGCTCGACAAGCTGGGCGTGCCCTACGAGTACCTCGACGGCCGCACCCGCGACCGGGCCGCCCGCGTCGAGCGCTTCCAGACCGACCCCGAATGCCGGCTGTTCCTGGTGAGCCTCAAAGCCGGCGGCGTGGGGCTGAACCTGACCGCGGCGGAGTACGTGTTCCTGCTCGACCCGTGGTGGAACCCGGCGGTCGAGGCCCAGGCGATCGACCGCAGCCACCGCATCGGCCAGACGAAGCCGGTGTTCGCCTACCGGCTGATCGCGCGCGACACGGTCGAGGAGAAGGTCCTGGCGTTGCAGGCGAGCAAGCGGGAACTCGCCGACGCGATCCTCGGCGGCGACGGCCGGCTCATCGCCGACCTGAAGCGCGAGGACCTCGAAATGCTACTGTCGTAACTCCCGGCGAGCGGCGGACGTGAGTCCGCTGTTTCCCCCTGGCATGGGTGTCACAAGCTGTGGGAAGTTCCGGCGCTAGCACTCGGCTGTCACCCCCATTCCGGGCTGGAACAGCGGACTCACGTCCGCCGCTCGCCGCGCCTGCGGCGGAGCCTCAGCCCCCGGATTGCGGGCGGCGGCCGATCTCGCGGGCGACCTGCGAGGTGCCGACGACGGCCCCGGCCTCGTCGCGCACGCACGAGACGGTGAGCGAGACCGGGACCTCGGTGCCGTCGCGGCGGAGGCGGGTCGTCTCGAAGTGCTCGACCTGCCCGCCGCGGCGCAGGCGGTCCAGGGCGTCCGACTCCTCCGCCTCGCGGCCCGCCGGGTAGAGCCGCGGCTGGGGTTGGCCGACGACTTCGTCGGCGCGGTAGCCGTAGAGGTGCTCCGCGCCGGGGTTCCAACTCACGACGGTGCCGTCGAGCCCGGTCGAGTGGATCGCCAGGTCGGCCGAGTTGACGGCCGACTCCAGGTGCAGCCGCGCCCGCTCGCCGGGGCGGTGGGCCTCCTCCAGGGTCACCCGGTCCGTCACGTCGCGCGCGACGGCGTAGGTAGCCCGCTCCTCGGGCACGGCCTGGGCGCTCCACTCGAACCAGAGGTAGTGGCCGTCGGCGTGCCGGTAGCGGTTGACGAACTGGACGCACGGCTCGCCGACCGCCAACTGCTCGGTCTGGCCGTCGGTCTTGCCGCGGTCGTCCGGGTGGACGAAGTCGAGGAACGGCCGCGAAGTCATTTCCTCGTCGGTGTACCCGAGGAGCCGCTGGAAGTTGCCGTTGACCCGGCGGAAGTAGCCGTCCGCCCCGGCGATGCAGAACAGGTCGAGCGACAGGTCGAAGAACTGCACCAGGTCGCGCTCGGCCCGCCGCCGGTCGCCCTGGAAGTGGGCCGTCATCACCTCGACGACGCCCGAGGCGTCGGGCGGCCGGTCGCGGGGGTCGGCCGACAGGCACCACTTCGCCAAGACGACCGGGTCGAGGGGGGCGCGGCAGGCGTCGAGGCGGGCGACCGCCGCGGCGGTCTCGGCCGCGGCGGCCCGGCGGTACGTCTCCCGGCCGTCGGCCCCGGCGTAGGGCGGCTGCCCGGTGAGGATCTCGCACAAGATGCTGCCCAGCCCGAACACGTCGGCCCGCCGGTCGATGCGGTCGGTCTCGCCGCGGGCTTGCTCCGGCGCGAGGTACGCCGGCGTCCCGAACACCGTCCCCGCCATTGTCACGGCCGGGTGGATCACGCCGGCCGGGGTCGCGGCGGGGTCGTCACCGCCGACATCCGGGCCGCCCTCGCCCAGCACCTTGGCGAGCCCCCAGTCCATGACCTTGACCGCCCCGAACGCCCCGACCATGATGTTCGCCGGCTTCAGGTCGCGGTGGATCACCCCCTGGCTGTGGGCGTAGGCGACCGCCTGGCAGACCTGGAGGAAGATCGCCAAGAACTGCGGCAAGTCGCCCGCCGCGTCCCCGCGGCCGTTGAGGAGCTGCGCCAGGGTCTGGCCGCGCACCAACTTCATCACGAAGTACGGCCGGCCGTCGGGCGACCAGCCGAGTTCGTGGACCGCGACGACGCCGGGGTGCGACAGCCGGCTGGTGATGCGGGCCTCGTCCAGGAAGCGGCGCACGACCTCGGGCCGGCCCACGTGCTCGCGCAGCAAGACTTTGACGGCGATCTCGCGCTGGAGTTGGCGGTCCCACCCCGCGTGGACGGCCCCCATGCCGCCCCGGCCAATCTCGTCGCGGACGGCGTACCGCCCCGCCGGGTCGAGCGCAGCGGGCGGGTCGGCGGGGGCCGTCGCCGGGCGGTCGCCCCCGGAGTCGCCGTCGGAGCTGCCCCCGGAGTCGTCCGTCGGCCCGCCTCGCTCGAAAGTCCCCGTCGCCCCGGCCTCCCACCAGTCCATCAAGTCGGGGAGGACGGCCTGGCCCGCGGAGGCGAGGGTCAGGTTCGGGTCCGGGTCCGAGGGCGGCTCAGGCTGCGGCACTTTAGCCATCGGGAGAAACCTCACGTGGTTCGGCCCTGTGCGTCCACATCATAGAAATGGCGTCACCGGCACCGAATCTTTCGCAATCGGTCGCCCGAGTCGGCTGAGTGAGTCACCGCCACCCCATCTGTGGCAAGAACTCGATTATCATAGCGACACGTTTCACTCGGAACAACTGTCGCCCTGAAATTTCCGTCGGGCGTTGAGTGGTCAGGAGTTGTGCTTCGGGGACTGTCGCCGGCTCGTCGAGGACTCTTGGGTTCATGGCGGCGGGGGTCTAGACTTCGCGGTCCGAGGCGCTTATATCAACTGTTGAGGCTACTGCACACCCTGGCCAAGATTTGAGACATTATGGAGTCCGAGGCTATTCCCCCCAACGCTGACCAAGACGACGACACGCTCGGCTTCCCCGCCGAAGACGACGCGGACGCCCCCAACGGCGAAGAGGGCGACGAGAGTTCCGACACCGACGAAGCGCCGGAAGCCCCCATCGCCGAGATGTCGCCCGCCGACGACGAGCCGCTGACGCTCTACGCCGACATGAAGCTCAACCGCCCGCTGATGGACGCCATCCGCCAGGCCGGTTACACCCACGCCACCCCCGTCCAAGCGGCCGTGATCCCGGTCGCCATGCGCGGCCAGGACGTGATCGGCCAGGCCCAGACCGGCACCGGCAAGACCGCCGCGTTCCTGCTGCCGTTCATGAACCGCTGGCGGCCGCACAAGCTCAAAGGGCCGATCGCGGTCGTCATGTGCCCGACACGCGAACTCGCCATGCAGGTCGCCGGCGAGGGGATCAAGCTCGCGCCAAGCAAGCTGTTCCGCACGGTGCCGGTGTACGGCGGGGCCGGCATGGGCAAGCAACTCGACCTGCTCGGTCGCGGCTGCGACCTCGTCGTCGGCACCCCCGGCCGGATGCTCGACCACTTGCGCCGCGGCACGCTGAACCTCGACCACGTCAAGTACGTCGTGCTCGACGAGGCCGACCGCATGCTCGACATCGGCTTCCGCCCCGACATCGAGCGCATCCTGCGCCGCTGCCCCGAGTCGCGCCAGACGCTCCTCATGTCGGCGACGGTGCCGGAGCCGATCAAGAAGCTCGTGTCGCGCTACATGCGCGACCCGATCCACATGAACATGACCCCCAAGGTCGTGACCGTCGATAAGATTCGCCAGGCTTTCATAACCGTCGATGACGAGCGCAAGTTCGAGTTGCTGCTGAAGGTCATCGAGCGCGAGCAGCCCCGGCAGTGCCTGATCTTCGTCGAGCGCAAGCGCTGGGCGGACAATCTGCACAAGAAGATGTCGCGATCGCTCGCCAGCGTCGCGGCCATCCACGGCGACTTGCCGCAGAAGCAGCGCGAGAAGATCATGGGCGACTTCCGCAGCGGCAAATTGAAGTTCATGATCGCGACCGACGTGGCGAGCCGCGGCATCGACGTGTCGGGCATCTCGCACGTCATCAACTACGACCTGCCGATGGACATCGAGAACTACGTCCACCGCATCGGCCGCACCGGCCGCATCGGCCGCGACGGGGTCGCGATCGCTTTCGTGACGCCGGAGCAAGGCGGGCATCTGACGGACATCGAGATGACGATCAACAAGCTGATCGACGAGGACCGCATCGACGGCTTCGAGGCCCACGTCACCCGCAAGGTCCGCGAGCGCCCGGCCCACGGCGCGGAGCCGGAAGCCCCGCCGCCGGCCCGCAAAGCCGTGTTCGGCAAGTCGGTGAAGAAGTACAGTTCGCGGCTCTGAAGGACTATCCCGTTCGCCCGTTTCTGTATCGCAAGAGTCTGCCAGAATAGGGCGTTGTGGGGCAAAACCGGTTCCGTCCGGTCGCGAGTTCGGCGGCAGGAGGGCGGCGGGGTGATGCATCGCGTCCGCATCCCGATTCGCAATCGCGGGAAGGCGAACCTTGTCGTAGTCGTCGAGCCGTGGGCCAGCGAAATTGACTTGGCCTCCGGCGAGAACGGCGAGGTCGTGCTGATCGGCAACGCCAAAGTGCCAGGCCACAGCGTCGAGCTGTGCCCCTATGGCCTCATCTTTACGGCCGGGGATGGCACGGACAGCTTCGAGTTGTTCAAGGGGGGCGAGCGGTGGGGATGAGCAGGGTCCGCCGAACCAAGTGGTGCGGCACACGGCTGGGCGTGATTTGCTTCCGCGACTTAAGGCCTTCTCCGATGTCCCGCCACGACTAAGTCGGGTCGTTCGGTCCCAAGTGGCTACGTTAGAGACATGCTCCGACTGATCTGCCCCGGCTGCGACAAGACCCTCGCCGTCCCCGACGCGCGGGCGGGGACGGAAGGTACCTGCCCCGCCTGCCGGGAGCGGTTCCTGATCCCGGCCGCGCCACCGCCGGCTCCGCCCCCCCCGCCCGTCAGGCCGGTCGCCGCCCGCCTGCGAGTGGTCGTCGCCCCGGCAGAAAGTAGCCCGCTCGATCGGGAGGAGGACGACGAGTTCGAGGAGCGGGTTCGGCGTCCGAAGTCGCCGGGGCGGCGGCGGAAGCGTTCCCGGAAGGCGGATCGAGAACCGTCGGCGTGGTACTTAGGCTTCCAGGGGGCGTTGCTCGGCGTGGGGGTGCTGACGGCGTCGCTGCTCGTGCTGTCGCTGATCCATTGGGCGGTGGCGGTGCTGCTGATCCTCGGGGGATGGGCGGTGGCGCTCGCGGGCGCGATGTGGTTCTACGTCGAGGCGTTTCGGGAAAGCCCGACGGAGGGCCTGATGTGTATGTTCATGCCGTTCTACGCACTCTACTACACGGTGACGCGCTTCGCCGCCTTGAAGCGTCCACTGCTCCTTCAGTTGGTCGGCGTCGGGATCCAACTGCTCGGGCTGTTGGTGATCTCCCTCCAGGGTTTCGGACGGTGACCGGTGACGGACGCCTGGCGAGCGGGGGGCGTAAGTCCCCCCAGTATCGCCATGATCTTGACACTCCTCGCCACGGGGCGCACTCGGGGGACTTTCGTCCCCCGCTTGCCGGCAATGTCGCTCCGCGCACGCCGAACACCCGTCATGAAACTTTCCCCCGCGCTCACGAGTAGTCACGGGCAAGGGGGTCGGCGTGTTCAGCGATGAGGAACTCGCCGGGCGCTGCCTCCGTGGCGAACCCGAGGCGACCCGCGAACTGATCGCCCGCTTCGAGGGCGACGTGTTCGCCGTCAGCTTGAAGATGCTGCGGCACCGGCACGACGCGGAGGACGTGGCGCAAGAGGTCTTCCTGCGCGTCTTCCGCTCGCTGAAGACGTGGGACTCGACGCGGCCGCTGAAGCCGTGGGTGTTGAGCATCACGGTGAACCGCTGCCGGACTTGGCTCGGCAAGCGGGCGAAGTTGCCGGAGCCGACGGAGTTCCTCAACGACGTGCCGGCCCGCGCGCCCGACGCCCCGGCCGGCGAGTTGACGGCGGCCTTGCAAGGCGTGATCGACGCCTTGCGGGCGGAGTACCGCGAGGTCTTTTTACTGTACCACGAGCAGGCGTTGCCTTACGACGAGATCGCGGTGGCGGTGGGCCGGCCGGTCGGCACCGTGAAGACCTGGCTGCACCGGGCGCGGCAGCAAGTGTTGGGCGAACTGCAACGCCTCGGCCACGTACCCCCGCCCGAACCCCCCACCCCCCCGGCGACCCGATGACCCCGCCCTGCCCCGACTGCCGTGAACGCCCCTGCCCCGCCTGCCGCCTGATCGCGTCGCTGCGGGCCGAGCCGGTGGCCGCGCCGACTGGCTTCGCCGACCGCGCGTTCGTCGCCGTTGTCCGGGACCGCCGGCAGCGGCAACGTCAGCACTGGGCCGGCCGGGTCGGCGTCGCGGCGGCACTGCTGGTCGCCGTCGGCCTGACGGCGGACGGCTTGCTTCCCCGCCCCAAGATCGAACTCGTCGAACTCGTGGAGGTGACGCCGGTCGCCCCGCTGTTGGTCACGCCGGCTGACCCGATCGGCGACGTGCGCGACGCCCTCGCCAGCGTGACGCAGCGCGCCGGGGAAGCGGCGCTGGCCCCGACGCGGAACCTGATCGCCGGCATGGCGGAGCCGGTCGAACCTCCTCCCCCCATGGTTGAAGTGGCGGTGCCGTCGGCGTCGGTGGCGATGCTCGACCCGCTGACCGACACGACCCGCCGGGCCGTGAGCTTCTTCCTCAAGGACGTGCGGCAACTCGCGGCGGCCGACCCGGAGGGCACCCGATGACCCGCCGCCTTGTCGTCCTTGTCGCGCTCGCCCTCGGCGTGCCGGCGTTCGCGGCCGACCCCGTCGCGCCGCTGAAGCCGCTCGTGCCGCCGGACGCGGCCGTCGTGTTCGTGGTGCGCAACTTGGGGCCGCAGTTGAAGGCCCTGGGCGAGTCGCCGATGGCGGCGTGGCTGAGCACCTCGCCGCTCGTCAAGCAGTTCCTCGACCCCAAGGAGGCCGAGAAGCTCGTCGCCGTGCGCGACTTCGTGACGGCGCAACTCGGCGTCACGGCCGACGAGTTGCGCGACGACATCTTCGGCGAGGCGGTCGTGTTCGCCTTCCAGCCCGGCGACCCCGGTAAGCCCGAGACCGACACCGGCACAATGCTCGTGCGGCCGCGCGACCCGGCCGCGCTCGAGCGCCTCGTGGGCCGGGTGACGAAGTTCCAGCAGGCGGCCGGCGAGGTCACCGCGGTGCGGCCGGCCGAGCACGCCGGGCTGCCCTACACCGTCCGCGAGAAGGCGAGCAAGGGCCGCGAGTTCTACGCCTTCCACCGCGGGCTGTTCGTGCTGACCAACCGCGAGGCAACCCTGCACGCGGTCCTGACGAAGTTGGCGTCGCCGGGCGACGGGCCGCTGCCGAGGTGGCTCGCCGCCGACGACGGCCGCAGCCCGCTCGTCGCGCTGTTCAACCCGCGCGCCCTCGACGCCTCGTGGGCCGCCCGCACCGCCAACGGCCCCGACGCCAGTGACAAGGCGTACCACAAGCAGCTCGGCAAAGTCTGGGCCGCGCTCGACGGCCTCGCCTTGAGCGCCGCGGCCGGGGAGAACCTGACCCTGCGCGTCGCCCTCGACGTGGACGACGCCCGCCTGCCGCCGGAGTGGCAGCGCCTACTCACGCCCCCCGCCAACCCGTCACCGGGGGTCGTCGCGCCGGCCGACGCCCTCGTGGCCGTCCACGGCGACTTCAACTTGCGCACGCTCCTCGACGTGGCGTCGCCGTTCCTGCCCGACGCCGGCACCGCGCTGCGCAAGCAACTTGACGAGGCCGTCGGCCCCGCCGTCGGCCGCGACGACTTGCCCATTCTGATCGACCAACTCGGCCCCGAGGTCGCGCTCTGGGTGCGGCCTAGTGCCACCGCCGCGACCCTCGAAGCGGCTCTCGCCGTGCGGCTCGGCCCGACTGCTGCTGACGCCAAGCGGCTCGCCCCGCCGCTGCGCCAGGGCCTCGACACGCTCGCCCACTTGTGGCGAATCGACCACAACCGCAAGCACGCCGACCAGGTGACGCTGCGGCCGTCCGCCGACGGCCTCACCGCCGAGAACCCGCGCGGCTTCCCGGCCGGCTTTGCCCCGTCGTACCGCGTTGCCGCCGAGTTCGGCTACGCCGTCGTGACCAGCCGCCCGGACGTGCGCGTGGTTCCCTCGACACGGGCGGTCGAAAACCGCCCACTGCTGCGCGTCTCCCTGAGCGACTGCCACGCCTACTTACGCGACCACCGGGTGACCGTGGCGAAGTTCCTGGCAGGATACGAGGGCCGGCCGGTCGCCGAGATCGAGCGAGAATTGGGCAACCTGTTGCCGGTGCTGGAGGCGGGCAAGAGCGTCGAGGTGCGCGTGAGCCGCGAGCGCAACCGTGTGGCGCTGACGGCGACCGTCGAGTTCGTGAGGCCGCTGGCGAAGTGACCGGCGAGCCGGAAAGCGTCAGCGCCCGGAGTTCCGAACGCCAAGAACTCCGGGCGCTGACGCTTCCGGCTCGCCGGTCACTTCGCCAGCGGCAGCGCCACCCGCCGCTCCGACTCCGGCGTCACCGCGGCCGACGCGGAGCACTTGCCGCAGCCGCTCGCGCAACCGCCGCCGGTGCCCAGCGCGCTCCGCAGCGTTCGCAGCATCGCTCGGCCGACGTAGCCGGTCGCCAGCACAATGATCCCAGCAGTGATGAGCGTTTGCATCGCGTTAGCCCCCGAGTGCGTCGGTCAGGACGCGGCCGAGTTGGAAAGTCACGAGGCCGCCGAGGTACGCCAGCAGGGTCATGTAGGTGAACGTGAACGCCGGCCACGCCCACGACCGCGTCTCGCGGCGGATTACCGCGAGTGTGGAGGCGCACTGGCAACACAGGGCGATGAACACCATCACCGACAGGGCGACACTCACGCCGTACTTGCCGCGGATCGGGTCGTCGGCCCACTCCTTGCGCAACGTCGCCTTGAGACTCGCGGCCTTCTCGTCGTCGGGGTTATCGACCTCCTTAGAATCGACTTCGCCCACGTCGTACAGGATGCCGAACGTCCCGACCATGACCTCGCGAGCCGGGAAGCTCGCCAGCGCCGCGACGCCGATCTTCCAGTCCCAACCCAGCGGCGCGAACGCCGGCTCCAGCCCCCGCCCGACGCGGCCGAGGTAACTGTTGCGCTTCCACTCGCCCTGCAGTCGTCCCGCCTCGACCTTCGCACCTTCGGGCGCGTCGTCGGCTTCGAGCGCCTCGATGCGGTCGGGGTAGCTGACGCCGGCCGCGTCGTGCGACGGGAAGTAGAGCGACGCCCAGATCAGGACCATCGACGCCAGGATGATCGTGCCGGCCCGCTTCACGAACGCCGACCCCGCGTCGTACACGCGAAATAGCACGGTTTTCAGCGTCGGCAGCTTATACGCCGGCAGCTCCATGACGAACAGCGGCGTTTCGCCGCGTAGCAGCGTGCGCTTCAACAGCAGGGCCACGAGCGGGGCGACGAGGAAGCCGATGAGGTACATGCCGAACAGCGTGACACCCGGCAGCCACCAGGGGTAGCCGTCGCGCAGGAACGAGCCGATGAACAGGGCGTACACGGGTAATCGGGCGGAGCAACTCATCAGCGGGGCGACGACGATCGTGGCGAGTCGGTCGCGACGGTTCTCGATGACGCGCGTCGAGAGGATCGCCGGGACCGCGCACGCCACCGACGACAGCAGCGGGATGAACGACTTGCCGTTGAGGCCGCAGCGGCTCATGACCTTGTCCATCAGGAACGCCGCGCGGGCCATGTAGCCGCAGTCCTCGAGCACGGCGATGAACGCGAACAGGATCAGGATTTGCGGCAGGAACACCAGCACGCTGCCGACGCCCTTGACGACCCCCTCGACCAGCAGCGACCGCAGGGTGCCGGCCGCCATGTTCGCCGTGATCAGGTCGCCGACGAGACTACGGCCTGAGTCGATGGCGTCCATGAACGGCTTGGCCCAGACGAAGATCGACTGGAACACCAGGAACATCACCGCCAGGAACGCCAGCGTGCCCCAGAGCTTGTGCGTCAGCACGCGGTCGATGCGGTCGGTGCGCGTCGTCAGCCGCGTCGCGGGCTTGGTGACGGCCCCCGCGGTCGCGTGGCGGATCCAGCCGTAGCGGGTGCGGGCCTCGACGCCGGACACGGCGCACCCCGCCGCCGCGAGGCGCTGGCGGGCCGCCGTCAGCTCCGCCGGCAGCGTCGCCGGTTGCGTCTGCGTCAGCCAGGTCTCGATGTGCCCGCCCACGTCGAAGAGCAAGCGCTGCACCAGGAAGCGCGGCACGAGCGGGTACGCCGCGACCAGCGCGTCGAGTTCGCCCGTCACCGCGTCGGGGAACTTCGGCGGCACCGGAACGCGGCCGCCGCGGCACAGCGCCGCGCGAAGCGCGTCCATGCCGACGCCGCGGCTCGCCAGCACGGGGACGACCGGCACCGCCAACGCCGCCGCGAGTTTGTCGGCGTCGAGGGCGATGCCTTGCGCCGCGGCGGTGTCGGTCATCGTCACCGCGACCACCATCGGCAGGCCGAGTTCCATCAACTGCGTGGTGAGGTACAGGTGCCGATCGACGTTCGAGGCGTCGATCACCGCGAGGATCAAGTCCGGCGCGGCTTCCTCGGGGCGGCGGCCGAGCAGCAGATCGACGGCGACCATCTCGTCGGGGCTACGGGGGGCGAGGCTGTAGGTGCCCGGCAAGTCGATCAGCGTGAAGTCGATGCCGTGGAAACTGAAGCGGCCCTTCTTCATCTCGACGGTGACGCCGGGGTAGTTGCCGACGTGCTGCCGTAGGCCCGATAGAGCATTAAATAAGGTCGATTTCCCCGCGTTGGGGTTCCCGACCAGAGCGACTCGGAGGTGCGCGGGGGGCATGGCGGCTCGATCGAGGGAGTTACAGCGGCTCGACCGTGACGGTCGCGGCTTCCTGCTGGCGGAGGGTCAGGCGGGTGTTGCCGAGGTGGACTTCGATGGGGTCGCCGAGCGGGGCCAGGGCGACCACGGTGAGCGTCTCGCCCTCGAACAGTCCGAGTTCGGCGAGCCGCTGGATCAGCGACGGCGTCCCCGCGAGGGACACGACACGGGCCGACTCGCCGGGCCGTAACTCGTTGAGGGTGGCCACGGCTACGACACGGGGCGGACGAGGATTTGGCAGGCGTCGCCGCCACGCAGGCAGAGCTTGCAGTCGGCAACTTCGAGCAGGCACGGCGAGCCGGGTTGCAGCACCTTCAGGCGACAGCCCGCGCGCAGGCCGAGTTCCGCCAGCCGGCCGACCCAACCGGGGTCGCCGCTGATCTCCGCGACCTCGGCGACCTCGCCGGAGCGCATCATGTCCAACGGGAAGAGCATCCAGGCACCTGAGCCGTGAGCGAATCCGTGACGAGAAACCGGGCGGGCTTATTGAGACACCGTCTCACAACACTTTAGTCGAAGCCCCGCCCGGCGTCAAGCAGTTTCCTCCAAGCTCGCCAGCAAGCGCTCGACGATCTTCTCGTCCGTCTTGGGGTTGAAGAAGACCGCCTTCCACGCCGGCAGGTCGTGGCCGTGCGGCCGGTAGCCGACGCTCGTGGTCAAACTCAGCCGGGCGTCGGTCGCTGGGTCCATCGCCCGCTCGCGCTTGCCGAAGAGCCGGCGGACCTCGGCGAACGTGCGTGCCGCGTCCTCAGGCGGGAGCGTGCCGGCCTCGAGCGCGGCGAAAATCGCCTTGGCGTCGCGGCCCTTCGGCAGCACCCAGAAGCACACATTCGCCCCGACCGCGTCGCGGTTGAGGACCTTGCAGTACGGCAACTCGTCGAGCCGGTCCTTGAGCAGCTGCGCCAGCTCCAGCGACCGGGCGACGAGCATTTGCCAGCCTTGCAGGCCGATGCCGTTGAGCGACGCCATGACGGTGTACGGCCCCAACCCCGGCCGCGAGGTTTCGAGGGTGAACATCGCCGGGTCGCGGCGCACGTCGGCGTCGGAGAAGTACGGCGTGTCACTGACCGAGCGGGCGAGGTACTGCAAGTCGTCCTTGCGGTTGACGATGAACGCCGAACTCGGGTAGTGCCCCCGGCCCATCTTGTGGAAGTCGATCGTGACACTGTCCGCGTGCCGCAGGCCGGTGCAGAGTCGCTTGACGCGCTCGACCAGCGGCACCACCAGCGGCGAGAGTTCGAGCGGGTTCTTGGCGGTGTCGTAGTCGCTCAGGAAGCACAGCGCCCACCCCACCGCGGCGTCGGCGTGCAGTTGCGGCACCGGCACACAGTGGTGCCGGGCGCGGTCGTCGAGGATGGCGCGGATGCCGGCGATGTCGTCGCAGCCGAAGGCGTCGGTCGTGCCGAAGGTCGCCGTGACGCAGGCGACCTTGACCCCTTGCGTGTACAGCTCGTCGAGCTTGGCTTCGAGCAGGTCGAGCCGCATGGCGAGCTTGGCGTCGGTCGGGATCGTGTGCAGGTTCTCCGTGCCGAGGCCCAGCCAGCCGGCGACGGTGAGGTTGCAGTAGTGCCCCGCCTCCGAGGCGATGATCGCGACCTTGGCCCCTTGCAGGCCGTGCGTCATCGCCCCCGGCAGCACCTTCTCGATGCCGATCTTGCCGCCGTAGAGGTTCGAGATCGTGCCGCCGATCGTGAACGTGCCCCACGGCTCGACGGTGTGGTAGAAGATCAGGTTCGCCAGCGCCGTGATCGCCTTCACTTCGAGTTCGTTGGAGCGCTGACTGTAGGTGTCGGTGCAGAGGTTGGGGTTCTTCAAGAGGCAGGCCATCGCCCCGACGAGCGAGGCGTAATTCGCCGGGCCGCGGACGTTCTCGAGGTGCAGCGGGCTGGACCAGCCGTCGGTGCCCCAGAAGTAGGGGAACACGGCGTCGCGGGCGTCCTTGAGGTTCCCCGGCAGGGCGTGGATCTCGGGGTTGGCCTGGGCGCTCTCGTAGTTCTGCGACATCTGGTGCCCCGGCGGCAGCGACTCCTCGGCGACCATCGCGGCCAGGAATTCGCGGAAGATGTCGGTGACGGCCTTGGGGTCGCACTCGAAGAAGGTCTTGACGAAGGCGTCGTACCGCGTGCGGTCCATGGGTGTCACTCGGGGCGGGGAGGGAGCGGGAATTATAGCGGCTGCGGGGCGCGTCCGGAGTCCTTGGGGAAACGGCGCAAACTCGACTGGAAAACTCCCGGAGAGCCAGTAAAGTGTGGGTAGGTGGAGCCGACGGCGGCGACGCGGTGACGGGCTGTAGCTCAGCTTGGTAGAGCGCCTGGTTCGGGACCAGGAGGTCGCAGGTTCGAATCCTGTCAGCCCGACTTCGACTCAGTTCGATGCCCCGCCCGTGGAGTAACTTCCACGGGCGGGGCTTTTTCGTTGACCCGAGCGACCCGCGCCGCCGGACACCTTACCGCCGAGTTGAGTTCGACAAGGGGCTGCGGTATTGGCAGTGAACGAACTGCGGCCCGTGTGATAGAATCGACCCGACCCCGCCATCGCAACTCCCGAACGCCAGGGACGCCCAATGACCGTCCGCAGCGCCTTCGCCGGCTCAACCTTCGCCGCGCTGTGGTGTGCATTCTGCGGCGGCACGGCCCTAGCCGACGAAGGTGGCGTCGAGTTCTTCGAGGCGAAGATTCGCCCGGCCCTCGCGGAGCACTGCTACGGCTGCCACTCGGCCGCGGCAAAGAAGGCCAAGGGCGGGCTGCGGCTCGACACCGCCGACGCGATCCGCAAGGGCGGCGACTCCGGCTCGGCCGTCGCGGCCAAGGACGCGCCACACCTGATCTTGAAGGCGGTCGAGTACGGCGACGAGGCGGCGGCGATGCCGCCGAAGGGCAAGCTGCCGGACGCCGTGATCCGCGACTTCCAGAAGTGGGCGGCCCTCGGCTCGCCGCTGCCGGCCGACGCCGCCGTCAAGGCCGGCCCGGCGGCGCGGGACGGCGCGAAGGGCAAGGACTTCTGGGCCTTCCGATCCGCCGCGGAGCACGCCGCGCCGGCGACCTCGCGGCCGCAGTGGGCGACGCGGCACCTCGACCACTTCGTGATGCAAAAGCTCGACGACCAGAAGTTGGCCCCCGCACCGGCCGCCGATCCGCGTGCGCTGATTCGCCGGGTCCATTTCGACGTGATCGGGCTGCCGCCGACGCCTGAGCAGGTCGAGGCGTTCGCCGCCGATGAGCGCCCTGACGCTTACGAACGGCTCGTGGACGAACTGCTGGCGTCGCCGCGGTTCGGCGAAAAGTGGGGCCGGCACTGGCTCGACGTGGCCCGCTACGCCGAGGACCACTCCACCAGCGAATCGACGTGCAAGCCGCCGCGCTTCCCCGAGCGCTACCGCGACTGGGTCATCGGCGCGCTCAACGCCGACGTGCCGTACGACGAGTTCGTCCGCCGGCAGTTGGCCGCCGACGCCATCCCCGCGTTGCCGCCGGCCGACCTCGCGGCGTTGGGGTTCCTCGGGCTGTCGCCGGTCTACCACAAGGAGCCGAAGCTCTCGCAAGAGGTCGTCGCGGCCATTGTCGCCGACGAGTGGGACGAGCGGCTCGACACCGTGACCCGCGGCTTCCTCGGGCTGACCGTCGCCTGCGCCCGCTGCCACGACCACAAGTTCGACCCCATCCGCACCGAAGACTACTACGCGCTCGCCGGGGTCATGGCGAATACCCAACTCGCCGAGCGGCCGTTGAAGGCCGACGGGGACGCCGACGCCGACGAGTTAACGACGGTCCGCGCCCGGCTGCTCGACATGGGCCAGCGCGTCGGCTACGCCAAGGAGCAGAAGGCGACGGCCGTCAAGGAGAAGAAGGACGGCGCGGCCTTCGACGGGCCGATCCAGACTTACGAGGCGGCGTTGAAGGCGTTGAAGGAGCAGGAGAAGACGTTGTACGCCGGCCCGACCGCGCCGGGCGTGCGCGACGCCGGGACGTGGGTCACCGGCGACGGCCCGGCGTGGACCGTCATCGACTACAAGCCGGGCACCATGCGCGACCTGCCGGTGTTCATCCGCGGCAACTCGGCCCGGCCGGGCGCGATCGTCCCGCGGCGCTTCTTGCCCGTGCTGTCGAGCGGCAAGGCGAAGCCGTTCACCCGCGGCAGCGGCCGGCTCGAACTCGCCGACGCGATCGTCGGCGACGCCAAGGGCCTGACGGGTCGCGTGTTCGTCAACCGCGTCTGGGGCTGGGTCTTCGGCCGGCCGCTGGTCACGACGCCCAGCAACTTCGGCCGGCTCGGCGACGCCCCGACGCACCCCGAGTTACTGGACGACCTGACGGCAAAGTTTCTGGCCAACCGCTGGTCGGTAAAGTGGCTCGTCCGCGAACTGGTCACGTCCTCGACGTACCGCCAGTCGAGCCGGCACGTCGAGGGGTTTGCCCTGAGCGACCCCGACAACCGCTGGCTGTGGCGTGCCCCCCGCAAGCGGCTCGAAGTCGAGGGCTGGCGCGACGCGATGCTGCAAGTCAGCGGGCAACTCGACCTCCGCGCCGGCGGCCCGTCGGACGACCTCGACCGGCCCGCCAGTGTTCGCCGCACCGTCTACGGCAAGGTGAGCCGTCAGCGGCCGCCGGACGTGCATCGGCTGTTCGACCTGCCCGACCCGAACACCCACGGCGAGAAGCGTGGCCTGACGACGACCCCCGTGCAGCAGCTCTACTTCTTGAACAGCCCGTTCGTCCGCAAGGCGTCGCTCGCCCTCGCCAAGCGGGTGCCGACCGACGGCGAACCGCCGGCCGACATCGCCAAGGCGCTGTACCGCCGGGTGCTGCTGCGTGAGCCGACGGCGGCCGAAGTCGCCACGGCGTTGCGGCTCGTGGGCGCTGAGGACGGCGACGACCCGGCGTTGTGGGAATTACTCGCCCAGATTCTCCTCGCCAGCAACGAGTTCCTGTTCCTGAACTAACTCCACCGCGTGAGTCCGCGTGATGCCCCACGATGTCGCCGACCCGTTCGCCCCGACCCGCCGGCAGTACCTGCGCCAACTCGGCGGCAGCGTCGGGCTGCTCGGGCTGTCGGCGTTCCTGCCGGCGAGCGGGGCCGTCGCCGGCAGCGTGACGCCCGACCTGCCGAAGCCGCACTTCCCCGCCAAGGCGAAGCGGCTGATCGTGCTGTTCATGGCCGGCGGCCCGTCACACCTCGACACCTTCGACCCCAAGCCGGCCATCGACAAGCACGCCGGGCAGCGGCCGGGGGCGGTCGATCTGCGCACCGAGCGCGTCACCGGCGGGCTGATGCCGTCGCCGTTCGCGTTCCGGCCGGGCGGCAAGAGCGGGCTGATGGTCAGCGACCTGCTGCCCAACCTGCGCGACTGCGCCGACGACCTGTGCGTCATCCGGTCGATGCACGCGGTCAACCCGAACCACTCGCCGGCCGCGAACTTCCTGGCGACCGGCCGCATCGACGCGGCCCACCCCGGCGTCGGGCCGTGGCTGACGTACGGCCTCGGCAGCGAGAGCGCCGACCTGCCGGGCTTCGTCTCGCTCGGCAACGGCTTCGGCAACTTCGGCTTCGAGCGCAGCGGCTACCTGCCGGGGCAGCACCAGGCGACCAAGGTCGGCGGCCGCGAAACCGACCCCGAGAAGATGATCCGCCACCTCAAGAACCCGCAACTCGACCCCAAGCTCCAGCGCCTGCAACTCGACGCCCTCCAGGCGATGAACGCCGCGCACGCCGACGCCAACGGCCACGACCCGCAGCTCGAGGCCCGCGTCCGGGCGATGGAGACGGCCTTCCGCATGCAGTCCGCGGCCGGCGAGGCGTTCGACGTGCGCAAGGAGTCGCAGGCGGTGCGCGACCGCTACGGCAGCGGCGAGTTCGCCAACGCCTGCCTGCTGGCCCGCCGGCTCGTCGAGCGCGGCGTGCGCGTGGTGCAGGTGTCCAACGGCGGCTGGGACCACCACGCCAAGATCAACGCCGACCTGCGCAAGAAGTGCGGCGAGATCGACAGGCCGGTCGCGGCGTTACTGGCCGACTTGAAGCGGCTCGGCCTGCTCGACGAGACGCTCGTAGTCTGGGGCGGCGAGTTCGGCCGCACGCCGGTGTCGGAGAGCGGCGACGGCCGGGACCACAACCACTTCGGCTTCTCGCTGGTCCTCGCGGGCGGGGGCATCAAGGGCGGGGTCGCGCACGGGGCGACCGACGAGTTCGGCTTCAAGGCGGTCGAGAACCGCGTGAGTGTCCACGACCTGCACGCGACGATCCTGCACCAGATGGGCCTCGACCACGAGAAGCTGACGTACCGCCACAGCGGCCGCGACTTCCGGCTGACCGACGTGAGCGGCACCGTGATCCGCGACATCCTGGCGTAAGGGAACTTGAGGCGAGCGCGGCCCGGAAAACAATTTCACCGCGGAGGAGCAGAGTAGCGGAGAAGACCAAAACTTGAATTTGGTTTTCTCCGCTACTCTGCTCCTCCGCGGTGGAATTGTTCTCCGAGGTGCGGCCGGCCGGTCACTTCTTGGCGTCGGGCGGCGGGGCGAGGCGGAGGACGTAGGCGGTGCCGTTGGCGTTGGCCGTGACGAGGTGCCGGCCGTCCGGGGCGTAGGCGCAGTCGGGGATGACGCCGCCCGGCGGGCCGACTCGAATGGTCCGCTCGACGGCCCCCGTGTCGAGGTTGACGAGCCGGACCTGCCCGTCGGACAGCGGCCACGCCGCCTGCCGCGAGTCCGCCCGCAACGCCAGCCCCAAGCCACCGGCGTAGTTGCTTACGCTAAGAGTCAACGTCTGCTTCCAGTTTGTGGTATCCCACGCTTCAAGGCGACCATAGGTCCAAGACTCGCCGTAGGTGTGCCTTGATGACAGGCACAGTAATCGCCTGCCGTCTGGGGCAAACTTCAAGTTTCTGTGAGTGTTTGTATCATCTGTTTGAACCGGTTTCAACTCGCGATTTGTCTTACCGGTTGCCCGATCCCAGACCGTAACTTTACCTAGCAGGTTGGTCGCGGTAACCAGCCAACGTCCGTCAGGGCTAACTGCTAGGCCGCCAACGTATGCGGTGCCTTCGGACTCGGGAGGGGCCGGCAGTTCGATGAGCGGCTTGCCAGAGGGAATCTCAACGCACACGTAAGATCGGTCCCCGCGCTGCACGAATACGGCGTCTCCAGTCGGGGTCATAGAACCAGTGTGAATGTACTCCGCTTTAGGTACGTCCAACTCACAGAGCTGGGTTTGAGCGGATAAGTTGAATACGCGAACTTTGCCTGCGGAAGGCACACCGGCAGCCCTCAAACCGTCTCGCGAAAACGCGCCGTCCCCCCACAGGCCGCCGGCCCCCAGCCGACCCCGTTCGACCCAGCCTTGACCAGACACCTCGAACCACTCGATCTTGTCGCCCGCAACCCGCACGACCTGTCGGCCGTTAGGGGTAACCAACACAGGCACGTTCGACCACTGGCCGCTTCCTTCCTGGATCGACTCCCGCCCCGGCAATCGAAGTAGACAAACCCCGCCGATGTCGTCGCCGGCAGTTACCAGATCACCGCCGGGCGACACTGCGACGGCCTCCACCCTAAATCTGAGGGACTCGGCGCAACTGACTCCGGAGACATCCCATTTGCCCCACTCGCGAATTATGACATTGAAAAAACCCCCATCAATGATGTGACGGCCGTCACCTGTCACAGAGCAGCCATGCTCTCTACCGGTAGCCGAAACGTTACTCAGTTTGCCGTTGTCAACATCCCAAATGGCAGTTCGATCGTGAGTCGTCCCGAGAATCACCTTCCCTTGCGGGTGCCATGCTATTTGCCATTGCCCCTCGTGAGGTGAGATCTTCTGACGCTGCTTGCCAGAATTCACATCATGCAGGTGCCATTGCGACACTTTGTTTTCAGTAGATGCCCAGGCAATCGCCGTTCCATCTGGGGAAAAGTCCGGCCGGGATCGCCAAATGTCTGCCCCCTCAGGTCGTTCGGGCGTCAATTCGCGTAACGTCAAGGTTTCAACATCGAGAAGCTGCACGGAGGACTGCTTGTATCCTACGAGGGCTACGGTTTTGCCGTCCGGGCTGAACTTGACATAGCCGATGCACGGTACTTCTTTAACCAACGCGAAGGTGTCAGTCCGCCGTAGACGAATCCTCTCATTGTCTTCCAGCATGACCGCCAGCTTGCCGTCGGGCGACAGGTCGAAGCCCCCGGCCGTGACCCAGCCGCAGCCGACTAGCCCCGGCACGGTGACGGAGCGCTTAAGGGTCTTCGTCGGCACGTCCCACCAGCGGACCAGGCCGTCGCGGCTCGCGGTCACGAGCGTCTTGTCGCCGTCGCGGAAGCCGGCGTAGATCACGTTGCGCCAGTGGTTCATCCCCGACGTGCCGATGATGCCCACCAGCTCCGCCGGGGCGTTCGCCGGGTCGCCCTCGCCGGCGATGGCCAGCTCCCGCGCCGGGATCGCCGAGCGCTCCAGCGCGTCCATCGGCGACCGCCCGCCCGGCAACGCCACCGCCACCGCCACCGCGACCGCCGCCGCCGGGGCCGCCTTGGGCAGCGTCACCTCGACGTTGCCCTTCGCATCGACCTTGGCCGTCGCCCCGTCGGGCAGTTCGACGGTCGTCTCGCTGCCGTCGGGCCGCTTGACCTTCAGCACGATCACCCCGGCGAACGCGACCGCCAGCAGCCCCGCCATCCCGGCCGCCGCCACCTTCCACCGCCGCGGCGGGCGCGGCGGGGCCACGCGCGCACTGCGCGGGGCCGGCGGCGCGAGGTCGAGGGCCGTCCACGGGTCGGGCGCGGCGGGGATGTACGCCACGAGGGTCTGCGTCACCGCCGACTCCGGGCCGCCGGGGGCGCGTAGCAGTTCCGCGACGCCCGCCGCCGACCGCGGCCGCCCCGCCGGGTGCTTCGCTAGCAAGCGTTGGATCAGGTCCGAGAGCGCCAGCGGCACCTCGGCGATCGTCGCGGCCGGCGGCGGGGTGTGCGTGGCGATCTTGGTGAGCACCGCGATGACCGTCGGCGCGCCGAACGGCCGGCGGCCGGTGGCGACCTCGTACAGCACACAGCCGAGGCTGAACAGGTCGGCGCGGTGGTCGATGGCGTCGCCGGCCGCCTGCTCCGGGGCCATGTACGCCGGCGTGCCCATGACCGTGCCGCTGCTCGTGAGGTGCGGCAAGTCGGGGTCGTCCGGCCGGGCCAGGCCGAAGTCGAGCACCTTGACGCGGCCGGTGACCGCTTCGAGCCAGATGTTGGCCGGCTTCACGTCGCGGTGGACCAGCCCCCGCGCGTGCGCCGCCGCCAGCCCCAGCGCAATCTCCCGCCCGACCCGCAGCGACTCCGCGACCGTCAGCCGCCCCTCGTGCTTGAGGCGGTCGGCCAGCGTCTCGCCCTTGAGCAGCGGCATGACGATGAACGGCACGCCCGACTCTTCGCCGACGTGGTGGATCGCGACGACGTTGTCGTGTTCGATGCAAGCCGCGGCGCGGGCCTCGCGCAGGAAGCGCTCGCGGGCCGTCGGCACGGCGGCCGCCTCCGGCAGCATGACCTTCAGCGCGACCTCGCGGCCGAGCCGCTCGTCGGACGCCAGGTAGATCGCCCCCATGCCGCCGCGTCCGAGCACGCGC
>JAYTUC010000171.1:0-6408 GCA_043744775.1 Fimbriiglobus sp. | reverse complement strand
GCGAGCACTTGCGGGGGGCCGTGGCTGCGGGGGACGCTCAGCGACGGCCGCGCCTGCGTCAGCGACAGCGTGCCGACGACGGCCGACTCCGCACTCAGCCGCGGCGGGCCGGCCGTCAGGTCGAGGGCGTGGACTTGGCTCGCCCGGCCTTCGGCTTCGAGGAACTGCGACGCCGCTTCGAGGGTGTCGAGTTGCCGGACGACCACCGAACCGCGCTCGATCGGCTCTTGCAGGAGGAGTTGCAGCAGCTCGCGCTCGTGGGTCAGCGGCGAGGCGGTGCCGTCGGGGCGGCGGTGCGGGGGGAGTCGTAAGTGCGGGCGAGGCGACACCCCGCGGGCCTGGGCCGCGTCCGGGCTTGGTCCATAGAATACCCGGCACCCCGAGTCGCCGCGCATGAATATCCTCGTCACCGCGGGCAACACCCAGGCCCCCATCGACCGCGTCCGGGTGGTGACGAACACCTTCACCGGCCGCACCGGGGCTGATCTTGCCCGCACCGCCTGGACGCGCGGCCACCGCGTGACGATCCTCACGTCGCACCCCGAACTCCTCGCCGACCTGCCCGACCCCGCCGGCGACAGCGAGCGGCGCGTCACCGTCGTGCCCTACAAGAGCTTCGACGACCTCGCCGGGCTGCTCCAGAGCGAGGTCCGCAAAAACGCCTACGACGCCATCTTCCACTCCGCCGCGGTCAGCGACTACCTGAGTGCGGGCGTCTACGCCACGGCCGTCGGCACGGTGTTCAACACCCGCACGCGGCAGTGGGAGCGCCACGGGGCACCGCCGATGATGGCCGAGCACAAGGACGGCAAGATCAAGAGCAGCGAGCCGGAGCTGTGGTTCCGCATGGTCCGCGCGCCCAAGCTCGTCGATCGCCTGCGCACGCCGTGGGGCTTCGCCGGGCTGCTCGTCAAGTTCAAGCTCGAAGTCGGGGTCACCGAGGCTGACCTGCTGGCCGTGGCGGAGAAGTCGCGCGTGCAGTCGGGGGCCGAACTGATGGTCGCCAACGCCCTGGACGACGCCAAGCACGCCGCTTACATCGGCCCGATCGACGGCCGCTACGAGCGGGTCGCCCGCCGCGAACTGGCCGAGCGGCTGCTGCTGGCCGTCGAGCACCTGCAGCGCGAGCGGGGGCAAGCGTGAGCCGCGTGCTGCTGGGCGTGACCGGCTCCGTCGCGGCGACCCGCACGCCGGCGCTGGTGGCCGCGCTACTCGCCGCCGGGCACGGCGTGAAGGTCGTGGCGACGACGCCGGCGCTCTACTTCTTCGACGCGGGCGCGTTGCCGGCGGGCACGCTGCACACCGACGCGACCGAGTGGCCCGGCGACCGCTACGCCCGCGGCGACGCCGTGCAGCACGTCGAGTTGCGCGACTGGGCGGAGTGCTTTGTCATCGCCCCGCTCGACGCGAACACGCTGGCGAAACTGGCCGTCGGGCTGTGCGACAACGCCTTGACGTGCGTCTGGCGCGCGTGGGACGTGACGCGGCCGGTGCTGCTGGCCCCGGCGATGAACACGCTGATGTGGCGGCACCCCTTCACGCGGCGGCACCTGCGCTCGGTCGGTGCCGACTTCGGCGCGACGCACGTGCCGGGGCACCTCGCCGACGACTTGCTCATCGCGCAAATCAACGACCGCGCGAAGGGCTTCCGCGTCGTCGCGCCGATCGTCAAGGAGCTGGCCTGCGGCGACACCGGCGTCGGCGCGATGGCCGAGGTGCCCGACATCGTGACCGCGGTGGGGGCGTTGCTGGCGTCCGCGGCTGCGATGCGGGCTCCCGGCGAGCCGTCGGCGTGAGCCGGGGGTTTCTCGACCCGCGTGAGCCCGGAAACCCCCGGCTCACGCCGACGGCTCGCCGGGAACCGAAGACAGCACCAGCCGGATCACCTGCGGGCGGCTGCCGTGGCGTAGCGGCTCCTTGCCGCTCAGGCCGCGGCCGACGACCATCGTCGTCGGGCCGACCTCGTAGACGCCGCCGTCGTAACGCCGGCTGTAAACGCTCGGCACGAAGATCGGGCCGAGGACCGGCAACTGGATCTGGCCGCCGTGGACGTGGCCGGCCACCATCAGGTTCACGCCCAACGCCTGCGCCCACTGGAAGTGGTCCGGCGTGTGCGACAGGCAGAGTTTGAAGTCGCCGGCGGGGAGGGCTTCGACGCCGGTCGGCGGGGGGAACCACGGGCCTTCGTGGCCGATCACGCTCGCCGGCACGCCGCGAATCGCCGTGCGGTGCGGCCGCTCGCCGACGACGGTGTAGCCGGCCGCTTCGAGTTCGCCGCGGATGCGGCGCGGCTCGTGGTCGAGGTCGTGGTTGCCCAAGACGGCGTAGCGGCCGAGGTTCGCCCGCAGCCGGCCGACGACTTCGCCGATCCAGCCGTGGTGCGCGTCCGAGTCGAGCAAGTCGCCCACGAGGAGCACGAGGTCGGGCGTCGGCTCCTTGAGGATGTCATCGATGAGGGCGTCGAAGAACTGTCGGCTGGGCGTGCCGTGGAAGTGGAAGTCCGAGACGACCAGTAGCGTCAGGCCGTCCCACGCCGGCGGCAGCCCCGACGGCCGCAATGTCAGCGTCGTGAATTCGACTTTGAACACGTCGGAGAACGGCAACATCGGCATCCACCGCCAGCGGCCGTCACCGAGTGCCGCGCGGCCCAACTTCGCCCAGTAATCGACCGTCGTCGAGGTCTCGCGGAGTAGCGCGGCCGGCGGGCGGCGCAGCAGGCGGTACAGCGTCAACGCCGGCAAGACGGCGACGCCGAGGGTCAGGCAGACGGCGAGGTACGGCCAGAGCGCGGGGTCGGCACGCAGCCACGCGAGCGCGGGGAAGCCGGCGATGGCCACGCCGCAGAGGAGGCGGAACGGCCGGAGGATGCGCTTCGAGAGCGGTTGCGCGTAGGCGAAGTTGAGGAGGAACGTCCAGAGGCAGGCGTGGCCGACCCAGGCGAAGCCGGCGAGGAGTCCCGTCATGCGATCTTGCCCGTCGCCGCGACGCTTTGCAGCGTCGGCGGGGTCAGCGGCGACGCGGCCGGGTCGAGGATCGCCTTCAAGAGCTGGTCCTGGCGAAACGGCTTGAACAGGACGTGCTCCATGCCGTCGGCGCGGGCCTTGACGATCGAGTGCGCCGAGTCGTAGCCGAAGCCGGTCGTCATGGCGATGCGCACGCCGGGCCGCGCGGCCTTGAGGCGCGTGTAGGTGTCGAAGCCGCCCAGATCGACCGGCTTGGTCTCCATGAGCACCGCGTCGAACGGCACGACCTTCAAGAGCGCGATGCCCTCGGTCGCACTCGCGACGGTTTCGACCTCGGCCCCGAGTTGGGCGATCATCAGGTGCGCCGCCTTGCGGGTGCGCTCCTCGGCGTCGAGCACGAGGATGCGCTGCCCGGCGAGGGGGGTCGAGCGGCCGTCTCGCGCGCCGGCCTGCAAGTCGCGCTCGACCTTGCGCAGGCTGTCCTTGACCGCCCGCGCCCCGGCCAGGATGCGCCGCAACTGCTCCGCGGCGGCCGGGTCGGTCGCCTCGAACTGGCCCAACAGCACGGCCGCGCTGGCGAGGATGTCATCGACCGGCAGCGAGATCTCGCGGTTGATCAGGTCCACCGACTGCGCCGCGGTGCAGCTCTGCTGGGCCGTCAGCAGGTCGAGGGTGTGCAGGGCGGTGGCGATTTCCTTGGAGAAGAGTTCGGTGAACTGCAAGTCGTCGGGGCCGAAGCCGGCGAGCCGGGGGCTTTCGACGTTCAGCGTGCCGACGACCTCGTCGTGGTACTTCAGCGGCACGGTCATCGAGCTGCGCGCGCCGGTCGCCCCTTCGAGGTACAGGGGGTCGCCGGCGGTGTCCATGCACAGGTAACTCTGGCCCGTCGCGGCGACGTAGCCGGTGACGCCGTTCGACAACTCGCGGGCGAAGAGTTCGCGGTGCGCGGCGGTCGGGGTCATGCCGTCCTGCAGGAGCGGCCGCAGCTCGCCGGTGCGGCGGTCGAGCAGCCGCACCTCGATGATGTCGTAGTGCAGGAGGTCGCGGATGTAGCGGCGGAGGTTCTGCTTGAGGAGTTCGACCCGCGTCGGCACGTTCATCTCGGCGAGCTGGTCGGGGTCGAGGTCGGCGAGTTCGCGGCCGGCCTGGTGCAGCGCGTCGAGCTTGCGCTGCTGCTCGACCTCCGGCGTGATGTTGCGGACGATCGCGATCTGCTGATCGACGTGCCCGGAGCTGTTGGCGACCGGCTGAATCGTCACGTCGAGGTACGGCCGGTCGGCGCTCGCCGGGCGGTAGAGCCGGAAGTTCACCGCGGTGCCCCCCCGCGCGACGCTCAGGGGGTCGGCGACTTCGGACACCAGTGTGGTCGCCCCGAGGGCCTCCATCATGGTGCGGCCGAGGGCCTCGCCGTGGCAGAAGCGTTGCATCGCCGGGTTGACCCAGGTGATGACGCTGTCGGCGTCGAGGACGGCCGCGCCCTTGTCCATGTACGCCAGGACGATCGCGTCGCGGCGCTGGGCGGCCAAAACTTGCAGGGCGGTCGCGGCGTCGGTGACGACGCCGTCGAACGGCTCGGCGAGCAACCGGTCGATGGCGGCGAGGGGGTCGGCGGCGTGGGCGAGGCGCGCCCCGGCGAGCTGCGCCGCGAGTTCCGCGGGCAGCGAACCCAGCGCCAGGATTCGCGGGGGGGTCGGCAAGCCATCGCTCCAGCAGTCGTCGTCGGCGTGCGAGTAGGCAATTGTAGTCGGAAACCGGCGTCGTCGTGAAGGGGGATTTGCGACCCGCGCCCGAATCGCGCCGCGGCCTTCGGCTTGCGGCCCTCCCCCAAGAGGGCTAAAGGGCGATCTGTTCGCGTCTCGTTCGGGGGAAGGTCATGGCCCGGTTCGTCGGTTCACTCGCCGCCACGCTCGCACTCGCGGCGGCGGCGGTCGCCCAAGGCCCGCCGGCCCCCGTCGTGGTCGCCCCGGCGGTGTTCCCGGCCTCGTTCTCGGAAGACCAGGCCGCCGAGCCGACGCTGCCGCCCTCGACCTCCACGCCGCCCAACGCGCCGGGCGAGAAGTCGTCGTCGTCGGGGGCACCCGGCCTGAGCGACGGCGTGACGCCCCCCCCGGCGGCCAGGAGCTTCGAGGCGGTCTGGAACAACGGCCTGTTCTTCCAAACGAAGGACAAGGAGTTCGTCTTCCACGTCGGCGGGGCCGTCCAATACGACGGCGCGTGGTACACCGCCCCGGCCGCGCTCGAGAGATTCCCCGGCGGCACCGGCCCCTTCAACGACGGCGTCAACCAGCGCCGCGGCCGCCTGCGCGCCGACGGCACGCTGTACAAGAGCGTCGATTTCGCGATCGAGTACGAGCTCTTCAACGGCGTCGGCCCGGTCGGCGTCCCGGCCACACCCGCGAACGTGTTCAACACCCCCGGCCCGACCGACGCCTGGGTCACGCTCAAGAACATCCCGGTGGTCGGCAACATCCGCATCGGCAACCAGAAGGAGCCGTTCAGCCTGGAGCACCTGAACAACTACCGCGCGCTGGAATTCCTGGAGCGCAGTGTGCTGTTCGACGCCTCGCAGGCGACCCGCTTCAACAACGGCTTCACGCCCGGCATCAGTATGTTCCGCACCTTCGCCGACGACCGGGTCTACGCGGCCGCCGGCTTCTTCAAGAACGAGTCGGACCTGTACGGCTTCGGCGTCGGCGACGGCAACTACGCCACGACCGCCCGCGCCGGGTTCCTGCCGGTCTACGACCCGGCGTCGAACGTGTCGGTGTGGCTCGGCGGGGCGACGAGCTACCGCAACCCGGTCAACGGCCAGGTCCGCGTGAACGTCCGCGACAACGTCCGCAACGCCCCGTTCCCGCTGCTGAACCTGCTCGCCGACACGGGGGTGATCAACGCGAGTTCGCAGTCGCTGTACAACCTCGAGACCGGCATCGCGCTCGGCCCCGTGACCGTGCAGGCCGAGTACCTGGCGAACCTGGTACGCAACGCGGGCGTGGTCGGCGGGCCGAACGTCGGCACGGCGGTCTTCCAGGGCTTCTACGCCGAGAGCATGGTCTTCCTGACCGGCGAGCGCCGCACCTGGAACCCGAAGGCCGCCGTGTTCAACCGCATCCAGCCGCTGACGAGCTTCGGCTTCTCCAGCGACGGCACGCCGACCGGCATGGGCGCGTTCGAGTTGGCGGCCCGCTACAGCTACCTCGACCTGACGGACAAGGGCATCGCCGGCGGCCGGCTAAACAGTGTGACGTTGGGGCTGAACTGGTACTTGAACGCGAACGCGAAGTTGCAGTTCAACTACGACTACACCTACCGCGACATGGTGGCGAACCCGGCCGCGCGCGGCGAGGTCCACGCCGTCGGCACCCGCATGGCGTTCGACTTCTAACGGGATACCGTTTAGGCGTGGGATAACTCGTGGCGCGCCTCGACTCCCTGCCCGAGCAGC
>JAYTUC010000170.1:0-6410 GCA_043744775.1 Fimbriiglobus sp. | reverse complement strand
ACGGCAACGACAACACGCTGTGCGTGACGTTCGCGGCGATCACCGACGGCCTGAGCAACACGGTGATGCTCAGCGAGACGACCGAGAACGAGATCTACAACTCGTCGAACCTCGGCGGCAAGATCCCGATCTGGGCCGGCGGCAACCGCAACAACGCCGGCTGCGGCGGCCTGGACAACATGTCCATGTACTTCCGCATCATGGACACCAACTTCACGCCGAACAAGAAGAACACCGCCACCCCGCCGCTCAACAAGAACGGCACGTTCGCCAGCCGGCACACCGGCGGCGTGAACGCGCTCTTGTGCGACGGGTCGGTGAAGTTCGTCCGCGACTCGATCAACCCCCTCGCCTGGGAAGCGGCCGGCAGCCGCAACGGCGGCGAGTCGCTGCAGCTCGACTAGCCACCCCCCCCGCGGCCCGCGTCGCCGGACGGAACCCTCGCCCCAAGGCGGGGGTTCTTTCGTTCCGACCCCCACGGCGGCCGGAGGGTGTCGTCGGCTACCGCCACTGGGGGGGGCCACAGGCCGGGCACCCACAAGGCATGCCCCTACTAGAACCGGCCCCGCCACAGGCGAACCGCTAGTTTGAGGCCCCGCCGCAGGCGAACTGTAGGGGTATCCCTCGTGGGTACCCGGCCTGCGCTCCCCGTGGCGGTAGCTGACAACACCCCCAGGTGACACCACCGTGCCCCTAGCGAAGAACGCCCAAAAGCCTTCGCACGAAACTTTCGCCAATTATTTGGATTAAAAGTTGCATGTCAGACAGGAGACAGGGTACAACTCTTGAAGACGGGATGAATTCGTCCCACTTCGCCCGCGTTCATCACTGACCGAGGTGCCTCACCGTGCCGTACCCCCTCCCGAGTCGCACCCGCCGCGGGTTCACACTGATCGAGTTGCTGGTGGTGATCGCGATCATCGCCATCCTGATCGGCCTGCTCTTGCCAGCCGTTCAGAAGGTTCGCGAGGCGGCCGCCCGCATCAGTTGCACGAACAACATCAAGCAGTTGGGCATTGCCGCCCACAACCACGCGGGCACCGTCGGCGTGCTGCCGGTCGCGGTGCAGTGGTTCGACAACTCGGACCACACGGACGCCACTAAGAACTTCGGCCCCAACTGGGCCTGCCTGCTCCTGCCCTACTTCGAGCAGGGGCCGCTGTACGCCAACAACAACGTCCAGAAATTCTTTACCTCCGGCGGCACCGACCTGTCGTGGCAGGGGGTCCGAGGCACGAAACTCAAGCCGCTGCTGTGCCCGTCCGACTCGAACACCGGCACCCCGTACAACGGCAACGGCGGCGACGGCAGCCCCGCGGTGAAGGGCGGCTGGGAGCGGGGCAACTACGCCATCAATACCGGTCCGATCTTCTTCTTCGGCGGTGACATCTCCGGCGGCAAGACGGGCGGCCCGGTCGGCCCGAACTACGCCGTAGCGTTGGTCAACATCCCGGACGGCACGTCGAACACCGCGCTGTTCGCCGAGGTCCGCGCCGGCCCCAGCGCCGGCGACCGCCGCGGCACCTGGGCGATGGGGATCGCCGGGAGTAGCCTGATCCTTGGGGCGGCGGACGGCGACTGTTACCACCCCAACGACACGACCCCGCGGGCCGACGACACCCAGGGCGGCGACGACAACGCCGCGCAAGGCATGCTCTGCTTCACCGGCGGCAAGAACTGGCAGGGGCAGGCCCGCAGCAAGCACACCAGCGGCGTCAACGTCTGCTTCGCCGACGGCAGCGTCAAGTTCGTCAAAGATAGCATCACGACCGCGACGTGGTACAGCGTGTTGCACATGAAAGACGGCGGCGTCTACACCCTCGACTAACGGCGAACTCTTCGGCCCCGCCGCAGGCGACTGTAGGGGCATCCCCTTGTGGGTGCCCGGCCTGCGCTTACCCCCTCGTGGTAACCGACGGGCTACCCCCCGTACGGGTGTTGTCAACGCAGGGCACCCACAAGGAGATGCCCCTACAACAATTCAGACACAGTCCCGGAGTCGTCCCAATGGTTCGCTGGTTTCGACTGGTCGCCGCGTGGAGCCTCTGCGCTTTCGCGGCCGGGTGCAGCGGCGAAGTGCTCGTGCTCGACGGCCAGGTGGTCAAGGGGGCGGCCCCGCACCGGCTCGGCGACAAGGAGGCCATCTCGGTGAGCCTCGTCGGCGAGGATGGCAAGTCCGACGCCACCGGCGACGTCAAGCCGGACGGAAGCTTCAAGGTCACCGGCCGCGACGGCGCGAGCGTCACGCCGGGGCGCTACAAGGTGAGCTACACGCACTACAACGCCCCAGGGGCCAAGCCGAACGCCCCGCCGGTGACCCGGAAGAATTCCGACACCTGGGAGGTCGGCCCCGCGAGCAAGAGCTTCACCCTCGACCTCGGCAAGAAGTAGCGTGACGATCTCGGGCGCGATTGTGCCGCGCGCCCTTCTCGCCGGGCGCGGCGGCTGCTACCTTGAACCCTGCCTGGAACACTCGCGAGGGACTCCCCGTGGCTTCGACGAAGATGATCGACGTTCGGCGCGGCATGGTGCTGAACATGAACGGCCACCTCCTCTACTGCCTCGAGCGCGACCTCAACACCCCCGGCAACTGGCGCGCGATCCTCTACTTGAAGCTCAAGAACCTCAAGACCGGCAGCATCGTCGATGAGCGCGTCCACCCCGACGACAAGGTCGATGTCGTGTACCTCGACACCAAGGACTACGCCTACAGCTACAAGGACGGCGCGGACTACGTCTTCATGGACTCCGAGACGTTCGAGCAGGTGACGCTCTCCGCCGACATGGCCGCGGACAAGATGCCCTACCTCCGCGAGAACGACCTCTGCAAGATCACCTTCTACGACGGCAAGGCCCTCGGCATGGAACTGCCGCAGACGGTCAAGCTCAAGGTCGTCGAGACCGAGCCGACCATCAAGGGCGCGACCGCCGCGGCGCAACAGAAGCGGGCGGTCCTCGAAACCGGGCTGACGGTCCAGGTGCCCAGCTTCATCGTCGAGGGCGAGTTGGTGCTGATCCAGACCGAAGACGGCAAGTACCTCGGCCGGGCCAAGGACTAGCCGTGAACGAACCGCCCCCCCTGTTGCGGCGCGTGATCGCCCGCGTCGCCCCGACCGTGCCCGCGCGGCACCGGCTCACGCCCCTGTTGCGATTGGCCCGCATGATTTTTTTCGTCGTCGCCTCCGGCCTGGGGTTCTGGCTCGGCTTCTCCGCCTGGCTGGCGCGGCACTACGTCGCCCGCCCCGCGGACCCTTACGCCGAGCCGGCCCCGAGGCTCGACTGGGTGACGCTCGACGAGGCCCGGCTGACCTCGGCCGACGGCGAGCAGGTCGGCTTCTGGTTCGCCCCCACCCCCGGCGACCCCGGCGACGCCCCGACGGTCCTCTCGCTGCACGGCAACACCGGCGACCGCGGCTCGATGCTGCCGGTGCTGAAGCTCTTCCACGAGGCCGGCTTCCCCACCGCCGCGATCACCTTCCGCGCCCACGGCGACTCGACGGGCGACTACAACGACATCGGCTACGGCGGCCGCCTCGACGTGCTCGCCGCCGTGGCGGAAATCGAGCGCCGCCGGCCGGGCAAGCCGATCGTGATTCAGGGCAGTTCGCTGGGTGCCGCCGCGGCGATTTACGCCGCCCGCGACCTCGGCCCGCGCGTGAAGGGGTACATTTTGGAGTGCCCCTTCCGCGACATCACGACGGCCGTCGAGAACCGCCTGCGGCTGACGCTGCCGTGGGGCGCGCGGCAGGCCGTCGAGGAGGGCCTGCGGCTGCTCGCCCCGGCCATGATCCCGACGCTCGAACACATGCAGCCGATCGAGGCGATCGGCGCGATGCCGGCCGACGTGCCGGTGCTGATGATCTCCGGAGGCCGAGACCGGCTGGCGACCCCGGCGGAGTCGGTGGCGTTGCACGCGAAGATCGCCGACCGGGCCGAGTTGCACTTCTTCGAGGAGGCGGGCCACGACCTGTACGCCCGCCACGACCCCGCCCGCTACAAGGCGCTGGCGATACCGTTCGTGCGGAACGCGGCGCGGCGGTAACGGTTTGCAAAACAGTTTCGCCGCCAAGACGCCAAGACCGCCAAGAAGACCAAACCCGTGTTTTGGTTCTCTTGGCGGTCTTGGCGTCTTGGCGGTGAAATTCTGACTCCGAACTCTACTTGTGCCCGTTCAGGCTCGGCTCCCGCGCGGCCGAGGTTTGCCGGGCGGCGGCCGCCTTCGCGTCGGTCTGCTCCTGCCAGAAGCACTTCAGCGCGACCTGGGCACACCGCTCCTGGAACTGCGCCGGCGTCTCCTGCAAGTCCGGGTAGCGCTCGACGAACTGCAGCATTTCGAGGTGCTGCGGCTCGTAAGCCCCCAGAATCCGGCCCGCCATCTTCTTCTTGTCGGCCGGCTCCATGTAGCCGAGTTCGACCGCCTTGTCGATGCGCCCCGGCCGCGTGCTGATGAACTCCGAGGTGCCGTCCGGCAGCAGCCGCGGCTGGCCGAGGGCCGGATCGACCTTGGTCACGTCGTTGGTGCTGATGATCGTGAAGATGCCGTCGGACCGCTCGACGCCGTCGAGGCAGTTCAGCAGGCAGTCGAAGGTCAGCGGGATCATCATGCCGCCGCCGCGCCGGTCGTTGCTGTCGTCGTCTTTCTTCGACGGCATGTTCATGGACATCATCATGCCCTGGTTCTTGCGGGCGACGTTTTCGCGGCCGTGGAAGACGTTATCGATGTCCTCGATGAGCGCGATACACGGGACGTTCATCTGCATCTCGGACCAGACCCGCGTCAACTCGCTGTTGGACATTTCCGCCAGGTTGTAGACGTAAATCGGCATGTTCATGTCCTCGGCAAAAGCGCGGGCGAGGGCCGTCTTGCCGGTGCCGGGGGGGCCGTAGAGCATCCAGCCGCGCTTCCACGGGATGCCCTTCTCGCGGTACCACTCGCGGCTCTTACGCCACAGCTCGATTTCCTGGATCAGGTTCTTGATCCGCTGCGGGAAGATGAGGTTGTCGAGGGCCTTGCCGTTCATCGTCGGCCGCTTGCCGAGGTCGTCCGGCGCGTGCCCCAACAGTCGGTAGGTGCCTTGCTGATACCACGCGAGGCCGTTACTGCCCGAGTCGCTGTCGGTGTCCGAGTCGCCGCGCTTGGGGACGTGGTGGATGATGAAGCGCGTCTTCGACGACTGCTCCGCGTCCTCCGCCGCCCACGAGATCGAGTTGCGCACTTCACACGCATCCTGGAGGATTTTCTCCACGTTGAGTGAGCCGCGGATGAACGTTAAGGTCGAGTAGATCTTGGTGGCGTTACTGCTGTGGCCCTCCTTGGTCGGGGCCTTCGACTCTTGCTGGTTCGAGTAGAAGAACGGGTACCAGCCATTCCACAGGACTAGCGTGCGGTTGCCGAACTGCTCGTAGGGGATGAGGCCGTAGCGGCCGTCCTTGCGGTACTCCCAGCTCGCGCCGAACATGCGGTCGTAGTTGCGCGAGCGGCGGTAGTGCGCGATCAGGTACGCGGTCACCGCCTCGTGGCCGGCCTGGGTGGGGATCTCGATGCGCTGCACGGCGAAGTTGAGCAGCCGCCAGCCGACAGTCTGGAACTTACTCCACATGCTGGCGAGGACGCCGAGGACCGCCCCCGCGCCGACGATGAGCCAGCCGTAGCCGCCGAACATCGGGTTCGTCGCCGGGTCGTCTGCGAACAAGATCATGGTCGTGTACCCTCGAAACGTGGGGTGGGAACGGCCCGCGGCCGGGCGACGCACCGGAGTGAGACGCGCGAAGGGCCGGGGAGGTTCGTGGCGGGTTGCGGGGCGGCCGAGAGGGTACTTTTGGCTGCCCGTGGGCATGATACGCCCGCAGTCAAGACCCCCCGGCGGCGGCGATATTCCGCGATTTCGGGGCGAAAGGTCAGCTCAGTTGTGGAGGTGACTGAAAGTGTTCGTGACGGAGTGGAGATGTCAAGCGGCTTAGTCGAGCAGCGCCCGGAACTGGTCGCGGTCCAGCCCAGAGTCGCGGAGGATTTTACTGAGAAGGCCCGGCCCAATCGTGTCGCCAGCGTGAACCGGGACGAGGGTCGTCCGGCCGTCGGGGTGGCGTAGCGAGTTGTGGCTGCCTCGGGTTCGCACGACGACGAAGCCGGCGGCCTCCAAGGCGCGAATGACAGCGGGGCCAGTTAGCGACGGCAGTCGGCTGCTCACGCCGGCACACTCACCCGTTGCACACCCACGAACTCTAAGCCCGCGTCAGCGTCTTCCTCGACTTCCAGGCTCAGCGCAATGGCCTCGCGGATTCGGTCGATGAGTTCGTCGAGGGAGCGAGCCTGGGTGTGGCAGCCCGGTAACGCGGGCACTGAGCCGACGTAGTAGCCCTCTTCGTCCCGCTCGATCACGACGCTAAACTCGCGGCTCATGTCACTCCTT
>JAYTUC010000169.1:0-1677 GCA_043744775.1 Fimbriiglobus sp. | reverse complement strand
TCCGCGGAGAAAACCAAATTCAAGGTTCGGTTTTCTCCGCGGACTCTGCGTCTCTGCGGCTAAATCGGTTTTCGATTCGCCGCCCCTCCCGTAACCTGTGCGTTCCCACCTGCGCCCGCGTTTCGGAGTCCCCGCGTGTCGAACCAGCCCCCGCCCGCCCGCCCCCTGTCGGTCGTCACCCGCGTGCTTGTGCTCACGGTCGCCGCGATCGGCTTCCTGTTCGACACCTACGAACTGCTGATGTTCCCCGTCATCGGCGGCAGCGCCCTGAGCGAACTGCTCGCGGCCACGCCGGGGAGCGACATCGTTCGGCTGTGGTCGGGGCGGATGCTCTGGATCGCGGCGCTGTGCGGCGGCGTTTTCGGGCTGCTCGGCGGCTACCTCATCGACTTGCTCGGCCGCAAGCGGGTTATGGTCGGCAGCATCCTGCTGTACTCGCTCTCGCCCGTCGCCGCGGCGTTCAGTACGGAACTCTGGCAACTCGTGCTGTTCCGCTCGACGACGTTCATCGGCGTCTGCGTCGAACTCGTCGCGGCGGTGACGTGGCTCGCGGAACTGTTCCAGGAGAAGCGGGCGCGCGAACTCGCCATCGGCTGGACCCTCGCCACGGCGTCGCTCGGCGGCATCCTCGTGACGGAAGTCTTCAACGTGATCGTCGCCTCGGCCCGCGCCGGGACGCTGCCGGCGCTGCCGATCGCGTTCCCCGAGGGCCACGACCCGACGAACGTCGCCTGGCGTTACACGCTGCTCACCGGGCTGGTGCCGGGGCTGCTCATCCTGCTGCTGTTGCCGTTCGTGCCGGAGAGCCGCGTCTGGGCGGAGCGCAAACGGGCCGGCACGCTGCGCCGGCCGAACTTCGGCGAACTCTTCTCCGGCGGGCTGCTCAAGACGACCGTCGTCACGACGCTGCTGTCGGCCTGCGGCTACGCGGCGGCCTTCGGGGCGCTGCAACTGACGCCCCTGCAAATGGTGCCGGGGCTGCCGGTGGTCGCGGAGGTCCGCAAGGAGAACGCGGCGGGCGTCGAGTCGGCCCAGGCCAAGTTGAAGGCCGCGGCGGACGGCACGCCGGAGAAGAAGGCGGCGGCCGGGGCGCTGGCGAAGGCGCTCAAGCCGGAGCGAGACCTCGGCGAGCAGTACCGCGGCAACATCCAGCGTTGGCAAGAAATCGGCGGACTGACGGGCCGCATCCTGCTCGCGTCGCTGCTGATCTTCGTGCCGAGCCGGGTGCTGTTGCGCTTCTTCCTCGTCCCCGGCGTCGTGCTGTTCCCGCTGACGTACTTGGTGCTGTACCAAGGCGACTACAACACGTTCGCGCTGGGCGTCTTCTGCTGCGGGCTGGTCACGGTCGCGCAGTTCAGTTTCGTGAGCGAGTTCTTGCCGAAGGTCTTCCCGCTGCACCTGCGCGGCACCGGCGGCAGCTTCGCCACCAACGTCGGCGGGCGGATGCTCGGCACGATGGCGGCGACCTTCAACACGGAGATCCTCTCGGGCTTCTTCGCCGGCGAGAACCCGATCAAGGTCGCCACGGCGGCGGCGGTCATCGGCGGCACGGTGTACGTCGTTGCGCTGGGGCTGTCGTTCCTGCTGCCGGTGCCGAAGGACGAGATTTAGGCGGGCCGGAAAGCGTCAGCGCCCGGAGTTCCGAGATTCAGGGACTCCGGGCGCTGACGCTTTCCG
>JAYTUC010000168.1:0-6428 GCA_043744775.1 Fimbriiglobus sp. | reverse complement strand
GGTGCTGAACAATCAGGAAGCCCAGGGCCGCTACGACCCCGCCAAGTTGGCCGCGTTGCTCGAAGACCTCGACGGCCTGCCCGAGGCGGCGCTGACCGGCTTCGGCCCGACGATGCTGCGCAACCTGCGCCTCGAAGCCCTCGACGAGCTGCCGGCGGAGGAGTTGACCGGCCGCGTCGAGGTGACGCTGCTGCTCGACGCGGGGCGCTACGCGGCCGCCGAGGCGGCGCTGAACGCGCTGGTGCGCGAGTACGACCTCGAAGCGCACGTCCGGCAACTCTAGTGGCGCGCCGTCGGCGTGAGCCGGGGGTTTCCAGAGCCGCGAGCCTCGGAAACCCCCGGCTCACGCCGACGGCGCGCCGGGACTACCGCCCCCCGCTCGCCGCGACGCTCCGGCCCAGCCCCAGCACGGGGATCGCCTCCGGCGGCGTCGGCGCGGGGTTGCGGTCGAGCTTGCGGTAAATCTCCAGCCCGGCGTACTTGAACGAGTCGTGGTTCGTCTCGAAGACGATTCGCCGCTCCAGTTTGAAGCGCTCGGGGCGACTGGCCAACAGGTCGCGCAGGCGGGGGCCGAGGGGCGTGTTCAGCCCGAAGAGTTGCGGGAACTCGACCACGACGAACTCCGGGTCGGCCTCGTGCAGCTTCGCCAGCAACTCGGCGTCGGTGCGGGCGTACTCGCGGTAGCCGTTGGCCGGGTCGCTCAGCACCGCGTACAAGAGCTTGTCGCCGCGCACGACCCGCAGCGACCGGGCGGCGTCGTGCCGGCGGACCTGGTAGATGAAGCCGCCGTTCAAGACGCCCTCCATCAAGACCGGCCGGTCGGTTTCGTGGTGGTCGAGGACGTAGACCGCCGCCTCCTCGTAGCCGCGGACGAACCAGCCGGGGTGCCACGTCGATTGGAAGCCGGTCGCCACGACGGTCGCCAACACTGCGCAAAAGCCGAGTCGCCGGCCGGCGCGGCGGGCGAACTCCGTCAAGCCGACGGCCGCGAGTAGGGCCAGTGCCGGCACCCAGTAGGTCGCGTGGCGGGGGACGCACTCGGCCATCGGCGCGAAGGTCACGTACGTGGCCAAGGTCAGTGTCACGGCCACGGCGAACGCCGGGTGCCGCGCCCGCCCGGCGACGACCGCGCCGACGCACGCCCAGAAGAGGACCGCCCAGCCGACCTGCTCGGGCAGGAACGACGGGTACTCGGCGAAGTTGCCGAGGCTCAGGAACTTCGCCGCTGCCGCGTCGCTGCCGGTCGTCGCCGCCGCGGCCAGGCCGGTGCCGTACTCGCGGTAGGTCAACAGGTAGTACGGCCCCGTCAGCATCAGCGCCCCCGCCACGCCGGCGACGACGCCGGGCTTGAGCAGGAGCCGGCACTGCCGCGTCGTGGCGAGCCGCGCGGCGAAGTACGGCAGCAGCACGATGGCGTCGAAGCGGGTCAGTGCGGCCAGCGCGGCGAGCAAGCACGCGGCCAGCGCGTCGCGGCGGCGATACTCGCCCAGGCAGCGCTCGAAGTGGTCGATACTGCCGAGCACCAGTGCCAGGCACGGCAGCTCCAGCAGCACGTAACGCGACAGGTCGAAGACTTGCCACGACAGCCCCACCAGCACCAGCGCCAGCGACGCGGTCACCGGCCCGGCGAGGCGTTGGCTGAGGCGCACGAAGTAGAACGCCGCGAGGAGGTCGAAGCCGAGCAACACACCGCGTGCGACGCCGTACCCGGTGCCGAACGCCGCCATCGCCACGCCCTCGACGGCGTAGAAGAGCGGCGGCCACACGAGCACCCCGAGCGCCGGGTACTGCGCGTAGTAGCGGGTGGCGTAGCCCTTGGGGTCGGCCGTGGACTCACGCCAATCGACGAGCGCGTCGCGGAAGAAGACGCCGGTCATGACGTGCCGCGTCTCGTCGTTGTTCTTCCACGGCTCGCCCCACGGCGACGCATTCGCGTGGACCCAGGCGAGGCCCAGCACCACCAGCAGCGGCATGCCGACGCGGCTAAACCCCGCGGTCACGCCGGCACCAGTTCGGGCGCGCGCCGGGCCAGCACCGCGTCGGCGTGTTCGCCCATCGGCACGAGGTCGAAGTGTCGAGCGAGTGTGGCGAAGACTTCGCTGACGAACGCAAGTTTGTCGGCACTCGGCCGCGTCATCGCCGGGAAGAAGCTCAGCCGGTCGGTGTCGTCGCCGCCGAGGAAGTCGAGGGGGTGCAGCAGCACCGACGGCTCGACCCGCGCCAGCTTGCACATCACGATTGCGAGCTTCAAGTAGGCCCGCGCCAGCGCGCGGCTGGTGCCGTCGAGGTACAGGAGGTAGCTGAGGTGGAACGGCACGCGGAAGAGCGGCATTGTCGTCACGGGGATCTCGAGTAGCGGCCCCGCGGCCGTCGCCCAAGTGTACGGCTTGAGTGGCCGGAGGCCCTCGCCGACGGTGCCGAAGAGCTTGGCCCGCTGCGCCTTCTCGCCGGCCGTCAGCCCCTTGGCCGTGGCGAAGTAGTACAGTCGCGCCAGCGGGCCGAGGAAGGTCGGGAACGTCGAGGCATCGTAGCGGTAGCCGCGCTCGGCGAGCACCTTCAACAGCGTCGGGCTGAAGCTGAAGCCGGGCCCGCGGAAGCCGGTCGGGCGTTCGCCGGTGGCCGCCTCGATCGCAAGTTCGGTGCGGGCGAGTTCGTCGCGGATGGCGGCCTCGCTGTACAGGTGCAGCCACGGCTCGTGGTTGTACGAGTGGTTGCCGACCTCGTGGCCGCGCGCCGGGATCTCGCGCAACGCCGCGCGGTGCGCCGGGTCGGCGGCGTCGCGGCCGACGAGGAACCAGGTGATGCGCACGCCGCGGGCGTCGAGGAAGTCGAGCACGCGCGGCACGACGACGTTCAGGTACGACGGGTAGGCGTCCCACCCGGCGTCGCCGTGGGTCTTGAGGTACGACCACAGGTTGTCGAGGTCGAGCGACAGGCTGCACTTCAACTTCGGCATCGGCGGGACCGTTTCTCGTGAGGGTGTAGCGGCTCGATACCCAGGGCCGGAGCGCAGGCCGGGCACCCACGAGGGGTGCCCCTACAAGAATTCCGGCACCGCCGCAGGCGAACCGTCGGTCTTCGGTTCCGCCGCAGGCGAACCGTAGGGGCACCCCTCGTGGGTGCCCGGCCGGCGCTGCCCCCCGCGGCAGCCGACGGCCCCCACCCGATACCGACGTTGTCAACGCCGGGCACCCACGAGGGGTGCCCCGACATCCAACGGCCCCCGGACGGCCGCCAGCGCCTTGGCCGCCGCCGCCGCCTGCCCAAGTGTTTCATTCACGTTCAGTGTCCCGTTGACGATCTGCGCCGAGTTCACGACGAACACCCCCGGCAGGCTCGTCGCCATCGGCGGGACCGTCGCCGAGTAGTTCAGCGTCGAGAGCGCGAACACGCTGCGCACCCGCGACAGCCGGAAGTCGAGCACGTCCGCGGGGTCGAAGTGCGGGTACATCCTCGCCAGCGCCGCCACGAACCGCGCGCGAATCGACTCGTCCGACTCGTCGAAGATCGCGTCGTCCGGGGCGACGTACTTCGGCAAGTAGACTAGCGAGTGCCCGCCGAACTCCGACCGATCGACCAGCGCGGACATCTCGATCACCGCCGTGAACGGCACCCAAGCCTCGGTGATGTTCGTGACGTAGAAGCGCTCCAGCGGCTTCTTGAGCAGCGCCGACGCGCAGACGATCCCCTGGTACTTCACCGCGTTCAGCCGGGCGTGCTCCTGCGGTGTCAGTTGCGGGACCAGCTTCGAGACGACGTGCGTCGGTGCGGTCAGCACGACCCGGTCGAAGTCCTCGGCGTCGCCGTTCGCTAACGTCACGCGGACGGAGTCGGACTGCCGCGTGACGGACTCGACGGGCAAGTCCGTCTGGACCGTCACGCCGGCGTCGGCCAGGACTTCGGCGAAGCGGGCCAGCACGCGGGCGTAGCCGCCGCGGACGTAGCCGAACATCTCCTTCTTCAGTCCCGACCGGCGGGCGGCGTACATCCGCGCGATCGTCGCCCAGATGAACGCCGCACTCGTCTGGCGGTAACCCTCGCCGAGCTTGGAGCGCAACAGCGGCAGCCAGATGCGCTCGAAGGTGCGCCGGCCGGACCACTTGCGAAGCCAGTCGGCGACCGGGACGCCTTCGAGGCGCTTCCAGTCCTTGATGCGCGAGGCCAGAAAGATCGTGCCGCCGAGGCGCAGCTTGCTCACCAGGCCCAGCGGCGGGAAGCGCAGGAACTCGACGGAGTTCGACATCGAGTACAGCTTGCCGTCGGTGTAGAAGCCGGTCTTGGTCGTGACCCCGACGAAGTCGCCACTCAGCCCGAGGTCGGCGAGCAGGGCTTGCGTGTTGAGGTCCGAGAGCAGCACGACGTGGTAGTGCTTGTCCCACGTGACGCCGCCGAGTTGCCACGCCGACGCCAGGCCGCCGAGTTGCGGGGCCGCCTCGAAGACGGTCACGCTGTCGCCGGCGGCGCGGAGCTTGCGAGCGAGTTCCAGCCCGAGCACCCCGCCGCCGAGGATCGCAGTGTTAAACGCCACTGGCAAGCTCCTCGACGCGGCCGGCGGCGAACTCGTACTGCCGGCCGCACGCCGCGCACTTCAGCTTCTGGTAGCCCGGCGGCTGCCCCGGCGCGAACCGCACGATCACCTGGCCGCAGCGGCACACCGAGCCGACCTGCACGGCCGGCTGGCCGAACACCAAGGCGAAGTCGGGCACCGACTTGGTGACCAGCGACCCCATGCCGACCATCGCGAACCGCCCCACCGTCAGGTCGCAGCCGACGGTACAGTTGGCCCCGATCGTCGCCCCCTCGCGCACCAGCGTCCGCAGAGTCGATTCGTCAGGCTCGCTGGGCCGCAACTGCTTCAAGTCCGGGGTCGTGGCGCGGGGGAAGCGGTCGTTGGTGAAGACCGTCCCGGCCGACACCATCACCCCGTCCTCGAGCGTGACGGCGGCGCAGATCGAGACGTGGCCGTTGATCTTGCAGCGGTGGCCGACGCGCACCCCGTAGGCGACGTAGGCCTTCTCGCCGACGATGCACTCGTCGCCGAAGCTCGCGCCGCGGCGGATGTGCGCGCTGTCCCAGACGGCCGTGCCCGCGCCGAGGGTCACGCCCTCCTCGACGATCGCCGTCGGGTGGACGCGGACGTTAGTTGGCATGCGACGACTCCCGCTCGGGCTTGCGCGCCGACCCCGGCGGCGGCGTGCGGGTCAGGTCGGGGCCACGCATCCCAACGCCGGTCCAGGGGCTTTCGCGCAAAGAACGGTAGGCCGCCTCGATCACATCTACCGAGGCGATGGCGTCCTCCCAGGTGATGAGCAACTGCTCCTCGCCGCGGACGGCGCGGGCGAAGTTGTCGATCTCGGAGCGGAACGCCTGGAGCTTGTGGTAGCCTTTGCCGAAGACGACCCAGTCGCGGCTGTTGGCCTGGCGGTACTTCGACTCCTTCCAGCCGACCAGCACGGTGCCGTGCGAGCCGTGGATGTTGAGGTACCAGTCGAGTTCCTTGTTGATGCTCCACGACAGGTCCACGCTGCCCATCACGCCCGCGGCGCTGCGGACGAAGATGCGGGCGGTGTCCTCGACGGTGAGGCCCTGCGTCCGCTTGCCCTCGACGCAATGCACCTCGGCGAGCGGCCCCAGGAAGTATCGCATCAGGTCCACCGAGTGCGTGCCGTTGTCGATCAGCACGCCGCCGCCGGACACCGACGGGTTGGCGTTCCAGCGGCCGGACATATCGACGCGGGCCGTGAAGGCATTCTCGAACAGGATGATCTCGCCGAGGATGCCCGAGGTCACGATGCTCTTGGCCTTCACCACGTCCTCGACGTAGCGGAACTTCGACGCCATCGTCAGCAGCACGCCGGCCTGGCGGGCCTCGTCGGTCATGCGGCGGGCGCTCGCCGGCGTCAGCGTGAACGGCTTCTCGCACAGCACATGCACGCCGCGGCGCAGGAACAGCGTGGCGATCTCTTCGTGCGTGTCGGGCGGGGTGCAGATCAGCACGGCATCGACGGCCGGGCCGTCGGCGGCGAGGGCGTCGGGGGTGGCGAACGCGGCGCAGCCGAAGCGGTCGGCCATCGCCTTGGCGGCGTCGGCGCGCACGTCGCACACCGCGACGAGCTGGGCGTTGGGGTTGGCCTCGAAGGCCTGGGCGTAGCTCTGGGCGATGCCGCCCGTGCCGATCAGGGCGAACTTGACGGGCTTGTTCACGCGACACCCCCTTGAACCGCTACCTGAGTTTCGCACAGTTGCTCGGCGGCGACGCGCACGGCGTTCGCCAGGTACTCGACGTGGGCCGCCGTGTAGCGCTCGTTCCAGGGCAGCACGAGCACGCGGTCGAGGTACTCGAACGTGCCGGGGAAGCGGGCGGCGTCGTAATCGACCGCCTCGGGCCGGGCCAGGGTGAATGGCCAGCGACTCTTGCCGAACGTCTG
>JAYTUC010000167.1:0-1701 GCA_043744775.1 Fimbriiglobus sp. | reverse complement strand
GCGAGCGGTTTCCGTGTGTTGTTTTTGCTGTGTTTGATTCGCCAGGAACAGGTCCAACGTTTCGCGGCAACTATATTTAAAGCAAAACATCTCCGCGTCTCTGCGTCTCCGCGGCAAAAACTCATTCGGCGTGCGCCCCCGCCGGCGCGTTTTGTTACACTCTCCCCCACGCGGCTATTCCCCGGCCGCGCACTTCCACTTCAACACTTCGCAGGAGTCGAGTCGCATGGGTTCGCGTATCAATCGCCGCCAGTTGATGCAAGCCGGCACGGCCGCGGGCCTCGGCTACCTGTTCACCGGCCCCGCGCTCAGCGTGGCCCGCGCCCTCGGGGCCAACGACCGCGTCCGGGTAGCCGGCATCGGTGTCGGGGGTAAGGGCCGCTCCGACATTGAGCAGGCCGGCACGCTCATGGAGGTCGTCGGGCTGTGCGACATCGATGAGTCGATGGGCCACCTCGGCGGGGCCGCGGCCAAGTTCCCCAAGGCCGAGACGTTTACCGACTTCCGCAAGATGATGGACAAGATCGGCAAGGGCGTCGATGCCTACACGATCTCGACGCCCGACCACGTCCACGCCCTCGCCGCCGCGATGGCCATTCGCGCGGGTAAGCACGTCTACGTCCAGAAGCCGCTGACGCACACCGTCTTCGAGGCGCACCTGCTGCGCAAGCTCGCCACCGAGCACAAGGTCTGCACGCAGATGGGCAACCAGGGGACGACCTACGACGGCTTCCGCCGGGCGGTCGAGCTGATCCAGGCGGGCGTCATCGGCAAGGTGAGCGAGGTCCACGTCTGGACCAACCGCCCCGCCCACTACTGGAAACAGGCCCCGGACCTCGTCGCGTTGCCGCCCAAAATGGAGGTCCCGAAGGGCGTCCACTGGGACAACTTCATCGGCCCCGCCCCGATGCACGACTACAACCCCGTCTACCACCCGATGGCCTGGCGCGGCTTCTGGGACTTCGGCACCGGGGCGATCGGCGACATGGCGTGCCACACCGCCAACATGGCCTTCATGGCGCTCAAACTCGGCCACCCGTCGGCCGTGAAGGCGTCGGCCGAGGGCGTCAACGAGTTCACCTGCCCGAGTGCCGCCAACGTCGTACTCAACTTCCCGGCGCGGGGCGACCTGCCGCCGGTGACGCTGAACTGGTACGAGGGCAAGAAGGACGGCCAGAAGCTGATCCCGCCCGCCGAACTCCTTGCCAAGGTGCTCAAGAAGGGCGAGAAGCTCGTCGATAGCGGCTCGATCCTCGTCGGCGACAAGGGCATTTTGTTCAGCCCCAGCGACTACGGCTCGACTTTCCGCGTCACCCCCGGCGAGTTGACCGAGGGGATGCAGACCAAGAAGCCCGAAAAGCTGCCCGTCAACGGCGGCGAGGACCAGGGGCACAAGAAGGAGTGGTTCGAGGCGATCAAGGCGGGCGACCCCAAGAAAGCACTGTCGAACTTCGACTACGCCAGCTACCTGACCGCGGCGTTCTTGCTGGGCAACGTGGCGATCCGCACCGGCAAGGGCTTCGACTTCGACGGCGACACGCTGGAGTGCAAGGGCTGCCCGGAGGCGGCGAAGTACATCAAGGCGGAGTACCGCAAGGGCTACGACATGCTGGAGCCAAAGTCTTAAAGAAACAACACTCACCGCGGAGGAGCGGAGTAGCGGAGAAGACCAAATTCAAGTTTAAGATTTGGTCTTCTCCG
>JAYTUC010000166.1:0-24658 GCA_043744775.1 Fimbriiglobus sp. | reverse complement strand
CGATCGACCTTGCTCAGCAGGTTGTTGGTGTAGCCGAAAAACGTGTCGGCGGCGTAGGTCGCCGCGCCGCCGGGGGTCGTGTCGAGGCCGCCCAGGTTCGTCCCGGCGTTGACGGTCGTGAGCAGCGACTGCCGGCCGATGTCGAAGCGGGTCAGGCCGCCGCTCAGGTCCGCGACGACGAGTTGGTTGGTCGCCGCGTCGTAAGTGAAGCCGCCGACGCCCGCGGCGACCGGCACCGCCCCGGCCACGAAGCCGGCCGCCACGACGCGGACGCCCTTCTGGGTCGTCGTGAGCGCGTCGGCCAGCTCCTGGAAGACGATCGAGTGCGTGCCCTGCGTGCCGAGCGACACGGTGAAGGTCTTCGCGCCGGCGTCGGCCGGGGTGAAGGTGTACGACTTGGGCAGCGTCGCCAGCGGGTCGCTCGACGAGATCAGCAGCGTCCCCGTGTAGCCGGGCAGCGGCTCGCCGGCGGCGTTGCGTACCTGGACCGTCAGCGGGTTCTGGACGCCGGCGGCCACGTAAGTCGGGAACGGCGTGGTGACGGCGATGCGGGCCGGGGTCGCGTCGCTCTGCGGCAGGTCGAAGCGGCGGACGCCGTCGGGCGTCGTGAGGAACAGCAACTTGCCGTCGCCGCTCACAGCCATGTCGCCGCCCACGAAGGTGGCGTAGGCCGGCACGTCGATGCCGACCCCCAGGCGGTAGCGCTCGGTCCCGGTGGCCGCGTCGAGGGCGACGACCTCATTGGTCGTCGAATCGACGCCGTAAAGCACGTCCTTGGTGGGGTCGAAGATCAGGCCGCCGTCGAGCCGATCGACGTTCTCGTAGGTCGCCTTGGTGGCGACGCTGACCAGCGACAGCCCGGAACTCTGGCCGACGGCGAGGCGGGCGTCGTCGCGGCTGAAGGAGACGGCGCGGTTGCCGGTGGCCCCGTAGGCCGTGGCCGTGCCCCCGACCACGTCCACGACCGCGCCCGCCACGAACACCCGCTTGCCGTCGGCGCTGCGGGTCAGCGACGTGTCCTGGAAGACGCTCGGGATGTCCGTGCGGACGCTGAGCTTGTCGGTGGCGGGGTTGAGCGTGAGGAAATCGACGCTTCCGGCGGCCGCCCCGACGCGGCGCGACGACACGAGGCCCTTGCCGTCGCTGCCGAAGGCCACGTCGTACGCGCCGTTGCTGCCGGCCCCCGCGGCGAACGTGACTTCGCTGACGGTGCCGTCGGACAGGTTGACCTTGGCGAGCTTGGTCGTCCCGTCCTCCGCGGCGTACAGGAACTTGCCGTCCGGCGTGAAGTCGAGGCCGTTGAGTTGCCCGCCCGACGGCGCGACGTAAGAGGGGCGTAAGCTGTCCGTGACGGGGTCGTAGCGGCGGACCTCGCCGGCGACGGTGCTGAAGTAAAGGGTGTTCGTGGCGTCGTCGAAGGCCAGCCCGCGGCGGCCGGCGCTGTTGGGCACGACCGAACTCGGCACGGCCCGCTCTTCGAGACTCTCCAGGCGTAGGCGGGGGCGCAACGTCTCGCGGAGGAACGATCGGAGCGAGTGTGCCATGTGTGCCGTTCCGTGCCGCGAGTGAGCCGTAGTACCCCGTATGGTACGACGATTCTGACGCCCGAAAGGGGGGCGCGTCAAGCGAACCGCGCGGGGATTGGCGGCCCGCCGCGCCGCAACCGGGCCACGGCGCGCGTTGGCGCAGTCACGCCGGCGCTACACGTCGTGGACCCAGCCGCCCGGCGTCAGGGCCGTCCGCACCCCCGCCGCGACGAGCCACAGCCCCGGCCCCGGCACGACCACGCCGACCCGCGTGACCGGCACCGGCGAGTGCCGCAACTTCGCCGCGTCGTCCGCGCCGACGGTGAAGATCAGCTCGAAGTCTTCGCCGTCGTTCAAGGCGTGGTCGAGCGGCGTCCGCCCGGTCAGCCGTGACCGCGTGACGGCGTCGGCGTGGACCGGCACGGCGTCGGCGTTAAGTTCCGCGCCGCAGCCGCTCTCGGCGAGGACGTGCGACAGGTCGGCCGCGAAGCCGTCGCTGACGTCGATCATCGCGTGCAGTTGCACGAAGTCGCGCAGGGCAAGGGCCTCGCGGACGCGCGGCGTCGGGTCGAGGTGCCGGCCCAACAGGCTGCCGCCGAGTGGGCCGGTGACGAAGATCGCGTCCCCCGGCTTGGCCCCGCCGCGCGTCACGGGGCGGTCGGCGTGGCCGAGGACAGTGACGCTCACCACGAGGCCGCCGTCCCAGGCGTTCGTGTCGCCGCCGACGATCGCCACGTTGAAGCGGTTCGCCACTTCGCGCAGCCCCGCGTCGAGCCGGTCGGCGAGTACGCGCGTCGTCATCCCCAGCGGGTTTCGCGGCAGGGCGAAGCTGACGACGGCGGCGAACGGCGTCCCGGCCATCGCGGCGATGTCCGAGAGGTTGACGCCCATCGCCTTGCGACCGACCGCCTCCGGCGACGCCTCCGCGAGTAGGAAATCGACGCCCTCGGTCAGCAGGTCGGTCGTGACGAGCAGCTTCCCCGGCGGCGGGAGCAGCACCGCGCAGTCGTCGCCGGGGCCGACGAGGACGCCCGGCGACGCCGGGGTGCGAGCGCGGAGGGCGCGGATGAAGTCGAATTCGCCGGGCATGGGGGCAAACTTCAGGGACGGCGTTTGCGGGTAACGACTGGCGAGCCAGAAGCGTCAGCGCCCGGAGGTCTTCGACTGACGATGACGCGAGGAACTCCGGGCGCTGACGCTTCCGGCTCGCTAGTCAACGTCTGGCGCGTCGGCGCACACCCGACTACCGGCCGCGCGGCGGCAACTCGCGGCGGGTCGGCTCGCCGGGCGTCGCGCCGCGGTAACGCGGGGACGACTGCAGACTCGCCAGGTTCACGGGGACGACGCCGGAGATCGCCGGCCGCGTGAACAGCTCGCGGGCGTCGGCGTCGCTGATCGGCTCGTTGACCTTGGGCGAGCGCAGTTTCAGCGTCATCTTGAACTGCTGCGTCGGCCACTCCAACACGACCTCGGTGGGGACTTGCACCATCGCGTCCTTGTCACCCGACTTGCCCCGGCCGGCGCTCACCGTCACGACCTCCTTGATGTCGGCCGTGGCGATCGGCTTGCCGGCGGCGTCGGCGATCAGGTGCCGGCGGATCTGCGGCTGCCGGTCGTGCATCGGGTCGCCGGCGAACACGACGGTGCGCTTCACGGTCGCGCCTTGCGGCGTCGTCGATTCGTAACTCAGCCGGTGCTCGCGGGCCGCCTGGTCGGTCTCGACGCGGTAGGGCCGGTTCGGGTCGTAGAAGCCCATGCCGAGGGCCTGCAGTGCCCAGTCGGGGTCGAAGGGGAACGGCAGTTGCGCCGTGCCGCGCTCGAAGTCGGCGTGCGAGCAGACGATGTATTGCGGGTCCGAGAAGCGGCTGTAGACCCAGAATTCCGTGCCGTTCGACCCGGCCTTGACGATGTCGCTCAGGACCGTCTTCCCGCCGACGAGCGAGAAGTCGCGCGACTTGCGGCAGATCAGGCTGCTGTCGTTCAGCGAGTGGTGCTCCTTGCCCGCCTTCACGTCGATGAGCACCCGCGGGTACTTGACCGACACCAAGGCGTCGCCCTGGCGGTTCAGGTACTCCACCAACTCCTTGCCGGTCTTGGCCGCGACCGCGCCGTCGGCCGCGGCCGGCTTCTTGTCGGGCTGCGTCATGTTGCGTAGCCACTCGCAGCCGCCGACCGCACTCAGCGGGGCCAGCAGGGCAAGTGTCGTCGCCTGGCGTCGGGTCATCGCGCTACTCCCAACCGAGGACACGGAACACTTCGTCCTGCACCGACGCCGCCTCGTCGCCCGTCAGCCGCGGGTCGGGCACCGCGTGCCGCGCCCCGGACTTGGCGTCCCGCAGCCATAGTACGCTCTCGCCCGACTCGGTTCGCGTCGCGTCCTCGAACTTCAGCCGCCTTCGCCGCATCAGCAGTAGCGCCACGACGTAGCGGAAGTTGACGCGGTCGGGTTCGGTGCGGCCGGCGAGGTGGCCGAACCAATCGACGAGGAGTTCCTCGTTGAACGTCGGCTTCCGCGGCCGGTCACTTGCGGCAACCCGGCCGGCCCAGAACGCGACCGTGCCCGGCGGGGGGCCTTGCCACGCCTCCGCGGCAAAGTCCCTGCGAACGTACTTGCCGTCCTCTTCGCTCAAGACGGCATAACACTTCTCGCCAGCTGCGAGGGTCCGGCCGCTGACGCTGCACGTCTTGGTCGAGTTGGGCACGGCGAAGTCGGTCACTTGACGCCCCCCCGCCCCGCCGCGACGAGCCGGTCGAGCTGCCCGCGCGTCAACAACCCCGTCTCCGGGCCGAAGCCGTCGAACTGCCAGGCGAGTGCCCCTTGGCCGTCGAGCACAAGGAAGCGTGGGTAGCTCTCGACGCCGTAGAGCGCGGCGACCCCACGGCCGTCGAGCAGCGGCAGGGTCAGCTTCAAGTCGAGCCGCTGCCGCTGGGCGACCGCCGGGTCTTCGAGCACGGCCACGCCGACGACGCTGGCGCGGCCGGCGGCGTGGGCGTGGAGCGCCTCGGCGACCGCGAGCGCGCCGGCGGAGGTCTTCGAGTCGGGGCGGTAGAACACCAGCACGCACGGCTTGCCGCGCAGCGACGACAGCCGCGTCTGGCGCACGTCGGGGACGCACGGGGCGACGAAGTCCGGGGCGACCTGGCCGAGCCGCGGGGCCTCCGGGCGCGGCCCGAGCGCGACGAACGCCACCGGCAGCCGCTCACCGGTCGCCGCGGCCAGCGTGCGGCGGTGGGCCGCCTCGACCGCCTCGCGGAAGCTGCCGGCCGGGTGGTCCTGGAGGAACTGGGCGATGCGGAGGGCGCGCGACGGGTACTCCGCGGCCGGGGCACGCCGCGCCTGGAGCGCCGCCAACTCCGCCCCGAGTTGGTAGGCCGCCTGCGCCTCACGCGCCTGCTGGGCGAGGCGCTCGCCGGTGAGCCGCGTGCCGGGTTGCAACTCGTAGGTGACCTCGACGTAGCCCTGAGTCGCGGCCCCCTGGCGGCGCTCGATTCGCCGCTCGACGCGGCAGGCGGTGCCGTCGGTGGGGCTGATGAGCAGGCGCTCGGTGCGCCGCCAGCCGGCGCGTGTCTCGTCGGGCCGGTCGAAGCCCTCGCTCTGTTGCAGCCCGCGGACTTCCAGCGCCCGGCCGCCGTGCCAGAGGCCGTCGGCGTGGGCCGTCCAGGCGACCGGCGGGCGGTCCCCGTCGGCGGCGTCCCAGGCGGTGCCGACGACGGCCGCGCGCAACGGCAGCGGCACGCAGAATCCCGCCTCCAGCACTGGCGGCCCGTCGAGCGGCGACGGCGGCAGCGGCCCGGCGGTCGTCTGGCGGCCCAGGTCGAGCGTTGCCCCCAGCCCCTTGGGCGCGGCGGCCGTCGGCGTCAGTAGCGACACCCGGCCGCGGCCATCGACGCGCACGAGATCGACACGCAGCGTCGGCGGCTGCCGGCCCGCGTCCTGGCCGAGGACCGCGCTGGCCGGCCCGGCGATCGCCGGGTCGAGGCGCGGCCGCAGGCGGGTGAGCAAGACCCCGTCGGCGTGGTCGGGGCCGACTGCGAGGATGAGCAGCCGCACGTCGAGTTCGGACTTCTTGCGGAAGCGGTTGTCGAAGCGCTCCGACACCTCGACGACTTCGCCGGCGTAGCAGAGTTCGTCGCCGACGAGCAGGCGCGGCGGCGGCACCGTGCGGGCGTCGTCCGCGGCGAGGAGCAGTGTCGTGAGGAGCAACCCGACCGAGAGCATGCGCGCGGACCCTGGGGTATCGGCAGCGCGTCGGTATACCAGCCCCGACGCCCCGCCCGCAAGTTCACCTTGCGCGCCCCGCCCCGGAGAGCCCCCGCATGTGGTCCGTCACCCCGCTCGCCGCCCTGCTCGGCTGCCTGGCCCTGCCCGCGCCGGCCGCCGACCCGCCCGACTTCGCGGAGTTCGTCGTCGTCCGGCGGGGCACGGTCCCCGTAATCCTCTCCGCGCCGCACGGTGGCCGCGCCGCCCTGCCGGGCGTGCCGGACCGCCGGGGCGAGGGGGTCGAGAAGTTCGTCACGGTGCTCGACACCAACACGCTCGAGCTGTCGGGGAAGGCCGCCGACGCGATCGAGAAGGCCCTCGGCGGCCGGCCCTACGTCGTCGCCGCCAAGTTCGTGCGGAGGCAGTGCGATGCCAACCGCCCCCCCGAGGGGGCCTACGAGGACGCCCGCGCCAGGCCCTACTACGACGCCTACCACGCGGCCCTCAAGTCCCACTGCGACGAGGTCCGCAAGTCGTGGGGGCGGGGGCTGCTGCTGGACCTCCACGGCCAGGCGGCCAAGGCCGACACGGTCTTCCGCGGCACCCAGCGCCTGACCACCTGCGGCAACCTCAAGACCCGCTTCGGCCTGGCCGCGATCACCGGCAAGACCAGCGTGCTGGGCGCGCTCGCCGCGTCCGGCTACACCGTCTTCCCGGCGGCCGACGCCCCCGCCGACGCCAAGGAGGACCCGCGCTTCGGCGGCGGCCACATCGTCGCCACCTACGGCAGCGCCGGCGGCACCAACATCGACGCGTTCCAACTGGAGTTCGGCGGCGACTCCCGCGCCGCGAAGGGCCTCGACAAGACCGCCCGCGACCTCGCCGCGGCGCTCAAGCTCTTCGCCGCCGACTACCTGCCGCGGGAGAAGTTGCCGGACTGACCCCGCCGCGCGGCGGGATCGGGCTTTCGCCCGCCGCGGCGTTGCGTATCCTGACCGCGTGACACCCCCGTCGGCCCCGTTGAAAGCGGACCCCCGAATCATGGACGCGAACAAGGTTTACATCGAGACCGTCGGCTGCCAGATGAACGTCCTCGACAGCGAGCTCGTCGTCGGTGCCCTCAAGCGCCAGGGCTACACCCTCACGACGGTCCCCGCCGAAGCGGGGGTGCTGCTCTTCAACACGTGCAGCATCCGCGACCTCGCCGAGGAGAAGGCGTACTCCGCCCTCGGCCGCGTCGCCAAGTACAAGGCCCTGCACCCGGACACCGTCATCGGCGTTTTGGGCTGCATGGCGCAGAAGGAGCAGGAGGCGATCCGCAAGCGCGCCCCCTACGTCGATCTCGTCGTCGGCACGGGGCAACTCGCCCAGGTCCCCGCGCTGATTGCCAAGGCCCGCGAGACGCGCGAGCCGCAGTACGCCCTGAGCCTCGGCCGCGCCGACGGCGGGCGACTCGAAGTCGAGGCCAGCTTCGAGAGCTACGACCCCACCCGCGACGCCTCGATGCGCCCCACGCCGTACCAGGCTTACGTCCGCATCCAGATCGGCTGCGACAAGTTCTGTACGTACTGCGTCGTGCCGAGTACGCGCGGCCCGGAGCAGTCGCGCGACCCCGGCCTGATCCGCCGCGAGGTCGAACTGCTCGTCGAGCAAGGTGCCAAGGAAGTCACGCTGCTAGGGCAGACCGTCAACAGCTACGCCTTCGCCCACGGCGACGGCCGGCGGACCCGCTTCAGCGACCTGCTGCTGAGCCTGCACGGCGTGCCGGGCCTCGACCGCATCAAGTTCGTCACCAACTACCCCAAGGACATGACCGACGACGTACTCGACGCCGTGCGCGACTTGCCGAAGGTGTGCAAGTACCTGCACGTCCCCGTGCAGTCGGGCTGCGACGAGGTGCTGAAGCGCATGAAGCGCGGGTACACGGTCGCCGACTACCGCGAGATGCTGCACCGCGTGCGCGAGAAGCTGCCCGGCGTGGCGATGTCGAGTGACTTCATCGTCGGCTTCTGCGCCGAGACCGAGGTCAGCTTCGAGAAGTCGGTCGAGTTGTGCCGCGAGGGCAAGTTCAAGAACTCGTTCATCTTCAAGTACAGCCAGCGCTCCGGCACCAAGGCCGCCGAGCGCTACCCCGACGACATCCCCGAGTCGGTCAAGAAGTGGCGCAACAACGCGCTGCTCGAAGTGCAGAACGCGGTCAGCTTGCAGGACCACCGGGCGATGATCGGCCGCCGCGTCGAGGTGCTCGTCGAGGGTCCGAGTCGCCACGGCGTCCGCGAGCCGGGGCCGGTCCGCCAGCTCACCGGCCACACCATGACCGACCACATCGTCGTCTTCAACGGCAGCGACCGGCTGTTGGGTCAACTCGTCGAGATCGACGTGACCGACGCCAGCGGCTTCACGCTCTACGGGGACGTGCGGACGAGCGAAACCGACTTCGTGGTGCCGCGGACCGTCGCGCCGACGGGGTCGCGGAAGGTCGGGCTGACCGTGGTGTGACGGGTGCGGCGGCATCACGTAGGGGCGTTGTCGTCGGCTACCGCGGCAGGAAGCGTAGGCCGGGCACCCACAAGGGGATGCCCCTACAAGAATTCGGCTGTGCCGGCCCCGCCGCGGGTGAACCGTCGGTATTCGGCTCCGCCGCAGGCGAACTGTAGGGGTACCCCTCGTGGGTGCCCGGCGTTGACAACAATCGTGCCGGTGAAAGGCCCCCGATGCCACCCCCCGACCTCGACGCCTGGGGCCTCCGCGACGCCCCACGGGCGCGGAGGAACCTCGCCGCGCTCGCCACGCACGCCGGGCCGCTCCACCCCGCGCTCGAAGACGCGCTGGGTCGGGCACTTTCCGCGTCGCCGGACGCCGACCTGGCGCTGAACAACCTCGAACGCCTGCTGGGTATGCCGGGCGCGGGCCTTCGGCTGCCGGCGCTGCTCGATGCGCGCGGCCGGGGGCTGGAGAGCCTGGTGCAACTGCTCGGCGTCTCGCAGTTCTTCGCCGACACCCTGACCGCCTACCCCGAGGCCTTCGACCTCGTGCGGGCACCGCCGATGCTCAGCGCGTCCACGGCCGAGTTGACGGCCCGGCTCCGCGCCGACGTGGACGCTGCCTTCGACGACGCCGGGGTCTTGCGGGCGTTCCGCCGCTTCCGCCACCTGCAGATGCTGCGCATCGGCGCGAACGACGTGCTGCGCGGCCGGCCGCTCGAGGAGATCACCCGCGACCTCGCCCGCAGTGCCGACGCCTCGATCGAGGTGGCGATGCAGGTCGCCGCGCGGACCGTCAGTAAGAAGTACGGCCGGCCGATCGCCAACGGGAGTGACGAGCCGGCGCGGCTGACCGCGTTCGCGTTCGGCAAGCTCGGCGGCGACGAGCTGAACTACTCCAGCGACATCGACCTGATGTTCCTCTACGACCGCGACGGCCGCACCAACGGCAAGCTATCCCCGATCGCCAACGCCGACTACTTCGCCAGGGTCGTCGGCGAGGTGACCCGGCTGCTGTCGAGCCACACCGACCGCGGCTTCGCCTACCGCGTCGATTTGCGGCTCCGCCCCGACGGCCAGCGCGGGCCGCTGGCCCGCTCCTTCGCCGGCACGCTCTCTTACTACGACGTGCGCGGCCGCACCTGGGAGCGGCAGGCGCTCATCAAGCTGCGCCACGTCGGCGGCGACTTGGCCCTCGGCCGCGAGTTCCTGACCGCGATCGAGCCGTTCGTCTACCGCAAGTACTTCAGCTTCTCGGAGATCAACGAGGTCAAGGCGCTCAAGCGCCGCATGGAGGCCCGCACGACGCAATCGGGGGCCGACGAGCTCGACGTGAAGACCGGGCGCGGCGGCATCCGCGACATCGAGTACACCGTGCAGTTCCTGCAACTGCTCAACGGCGGCGACCTCCCCGCCGTGCGCCAGCGCAACACGCTGCTCGCGCTGGAGGCCCTTGAAATCGCCGGCTGCCTGAGCGGCCACGAGACGTACACACTTGCCGACGCCTACCGCTTCCTGCGCAAGACCGAGCACCGCCTGCAACTGCTCTTCGACTGGCAGACGCACAAGCTCCCCACCGCGATGGGCGAACTCACGAAGCTCGCCCGCCGCATGGGCTACGCCGAGGCCGAGCGCGTCGAACCCGTCGAGATGACGCGCGAGGCGACGACACTCGCCGCGCAGCGCCGCTCGCCACTCGACGAGGGCCACGGCGTCCCGCTCGACACGCGGCGACTGCTCGTGGAGCCGCTCGACCAGTTCCTGAAGGACTACCACGACAAGACCCGCGTCGATCGGGCCATCCTGAACCACCTGCTGCACCAAACCTTCACCGAGCCGCAGGAACTCGCGGAGCCGGAGAGCGACCTGATCTTGGTCCAGGACCCCGACGAGGCGACCGTGCGGGCGGTGCTGGGCCGCTACCCGTTCCGCGACGTGCCGGGGGCGTACCAGAACCTGGCGAAGCTCGCGCAAGAGGAAGTGCCGTACCTGTCGCACCGCCGCTGCCGGCACTTCCTGGCGAGCATCGCCCCGGCGCTGCTGCGGGCACTCGCCGCGACGCCCGACCCCGACTCGACGCTGGGCAACTTGCAGAAGGTTACCGCCAGCCTCGGCGGCAAGGCGGTGCTGTACGAGTTGTTCAGCTTCACGCCGGCGAGCCTGAAGCTCTACGTCGATATCTGCTCGACCAGCCCGTACCTGTGCGCGATCCTCGTCAACAACCCCGGCATGATCGACGAACTGCTCGACACGCTGATCCTCGACCAGCGCCGCACCCCCGAGGAGCTGCGCGTCGAGTTGACGGAGCTGCTGCGCGGGGCCAACGACCTCGACCCGATCCTGCACAGCTTCCAGGATAAGGAACTCTTGCGCGTCGGCGTGCGCGACCTGCTGGGCAAAGACGACCTGCGCGAGACGACGGCCGCGATCAGCGACATCGCCACGACGCTGCTCAACGGCGTCTTCGACTTCACGCAGGCGCAACTCGTCGCCAAGCACGGCACGCCCTTCACCCCCGACGGCTCGCCGTGCGACTACGCGGTCGTCGCGCTCGGCAAGCTCGGCGGCCGCGAAATCGGCTACCACAGCGACCTCGACTTGCTGATCCTCTACAAGGCCGACGGCACGACTCGGGGCGAGAAGCCGACGACGAACTTCCAGTTCTTCACGCAGTTGGCCCAGCGCGCCATCCGGGTGCTGGGCGAGCCGGGGCCGTTGGGCCGGCTCTACCAGATCGACATGCGGCTGCGGCCGACCGGCCAGGGCGGCAGCTTGGTGGTGCCGATGGCCGAGTTCCGCCGCTACACCGACGCCGCGGGCGTCTGCCGGCTCTGGGAGCGTCAGGCGCTGACGCGCGGCCGGGTCGTGCGCGGCGGCGGGCCGTTCGCCGCCGCGGTGATGGCCGCCGTGCGCGACGCGGTGACCGCCCGGCCGTGGTGCCCCGCCTGCGCCGACGAGGTTCGCGCGATGCGCGAGAAGATGGAGCCGGCCGCGGCGACGCTCAACGTCAAGCGCAGCCCCGGCGGGCTGGTCGATATCGAGTTCCTGGTGCAACTCCACCAGTTGAAAAGCGGCCGCGAGTTCCCCGCGATCTTGACGGCCAACATCCCCGCCGCGCTCGACGCGATTGCCGAGGCCGGGCTGATCCCGACGCCGACGGTGGCGACGTTGCGCGCGAGCTACCTGTTCCTACGCTCCGCCGAACTGCGGCTGCGCGTAGTGACCGACCGGGCGACCAACGAGGTGCCCGACGGGGCCGGCGACCGCGCGAAACTCGCCGGCCGCATGGGCTACCCGACGAGTGCCGCGTTCCTGGACGAGCTGGCCCGCGTGACGGCGGCCGTGCGGGCGGTCTTCCGCGAGCAACTGGCCGCGGCGAGCGGGGGGCGATAGTCCTCCGAGTTCCTTCCACGCCGTGAAGACTTTACGCAGTGGCAGCGAACTCGGGGGACTATCGCCCCCCGCTCGCCGGGCCGCACCCGGCGGACTACCGCCCGCCGCGGAATCGCGTTGCGTCGCCGCCAACTCCGTGAGACAATTCGGCCACCTGCCGACACGGCCCGCCCCCCGCGGGTTCCCGTCCCGCCCGAGGGTGAGCCATGACCGAACCCCTGCGTACCCGCCGCGACCTGCTGCGCGTCGGCACGCTCGCCCCGTTCGGCCTGGGCCTCGGCCAACTCCTCGCCGCCCCGTCGGCCGCCCGCGCCACGCCGAAGGCCAAGGCGAAGTCAGTCATCCTTCTATTCATGTGGGGCGGGCCGAGCCACCTCGACACCTGGGACCCCAAGCCCGACGCGCCGGTCGAAGTCCGCGGGGCGTTCAACTCCATCCCGACGGCCGTTCCGGGCTTGCGTGTCAGCGAGCACCTGCCCCGGCTCGCGGCGCGGGCCGGGCAGTTCGCGGTGGTCCGGTCGATGTCGCACACCGACCCGGCGCACCTCTCGCCGGTCCACCACCTGCTCACCGGGCGGGTCGCGGCCAGGGTCAACTCGGACGCCGACGGCCCCAGCCGCGCCGACGGGCCGTGCCTCGGGGCGATGCTGCGCAAACTCTCACCGGGCCGCTCGGCGATGCCGGCGGCGGTGACGCTGCCGTGGGCGGTGTCGCACCCGGCGGCCCCCGGCGGCACGGCCCCCGGCCAGAACGCCGGCTGGCTCGGCGCGGGCTTCGACCCCTTCCTGGTGAGCGGCAACCCCAACGCCGCCGACTTCGCCGTGCGCGGCCTCGGCGTCGGCGGCGAACTCCCGGCGGATCGCCTGCGGGGTCGCGCCGCGCTCTGCGCCGCGCTCGACCACGGCGGCGGCACCTCGGCCGACCTGCGGGCGCGGGCCTTCGACATGCTGCTCGCGCCCAAGGTGGCCACGGCCTTCGACCTCACGAAGGAGACGCCGGCGACGCGCGACCGCTACGGCCGCCACGCCCACGGCCAGAGCGTTCTGCTGGCCCGCCGGCTGGTCGAGGCGGGGACGCGGCTGGTGACGGTCAACTGGCCCGACGACGGCCAATCGTTCTGGGACACCCACGGCAACAACTTCCCCGCGCTCAAGGACCGGCTGATGCCGCCCGCCGACGCCGCATTCGCCGCCCTGTTGGACGACCTGCGCGAGCGCGGCCTGCTCGACGAGACACTCGTCGTCTGGGTCGGCGAGTTCGGCCGCGCCCCCCGCGCGGCCAACGGCGGCCGCGAGCACTGGCCGCGCTGCTACTCCGCAGTGCTGGCCGGCGGCGGCGTGCGGGGCGGGGCCGTCTACGGGGCCAGCGACAAGATCGGCGCGTACCCCACCGACCGCCCGACCTCCCCGGCCGACCTCACCGCGACGATGTACCGCGCCCTCGGCATCGACCCGGACACGGGCGTCACCGACCGCCTCGGCCGCGTCCTGCCGCTGACCGAGGGCCGCCCGCTGACCGAACTCTTCGGCTGAGGCGATGCGCCCTGGACGCCGGCTCGCCGAAGACTACGCCGCCCCGCCCAACAGCTTACCGATCGCCGACTCCAGCCCGGACGGCGTCGCGGTCGGGCCGTAGCGGCGGACGGTCTCGCCGGCGCGATCGACGAGGAACTTCGTGAAGTTCCACTTCACCGCGCGCGTGCCCAAGGTGCCCGGCGCGGCCTCCTTGAGGTACCGGTACAGCGGGTGCGTGTCGGGGCCGTTGACGCTGACCTTGGCGAACATCGGGAAGCCGACGCCGTAGGTCAGCGAGCAGAACTGCGCGATCTCCGCCGCGCCGCCCGGCTCCTGGCCGGCGAACTGGTTGCACGGGAAGCCCAGCACCGCCAGCCCGGCCGCGGCGTGGCGCTTGTGCAAGTCCTCCAGCCCGGCGTACTGCCCCGTGAAGCCGCACTTGCTGGCGACGTTGACGATCAGCAGCACCTTGCCGCGGTACTCGCCGAGGGTCGCACTCCGGCCGTCGAGGGTCGTCACGGCAATGTCGTAAAGGCCCATGCGCAAGCTCCGGGAGTCGGGTCGAACCGTCGGGGTAGTCTAGGCGCGGCGGGGGGGCGGCGGCAGGTCGGGTTGCACGCGGGGGCCGGGGCGGGTAACCTCACCGGGGACTTCCCCCCGCCGAGGACCGGTGCCCATGCAAGTCGCCCCCCCCGCGCTGCGGCCGCGGAGTTTCCTCACCGGCCGGCTCGTCAAGAAGACGCTCAAGCGGGTCGTGCCGCTCACGCTGGCGCTCGTGTTCGTGCCGTGGGGCCTCGCCGTGTACGTCGCCTTCGGCCTGCTCGACTTCTCGCGCAACAGCCGCCGCACGCTCACGACCCTCGACCGCTACTTCGCCGGCAACGGCGTCTTCACCTGGCTCCTGTCGCCGTTCAACTTGCTGATGGACCTGCTCGCGTTGCCCTACTGGAACCGCGGCGTCTACCGACTCGATGACTTGCCGGCCGGCCACCGGGCCGAGATCCAGGCGCTCATCGACGCGGCGCACAAGCGCGACATCATCGGCCTGCTGGAGTCGAAGATGGGCGAGAAGAAGCGCGGCATGATCTTCTTCAAGTGGTACGGCAAAAACCTGCCGACCACCGTCGAGGTGCCCGAGTTCCACGCCAAGTACCGCTACATCCGCACGGTCGGCGTGTCGATCTTCAACAAGAAGGCGTCCACGGGGTTGCACTTCGGCCCGTTAAGGGTCACGTTGCGGGTCTTGTACAACGTTAACACTATCGACAACCCCAACGTGTACGTCACCGTGGGGGACGTGACGCACCGCTGGCGCGACGGCAAGCTGTTCATCTTCGACGACACCTTGCAGCACCAGTCCGTCAACGAGTCCGACGGCATGCGCTACTGCCTCTTCGTCGATATCCTGCGGCCGTCGCTAGTGCCGTGGCTGTTCAGCGGCATCCTGACGGCGATCCGCCTGGCGATCGCCCCGCTGCGGGCGATCTTCTACAAGCACTGGTCATTCATCAAGTAGCGGTTGATCGAAGTCAAAACGATTAGCCGCGGAGGCGCAGAGGCGCGGAGAAGACCAAAACTTGAAATTGGTTTTCTCCGCGCCTCTGCGTCTCCGCGGCTAATCGGTATTCATGATTTTGTCACCCTAGTATGCCACATACTTCAACCACGCCACGCCGATCAGCAGCGTCAACAGGGTCACGGGCACGCCCACGCGGCAGTAGTCGGCCAGGGTGATCGTGACCCCGCCCCTGCGGGCATTCTCGACGACGATCAGGTTCGCCACCGACCCGAGCACCGTCAGGTTGCCGGCCAGCGTGCTCGACATCGCCAGAGCGAGCCACGCCGCCTCCCGCACCTCGGCCGGCATCGCGGCGATCACCGGCTTGAAGAGCAGCACCGCGGGGACGTTGCTGACCACGTTCGACAGCACCGCCGACGCTCCGCTCAAGTAATCGACGGGGTGGTCACGCAGGGTCGCCCAGGTCTCGACGCCGACGCGACTCAAGGCGTGGACCTCGAAGGCGTGGACGACGACGAACAGCCCGGCGAACATCACCAGCAGCGGCCAATCGACCTCGCGGTAGAGCCGCGCCGGCGTGACGCGGTCGAGCAGCAATAGCCCGGCGGCGGCGAGCGCGACCGTCGCCATCGGGAAGCCGGCGACGAACCCCGCGACCGCGGCCAGCGTCACCGCGACGCCCTTGAGGAGGACCGCCCTCTTCTTTCGCGGCGTCGGGCGGCCCGCCGGGGTCGCGTCGGGCGGCGTCAGGTTCGCCCGCAGTGTTGTGCGGAAGGCGAGCCAGGTGAAGGCGTAGGCGACGGCCAGGCTCATCAGCGCGACGGGGGCGAGCTTGGCGGCGAAGCGGAGGTAGCTGACGTGCGACAGCCCGCCGACGATCATGTTCTGCGGGTTGCCGGTCAGCGTCGCGACGGAGCCGACGTTCGACGCCACCGCCAGGCCGATCAGGTGCGGCCGCGCGTCGGTGCCCATGCGCCGCGCCAGACCCAGCACCAGGGGCGTGAGCGCCAGGCAGGCCACGTCGTTGACCAGTAAGGCCGAGAGTACCGCCGAGAGGCCCATCGTCACCGCGAGTAGCCCCGCCGGGGTGCCGACTCGGGCGAGCGCCCGGCCGGCGAGCCAGTCGAAGAAGCCGCCGCGCCGCAGGTAGGCGACGACGAGCATCATGCCGAGCAGCAGGGCGAGCGTGGCGAAGTCGATCGCGGCGACGGCCTGCTCGAAGCTCAGCAGTCCCGTCGCCAAGACGGCCGCCGCGCCGGCTAGGGCGATGCCCGGTCGGTCGGTGCGCAGCCCCGGCAGCCGCCCGACGGCCAGCCCGGCGTAGGTCGCCGTGAACACCGTCAGGGTGAGCCAAAAGTTCATCGACTCGGGCACACCGGACTCCTCGGGATGACTCGGCCGGGGAAGTTTACGCACGGCCGCACCGGACACCGCCGCGGCGATCCCGTATCTCAGGTGGCAGACCGTCCGTGTCCGGAGGCTGCAAATCCCGTGACCACTCGCCACGCCGCCCTCTTAATCGCCGTCTTCCTCACCGGGGGCGTCGCCACCAGCGCCCGCGCCGACGACGACAAGCCGGCGTCGCGCACGGAGCGCCAGGTCGAGGGCTGGACGGTGCGCGTCGATGACCGGCTGCTGGCGGGGCCGGACGCGCCACTCGGCACGCGCTGCCTGCGCTTCCTGGAGGCGAAGCTCAGCGACATCGCCGTCGTCGTCCCGGCGGACAAGTTGAAGAAACTCCGGTCGTTCGCGATCGTGCTCGACCTCACGCACGGCGGCCTCAAGTCGATGCAGTACCACCCGAGCGCCGGCTGGCTGACCGGCCACGGCTACGCCGCCGACCTGGCGAAGTGCGTCCACATCCCCCGCGCCGCCGACTTGCCGGTGCGGCGGAACGTCAACGAGCAGCCGTGGGTGATCTTGCACGAACTCGCCCACGCCTACCACGACCAGGTGCTGGGCTTCGACGAGCCGCGCATCGACGCGGCGTACACCAAGTACAAGTCGAGCGGCCGCGGCGACGCGACGCTCCTGTACGACGGCCGCAAGGTCAAGCACTACGCCCTGACGACCCGCATGGAGTTCTTCGCGGAGATGACCGAGGCGTACTTCGGCGTCAACGACTTCTACCCGTTCACCCGCGCCGAGTTGAAGCAGACCGAGCCGGAAATCGAAGAACTGCTGACGCACATTTGGGCGTCGCCGGCCGCGAAGCCGAAGCCGTGACCGGACATCAGGCCGGTCACCCGCAACGGGACGCCCCGACGGGAACTCGGCGGCTCCGCCGCAGGCGAACTGTAGGGGTGCCCCTTGTGGGTGCCCGGCCTGCGCTTCCTGTTGCGGAGCCGACGACCGCACCCGACGCATTGTTGTCAACGCCGGGCACCCACAAGGGGATGCCTCTACAAGGATACCACGGGGCCACCCATGCGCACGCTTCTCTGGGTTACACTCGCCGGGTTCGTCGCCGCCTCGGGGCCGGTCGCGGCCGCGGAGCCGACGGCGCGCGAGGTGTTCGACCGGCGGATCGCGCCGATCTTCAAGTCGCCCAACCCGTCGAGCTGTGTGCAGTGCCACCTCGCCGGCGTGGACCTGAAGAACTACATTCTGCCGGACGCCGACAAGACCTTCGTGAGCCTGCGCGACCAGGGACTGATCGACCTCGACGCGCCCGAGAAGTCGAAGATCGTCGCGCTCATCGACATGGGCAGCGACGCCCCGAACCGGCCGGCCAACGCCGTCCCCGCCAAGGCCCGCCAGGCCGAGCGCGAGGCGTTCGTCGCCTGGATCGCTGCGTGCGCCGCCGACCCCAAGTTACGCGCCGCCCCCAAGGCCGAGGCGAAGGACCTCGCCAAGCCGGCGCGGCCGGACGCGGTGATCCGGCACGCCCGCAAGGACCGCGTGCTGGAGTCGTTCGAGGCCAACGTCTGGGCGTGGCGCTTCCGCTGCATGAACTGCCACACCGAGGGCACCCCGCAGAACGACAAGTACCGCAAGGAGTTCGGCGACCGCGTGGCCTGGGTGAAGAGGGACGGGGCGGCCGCGACGCTCGACTACCTGATCGCCTCGAAGCTGATCGACCCCAAGCAACCGGAGAAGAGTCTTCTGTTGCGCAAGCCACTCGGCGAGAAGCACGAGGGCGGGCTGAAGTTCGTCGTCGGCGACGACGCCTACAAGGGCTTCCGCAAGTGGATCGAGGACGTGGCGGCGTTGCGAAGTGATAAGTACGCCGCCGCAAAAGACTTGCCGCCCGCCGACGCCGGGCCGCAACGCTTCGGCACCGACGTGTGGCTGAAGCTGACCGACTGCCCGCCGGCCTGGGGCGAGAAGCTGTTGCAGGCGCGCGTCTTCGCCTGGGACGACGCCGCGAAGGCGTGGGAGGCCACCCCGATCGCCGTGTCCGACCGCGTCGTCTCGGGTAAGGCCAAGCTCTGGCAGCACAGCCTGACGCTGCTCGCGACGAAAGGCTCCGACCGCGCGGCGGCGTGGCGCGCCGGCCCGCCGTCACTGCCGCCGGGCAAGTACCTGGTGAAGGTCTACCTCGACCGCAGCGGCAAGCTGGCGAAGGACTGGAAGGCGACCCTCGGCGACGCGGACTTCGCCGGCCAAGGCGAGTTCGACGCTAAGTGGCGCGTGGGCTACGGCGCGATGACGGCCGTGGGGGCGGCCGGAATGGCGGCCACGACGAAGGTGCGGCCGTGATTCACTTCGGGCCAAATTAGTTCATGACGACACTTTCAGGATTCCGACAGAATCAGGCTTCCTCGGCTCATTTACAAGCAGGACAATCCCCACAGTCGCCCCGTGACCGTGACTCTCCTGCTCGTTCTGACACCGTCGCCGAGGATTTGCCATGACCCGCTGGATGCTGACCCGCCCCATCCCTAGTGCGTCGGCAAGGCCGACTCGCCTGACGCTGACCGCGCTCGAGGAGCGTGCCGTCCCCGCGGCGTTCCCCCCCGTGTCGAACACCTCGGACTCGGGGGTCGGGAGCCTGCGGGAAGCCCTAACCTCCGTGAACGCCTCGACCGACGCGACGAACAGCATCTCGTTCATCCCTGGACTGACCGGGACCATCACGCTGGCGAGCGACCTGCCGACGATCACGAAGGCGGTCGCGATCCAGGGGCCGGGGGTGGCCTCACTGACGGTCAACGGGGCCGGGAACTTCAAGCTGTTCAGCTTCGACGACGGCCTCGCGGGGGCGACGCCGGCCTCGATCGCGGGCCTCAAGATTAGCGGGGGCAAGAACTCGGTGACGGGCGGCGGGGGGGTTTACAGCAAGAACGAGAGCGTCACGATCCAGGACTGCGAGATCTCGGGGAACACCGCCACGGGCACGAGCGGCGGCGGCGTGAGGGCCGACGGCGGCGCGTTCACGCTGATTAACACGCGCGTGTCTAACAACAGCGCGGCCACCGGCGGCGGTGTCGCCAACGCCGGCGCGACGTTCGTGGTTACGGGTAGCACCCTGGCCAACAACAACGCGACCGGCGACGGCGGGGGCTACGTCCAGACGGGGGGCACCCTGCAAGGCATGACGAACACGACGGTCACCGCGAACCACGCCGTCGGCATCGGCGGCGGGCTGTTCTTCCAAGTCGGGGAGGGGGTCGTCACGAATTCGCTGGTATCGAGTAACGCCTCGGACTTCCGCGGCGGCGGCGTCGAGGTGGACGGCGGGAGCCTGGTCCTGCGGAACGCGACCGTCGCGGGCAACTTCTCGAAGGACTCGGGCGGCGGCGTCCGGTTCGCTGGCGGCGAGTTGCAAGTCCGCAACAGTACGGTCGCGTTCAACATCGCGGACTCCGACGGCGCCGGCGGCGGCACCGGCGGCGGCCTCTCGGAGTTGGCCGGGCTGAAGGCCAAGGTCTTCAGTAGCATTTTCGCCAAGAACCAGCGGATCACGCCCTCAGACCAGTCCGACGCGGACGGCGAACTCGACGCCAGCAGCGCCGACAACCTGTTCGGCGTGGACACGGGGCTGACGGGCGTGACGAACACGAAGCAGGGGAATCAGGTCGGCTCCGCGACGACGCCGCTCGACCCGCTCTTGAGCGCCTTGGCCGCCAACGGCGGGGCGACGCAAACGCTGGCGCTGCAGCCGACCAGCCCCGCCAAGGACAAGGGCAACGACGCCACCCCGCCCCTGGGCACCGACGGCCGGGGGGCCCCGTTCGTGCGCGTCTCGGGGCCGAAGGCGGATGTCGGGGCGTTCGAGATCCAGGCCGCCGCCGCGCCCCTGGTCGTCACCACGGAGGTCGATCGCAACAACGCGGCCTTCACCCCCGGCGACCTGAGCTTGCGCGAGGCGCTCCGCTTCGCCGGCACCGACGCCCCCACAGTCACCTTCGCCCCGGCGCTGGCCGGCAAGACCATCCTCCTGACCTTCGGCGAACTCACGATCGACCGCGCCGTCACGGTGCGGGGGCCGGGGGCCGGCCAACTCGCCGTCTCGGGGGGCGACCGGTTCCGAGTCTTCTCTGTCACCGACGGCGCCGTCTCCGCCGCGACGGTGAACGTCTCCGGGCTGAAGCTGACCAACGGCAAGGGCTTCATCGGCGGGGCGGTCATCAACTTCGAGAACCTGACCCTCGACGGCGTCACCGTCGCCGACAGCCAGGCCATTGTGACCGGCGGCGGCATCGACAACGAGGCCGGCGGCACGCTCGTCGTCACGAACAGCACCGTCACCAACAACAAGAGCGGCAACCGCGGCGGCGGCGTGGCCAACTTCTCGGGCGGCACCGTCTCGATCCAGAACTCGACGGTCTCTAACAACCTCATCACCGCCGGCGGCACGAGCGGCGGCGGCGTGGACAACGCCGGCACCGGGCCGCTGGTCATCACGAACTCCACGATCTCGGGCAACAAGGCGGTCACCGACGGCGGCGGCGTCTTCAACGCGCAAGCCGCGGCAACGGTCTCGATCAGCAACTCCACCATTTCGGGCAACAAGGCCAACGCCAACGGCGGCGGCGTGGCCATCGCCGACGGCACCGTAACGATCAACAACAGCACCGTCGCGTTCAACGAGGCGGAATTCGACGGCGCGGGCGCGGGCAAGGGCGGCGGCCTCTTCCGGGCCGCCGGGGCCGTCTCGATGACCGGAACCATCGTCGCCAGGAACGCGGTCGGCGTGACCGGTGCCAGCCCCGACATCCAGGGCCTCGTCGTCGGCAAGTTCAGCCTGGTGTCCAACACCACCGGCTGGGACACGACCGGCAGCAGCAGCAACAAGCCCACCGTCGATCCGCTCCTCGGGCCGTTGCAAGACAACGGCGGGCCGACCTTCACGCACGCCCTGCCCGTGGCCGGCCCGGCGACCGACCCCGGCTTCGCGGACGCCGACATCAACCCGGAGAAGCTGACCACCGACCAGCGCGGCTCGTTGCGCAAGTCCGGCGCGAGCATCGACATCGGGGCCTTCGAGTTCTCCCCGAACACGCCGCCGACGATCACGGACGTGCTCAACCAGCCGGCGTCGGCGAACGGCGTGGCCGTCGGGCCGCTGAGCTTCACCGTGGGCGACGCCGAGACGGCCCCCGCGGCCCTGACCGTGGTGTCGGCGTCGAGTAACCTGACGCTGGTGCCACTCTCCGGCGTCACGGTGACGAGCGGCGTCGGGGGGCTCCGCATAGTGACTGTCCTCCCGGTCGCCGGGCAGAGCGGCACCGCGACGATCACGTTGACCGTTACCGACGCCGGAGGCCTTTCCGCGACCGACACCTTCACCGTGACCGTCGTGCCCCCGGTCGTGCCCCCGGTCGTGCCTGGCGTACCGCCGGCCGTTCCGGACGTCCCGGCGCTCGGCACGCCGGTCCTGGTCGGCGTGCCGCTGTTCGCGGCCGGGTCGGACGGCGGCACCCGCGCCGCCGCGGCGCTCTACAACGCCGACAAGTCGGTGCGCTTCACCGCCAGCCCCTTCGGCGACTTCAGCGGCGGCGTCCGCGTCGCGGCGGCCGACTTCAACGGCGACGGCGTCGCCGACCTCGTCGCCGGCACCGGGCCGGGCCGCACCACGCAGGTCGTCGTCCTCGACGGCGTCACCCAGAAGCTGCTCTTCACCATCGACCCGTTCGAGGCGAACTTCACCGGCGGCGTCTACGTCACGGCCGGCGACGTGAACGGCGACGGGCTCGCCGACCTCGTCGTCACCCCCGACCAGGGCGGCGGGCCGCGGGTCCGCGTCTTCGCCGGCAACAAGGCCGGCACGCCGTTCGGCCAGCTCGCCGACTTCTTCGGCATCGACGACAAGGCCTTCCTCGGCGGGGCGCGGGCCGCCGTGGCCGACCTCAACGGCGACGGGGTGGGCGACTTGGTCGTCTCGGCCGGCTTCGGCGGCGGGCCGCGCGTGGCCGGCTTCAACGGCCTCACGCTGGGGCAGGCCGCCCCGGTCAAGCTCTTCGGCGACTTCCTCGCCTTCGAGGCCGACCTGCGCAACGGGGCGTTCGTCACCGCCGGCGACCTCGACGGCGACGGCATCGCTGAGCTGGTCGCGGGCGGAGGCCCCGGCGGCGGCCCGCGGGTGACCGCGTTCTCGGGCCGGAACCTGCTGGCCAACCGGCAGGTGCCGGTCACCAACTTCTTCGCCGGCGACACCGCCAGCCGCGGCGGCATCCGGGTCGCCGTGAAGAACCTCGACGGCGACGCGCAGGCCGACCTCCTCGTCGGCGCGGGCAGCGGGGCCGGGTCGCGCGTGACCGCTTACGCGGGCAAGTCGGTCGGGGCCGGCACCCCGCCGGAGCTGTTCGCCTTCGACGCCGTCGCCGGCTTCGTCGGCGGCGTCTTCGTCGGCTAACCGACTCCACCCGATCAGCCGCCCGCGCCGGCGGGGGGGGGTTCCAGACGCCCGCAGGTCTGGCCCCCCCGCCGACGCGGGCGGCTCGCCATCGACAGGCACCGCCTGACGCAGACACCTCGCCAAGTCCCCCCTCTCGACCCAACACCGTACGATACCGCACCTCATTAAGTCCGGCAGCGTACTGGCACGCCGCGACTTCGACCCAATGCCCCGCGACGGGCCGGTTTTGACGCCCTATCGCGTCCGCTGCGGCACGGGGTTTGCCTCCGAACGCGGTCGGTTGTGGCGAAGCCAACCCCTCGCCTGCGGTCGTCGTGATGGCGACCGGCTGCACGCCGGGGCACCGCGCGGCGTCCCCAACCCCTCCCGGAGCCTCTCGCTCATGGCACTCTTGCTCGCCTTCGCCCTGCTCTTGCAGCCGCCCGCGCCCGACTTGCCGCGCGAGCAGTCGGTCGGCACGCTCGAAGTCGTGGCGACGTTCCGTGGGCCGATGCCGACGGGCGTCACGGTGTCGAAGTCGGGCCGCGTCTTCGTCAACTACCCACGCTGGGGCGACGACGTGACCTTCACCGTCGCCGAGGTCAAGGGCAACGCCGCGACCGCCTACCCCGACGCGGCGTTCAGTGTCTACGACAAGTCGCGGCCGGCCGAGACGCTAGTGTCGGTGCAGAGTGTCGTCGTCGATTCGGCCGACCGGCTCTGGATGCTCGACACCGGGACCGTCGAGTTCGGCCCCGTCATCCCCGGCGGGGCCAAGCTCGTCGGCGTCGATCTCGCCACGAACAAGGTCGTGAAGTCGATCCCCGTCCCGGCCGACGCGGCGCTGCCGACGACGTACCTCAACGACGTGCGCTTCGACCTGAGCCGCGGCAAGGCCGGCACCGCCTACGTCACCGACTCCAGTACCGAGGGGCCGAACGCGGTCATCGTCATCGACCTCGACACCGGCAAGTGCCGGCGGCGACTGCACGACCACCCGTCCACGAAGGCCGACCAGGGCTTCCTGCCGTTCGTCGAGGGCAAGCCGCTGCTCACGCGAAAGCAGAAGGACGGCCCGCGGCGGTCGATGAGCTTCGGGGCCGACGGCATCGCCATCTCGCCCGACGGCAAGTTCCTGTACTATTGCCCGCTGTCGAGCCGCCGCCTGTACCGCGTGCCGACGGAGTCGCTGGCCGGGGACGCGCCGGACGCCGAGGTCGGCAAGGCGGTCGAGGACTTGGGCACGCGGCCGTTCGCCTCCGACGGCCTCGAGTCCGACGCCCAAGGCCGGCTCTACCTCACCGACTACGAGCACAACGCGATCGTCCGCCGCGACGCGGATGGCAATTACACCACGATCGCCCACGACCCGCGGATGCTCTGGCCCGACACGATGTCGCTCGCGGCCGACGGCTACCTCTACTTCACGGCCAACCAGCTCCACCGCCAGAAGCAGTTCCACAACTCTAACGACGAGCGCGAGAAGCCGTACGTCTTGTTCCGCGTCAAAGTCGATGGCACGCCGGTCGGGTCGCCGGCCGCGGTCGGGACTGGGGGCGCGAAGTGAGGGTCATCGCCGTTTACGTCGATTACGTCTGCCCGTTCTGCTTCCTCGCGGAGGGCCGGCTGAAGCACGCCGCGGCCGAGCGCGGGCTGGCCCTCGACTGGCGGCCGTTCGAGCTGCGCCCGGAGCCTGCGTCGACCTTGCGCCCCGAGGACGAGTACCTGCCGCGCGTCTGGCGGCAGTCGGTCTACCCGCTCGCGGCGAGCCTGGGCGTGCCGATCCGGTTGCCGTCGGTGTCGCCGCAGCCGTACTCACGGATGGCGTTCGAGGGCTTCCAGCACGCCAAGGCGCACGGCCTCGCCGACGAGTACAACCACGCCGTCTTCGCCGCGTTCTTCCAAGAGGATCAGGACATCGGCAGCGCGGAGGTGCTGACGAAACTCGCCACGGCGGTCGGCCTCGACGCGGCGTCGTTCCGCGGCGACCTCGACCGCGGCGTCTACGCCGCGGTCCACGCGCAATGCCTCGAAGACGCGGCGGCCGAGGGCGTCCGCTCGGTGCCGACGGTCGTCTCCGGCCGGCACCACCTGGCCGGCCTGCCGCACGAGGACGACCTGGCGGAGCTACTCGACGAGACGGCGTAGCCCGGCGGCGAACTGTGCCGGCGAGCCGGAAGCGTCAGCGCCCGGAGTTCTCCGCGCGAGCGACCGACGCGGAGAACTCCGGGCGCTGACG
>JAYTUC010000165.1:0-63906 GCA_043744775.1 Fimbriiglobus sp. | reverse complement strand
GGCGAGTCTCGTGCCCGGTAGCATGAACGAGTCGAAGCGGCCGGCCAAGGCCGCGATCAAGGCGACCGCCGAGACGATGACCGGGGCCGACGCCCAGTGACGCCCCCGAACCCAGGTGACTCATGGCCGAAATGCTCATCATCCTGCGCCGCGACCCCGCGACCGGGAAGCAGAACATCGTCGTCAAGCTCGAGTCGGACGCCGACGCGCTGCCGGTCGAGCACGAGCAGATGCACAAGAGGCTCGTCGAGAAACTCATCGGCAAGGGCATGAAGGTCGAAGACCTCGGGGAAATTATCATCGAGCGCGAGGGCCAGACGCAGCCGCCCGTCGGCGATCAGGAGCCGGCCGCCCCGGAGCGCGCGAAAGAGGCGCAGGGGCGGTAGCATTTCCCGGAGAGCCGGAAGCGTCAGCGCCCGGAGTTCCTTCGCTCGCCAAGAACTCCGGACGCTGACGCTTCCGGCTCGCCTTCAACACGGCCTTTCCGGAACTCCCATGATCCTGCTGTTCCCGAACCTCGACACGCTCCGCCTGGTGCTGGCCGGCAGCCTGGCCCCGGCCGAGGCGACCGCCGCGTCGGCGTCGTACTCGACCGACGCCGACGGCCGATTGGCGATCGAGACCGACGCCAAACTCGCCCGCAAGGCGACGGCCGACCTGGCGCGTCTCGGCGTCACCGCCGTCAAGCGGCACGTCGGCGAAGTCGCGCAGGCTTCGTGCTGGTTCGAGGTGCTGCCGGTGACGCGTGAGGCGAGCGTGCCGCAACTCTCGGCGCAGGCCCCGGTGCTCTTCGAGTTAGAGTCGGCCAAGGACTTGCCGGCGATCGTCGGCGAGATGTTGCGCCTCGGCAACGACCGGCAGTCGCTGCGACGGCTCACCGCCGACACCGACGACGACCGCGTCTTGCTGCGCGTCATCGGCCCGCCGTACTACTCGCTGCTGCGGGCGATCGAGCCGTCGGCCGCCGGCACGTCGGGCCGCGTCCGGGCGTACCTCGAACAGGCCCCGCGTGTCTGGGTGCAACTCGGCTACGCGCACCCGAGTGCCGCGCTGATCCGCCTCGACGACGGCCAGACGCTGCTGTTGCGGCCCGAGCGCGACTGGCTGTACCTGCCCGACGCGCCTTTCCAGGACGTGTACGAACTGCTCAACGTCCGCCTGCCCGCCGGCCCCGTCGATTGGTCGGAAGCCGAGTCGCGCGAGAAGTTGACAGTCCCACTGCGGCTCGTCGCCGGGAACGCCGCCGACCTGCCGGAGTTGTGGGTGCTGCGTGGTCGGGCGGTCGAGCAACTCGACGAGTTCGTCCGCGACGCCGACGACCGCATCACGCAGCGCCTGAAATTCGCCGTCGCCACCGACCCGGCCGGCAACACCGCCGTCGTGCTGCGCGTGACCGCCTCGAAGCTCGACCCCCCGGTGCTGCCGTTGGCGGACGCGGTGGGGTACAAGCCGTACTTCAAGATGCCGAACCTTTTCCTGCCGGCCGGCACGCGGCTGCACCCGCCCTTGCGGCGCGACGCCGTGCGCAAGCTGCTGGCCGACGACACCGACCAACTCGTCTGGCTGGCCCCGAAGCCGGGCGGCAGCTTCGCCCCCGAGACACTGCCGGAAGACTCGTTCCGGCCGCTGGAGGACTGGGTCGATTACGTCGTCGCGACGAGCCACGTGCCACTGCAAGCGTGGATCGACGCGACCCGCTTCGACTTCGACGCCTTCGTCTGCGCCGACGCCAACCTGCCGAAGCCGCCGAAGCCCGACGACAAGGACGCCCGCAAGCGCCGGCCGCGCCCCGAGGGCGACGACGCCCCACTCGCCCCGACCGGCGGCGCGGCCAAGCCAGCGGCCCCGACGGCCGCCACCGATGTTGTCGGCGTGTCGCTTTCAATGGCCGCGCCGGAGGCCAAGCCGCCCGGCGAGTGGTTCCTGCGTCGGCAGGAGTTGGAGCGCGAATTTCTCGACACCGACGGCCCGCTCGACTCGCCCGACCGCGTGGCGCTCTGGCCGCAACTGGCGCAGGCGAACGCCGGCTACGGCGACACCCCCGAGGCCGCGCTCTGCTTCGCCAACGCCCTCTGGCAAGACGCTGCCGACCGGCCGCGGCTGCTCGACGCGTGGCTGCGCGCCGAGTCGCCGACGCTCAAGACGCCGGCCGCCGCGGACTTCGCGCAGTCGTTCGCCAACCCCGCGCCAACCTCGGCTGAGGCGCGGGCCTTCGCCGCGCTATTCCTCCACGCCGCGGAATCGTCGCCGCCGTGGCTGCGCGAGTTGCTGCCTGCGGCCCAAAAGTACCTGCACGCCCACGAGACGAAGTTGCCGATCCGCGTGGTGTGGCTGGCGTCGTCGAAGCTCGCGCTGCTCAGCGGGGCCGACACCTTAGGCCTGGCGCGGGTACGCGACCGCGTGTTGCAGCGGCTGCTCGAAGAGGGCACGCGGCCGGAGCGTGACATCCCGTTCTTCCTGCGGTCGGCGGGGCTGAAGGACTCGGAGCGCGTCCGCCAGGTGCGCGAGAAGGCACTCGACCTGCACACGCAAGTCCGGGCCTGGGCCGCGCGGAGCCTCGAACTCTCGGCCAAGAAGGGGCAGTCCGACCAGAGCGCCACGCTCGGCTACGTTGACCTGTTCTTCGCCTACGGCCTGGCGAAACTCGGCGAGTCGCTGTCTGCGCGCACCCTCGTCGAGTCCGGCCGGCAAGTGCTCGAAGGCTTCAAGCCGACGGAAGAGCGCGGCATCGCGGCGCGGTTCCTGTTCAAGGCGTTGCGCTACCGCGTCGAGCAGGCGATTGCCGGCAAGCCGCACGCGGGGCTGCTCGACGCGAAACTGCTCGACGAGTTGGAGGAGATCCACGACCGCGGCAAGACCGCCGGGAAGCCGGACAACCCCTTCGGCATCGGCCACTACGCCGTGATGCGGATGCGCGACCAGTCGCTCATCCTCGAACCGCAAGAGAAACTCGACCCGTACCACGAGTTTATGAAGGAGACCGACGACCTGCGTAAGGCGTTGACGGAGTTGCCGAAGCTGCGCGACGCCAACGTGCTGGCGCGGCAAATCCGCGAGCTGTACCGCAACGGCGTCGGCGGCAAGGTGACCGCGGAGAGCCGGTTCCTGGTGCTGGTCAACGCGCTGCCGCTGGCCGGCCGCGTCGGCGAGCCGTTCACCGTCGAGTTGCTGGGCCTCGTGCCGGAGACGATGCGCAACGTCGGGGCGGTCGCCACGCCGGCGGCGGACCTGCCGGAGAAGCAGGGCAAGCTGCTCGAGCGCGGGCTGATGCTCGCGGCCAACTACGACCGCCGCGAGATCGTCTCGCAACTCGTCGATCAGTTCGTGGCGCATGTGCGCGACATCAAGTCCGACGAGCAGCGCTACAAGCTCATCAACGTCGTCGCCGGGCGGTGCCTCAAGAGCCTGCGTAAGCTCGGCCTCCGCGACGAAATCGACCGACTGTTGCAGCGGCTGCAAGACGTGATCCTCGCCGGGCGGACCCCGCAGAGCTTGCGCCAGCAGTACAGCGCGACGCCGGAACTGTGGGGCAAGGCGCTGCAAAGTCTCTTGAACCTCGCCGGCGGCTGGATGACCTACGGCCTGACCGAGACCGCCGCGCCGATCCTCGAACTGGCCCGCGCCGAGTTGACGGGGCAGGGGTTCACACTCGCGCCCAAGGACTTCACGCCGCTGGCCCAAGCCTACGTCTCCGCACTCGGGCAAGGGCCGGCCGAGGCGGGGCTGGTCCGCATCGTCGAGCTGTTCCACAAGATGGACCCGGCCCGCGTCGCCAACTCGTTCACGACGAGCCGGTTCTACTCGCGCTTCCACCTGAACCTCGTCGAGGAGGTGGTGCTGGCGGTCGTCAACGACGACTTCGCGCTCGGCCCGGCCGGGCGGCGCTGGCTCGACGAGGACGAGTACCTCGTCCGCCGCCGCGTCCACGCCGACCTGCGGAGGCAGTTGAGCGCGAGCGGGCTGTGACGCCGGGCGTCGGCCCGCGTGCTAGGGTGACGCCATGCCCACGCTCCGCTTCCCCCACGCCGAGTCGCTGCGGCTCGCCCTCGCCAGCGGCGTCGTGCCCGCGGAACTCGCGGCGCGGCCCGCGCTCGGCGGAACCGACGACGCCGGCGGCCGCTGGGTCACGACGGGGGAGCTGCCGCGCGACTGCGCGGTGGCGCTCGCGAGGCTCGGGGTCACCGCCCACCCGCCCGGCTCCGGCCCGCCGCCCCGGCCGCTGCTCGCCTGGGCCGAACTCGTGCCCTTGAAGCCCGCCGCCGAAGCCCCCGCCGGCCGCGTCCTGGCCCTGATCCCCGACGCCGACCTCGCGGCGTTCGTCGCGCTGCTCGCCCGGCAGAGCGTGCGTCTGCTGCGCCTACGCCTGGGCGCGGACGCCCCGACGGCCGCGGCCGTGCTGGACCGCCTGCCGCCCCACTTGGCCGCGACGCTGGCCGACGGGGGGGGCGAAGTTTACGGCGAGGCTGGCCCCGGCGTCTGGGTCGAGACCGGCTCCACGCACCCCCTGCTCGACACCTTGCGGCCGGCCCCCGGCGACGAATTCCTGGTGGCCCGCGGGCAGCCGTGGCGCTCGGCACCCGCCGTGCCGCCGTTGCTTGCCGTGTCGCCCCAACTCGGCAAGCCGCTGACGACGGGCGTACTGCCATCTCTGCCCGTACACGCCGTCGATATGCGGCTCGTGCCGAACGCGAGTCCGGCCGCCGCGACGCTGTGGCTGTGGTCGGGCGGTCGGGCGGGCCTCGCCGAGGTGTTGCGCGACACCCCCGAAGCCCTGTTGCGCAAGTACCGCGTCGCCACGCTCGACGCGCCGGACTTCGCCGAAGGCGTGACCGTTCTGCTGGCGGAGCCGGGCGGCGCGGCCCCGGTCGCGTTGACGGCCGAACTCGCGGAGTTCGCCGCGCACCCGCAATGCCCGACGCTGTTCCTGCCGGCTGGCACGCGGCTCACCCCGCCCCTACGGCCGCGTGCCCTCGTCGGGCTGTTCGACTTGGGGGCCGGGCACTTGACCGTCCTGGCCCGGTGCGGCGACTCGTGGCGGCCGGCGCGGGTCCCGTCGGCGGCCTTCGGCAACCTGCGCGACGCCATCGACTACGAGGTGCCGCCACGCGCCGACTACCGGCCCGCCTCGGTCGCCGCGACGTGGGGCAATTTGCCGGCGTTCGTCGCCGAGGCCGAGGACGTTCCGGCCCGCGACAAAGTTGCGCCGCCCCGCGAGTCGGTCGAGTCCGCGGCGGCCCGGCCGCGGCGTCTGCGCGAGTGGCTGCGTCGGTGGCGGCAACGCGGGCGGCCGGCGCGCTTCGGCCCGCCGCCGGTGGCCGCGCCGGAACCGCTCGCGCCCGAAGTTCCGGCGGATCGCTTGCAGGGTAAGCTCGCGTCGCCGCAGGCCTTGGTGATGGGTCACGAGTGGGCGGCGCGGCGCGACGACCTCGAGCGCCGCGTCTTGGCCGACATGCCGCGGTTACCGCCGGCCGCCCGCGTCGGACTGTGGGCCGACCTCGCCGAGGTCTACGCCGCGTTCGGCGACGCGGCCGACGCGGCGGTCTGCCGGCTGAACGCCGCGTGGGACGGCCCGCCCGACCTCGCGGCGGCCTGGCTTCACGCCGAGTGCCGCGCCGCCCGCGTGTCGTCGCCGCGCGTCACCGCCGCGAACCTGCTCGACGCCCCGGACTCCGTGCCGCTGGCCGCCGTGACCGCGGCGTACCTGGCGTCGGCCGCGACACCGGGGCCGGAATTGGCGGAGCTTTTGCGCCGGGTCACGCGGCGCGAGGCCGACTTGCCGGCGCGGGGGGTCTGGCTGGCGCGGCTCGGGGCGGCGCGGGCGTCGGGAGGCGACCCGCTCGGGCTGGCCGGGGCGCGCGACCGGCTGTTCGCCCGCTTGCGCGACAAGGGGCCGGGGCTGGACCTCGACGCCCCGTCCTTCCTGCGCTTCAAGGGCGTCGCGGCTGGCGACCGCTTGACACTCGCCCGCGACTGGCTGCTGCGCGTCCGCGAGCCGGTGCAGCGCTGGGTCGGCAAGCTGGCGTCGCCGGGGCGCTTGCAGTGGGCCGGCCTCGACGGCGAGGCCCCGCGCACGGCCGCCTACGCCGACCTGATGCTCGCCTGGGGCCTCGGCAAGGTCGGCGACCGCGCCCACGCCAAGGGCCTCGAACTCGGCGCGGCCAAGGCCCTGCAACTCCCCGCGACCCCCGGCGTCGATCCGCGTGTCCACCCGCACCTGCTGGCCCGCTTCCGGGCACGCGTCCGGGACGCGCAGGACGGCCGGGCCGACGGCGACGCCGCGGCGCACGAGGCCCCGCCCGGCACCGACGCCCTGGGCCGCTACGCCATCGACGCCCTCCGCGCCCACTCGTGCATCCTGGAGCCGCGCGGCGGCGTCGATCCCTTCGAGTCGCGGGACACGCTCGGCTTCCTGGGCCGCGACGCATTGGGCGCACGCCTCGCCGAGTTCCTGCGTCCCAAGGGGGCGCTGCACAACCCCGACGACGCCCGCCGGCTGCTTGCCATCGACGAGGCCGACCCCACGGCGGTGACGATGCCGCGCGTCATCTTCGCGCTCCTGGAGGCGGCCCCGCGGCTCGACCCGCAACTGGTGTCGGCCGTGATCCCGCAAACGCTCCGGGCCATCGAACTCGTCCCCGAGTGGGTCCGCCTGGGCAGCCTGGGCGGCGACGCGGCGGCCCTGACGCACCGCTACGGCCGGCGGATGCTGCTGTCGGCCTGCCACGCCGCGACGCTGTTCCAACTCGCCGGCTCGCTGCGGGCCGCCACGGAGCAGCTCATCGACCGCTGCGACACGCCGGACGGGCCGACGGCGCGGCTGTTCGAGTCGGTCGCCGGGCCGTACTTCCGCGCCCTGGCCCGGCTGGGCCTGCGACCGCTCGCCGAGTTGCTCGTGGCGCGGCTGCGGCCCGGCCCCGCGGCAGGGCCGCGGGAACTCGGCTTGGCCGTCGGCTACTACGTCTCAGGGCAGCCCGACACGGCCAACGCCATCCTCGACGCCGCGCGCGACCGACTTTTCGTCCACGGCATCCGCGACGACCGCGACCGCACCGCGACCGCGATAGCCTACGCCGCGGCGCTCGAGCACGCTCCGCCCCGGACGGCGTTGGGCCGGCTCGAAGAACTCTTCCTGCGCCTCGACATGGTGACGGCCACCGGGGCGACCAACCGCTACTTCACCCTCGCCCCGCTGGCGTTGATCGACGTGGCCATCCGGGCGGTGGTCAGTGAGGAGTTCACGCTGGGTCCGCAGGTCCGGGCCTGGCTCGACGACGACGAGTACCTGACCCGCCGCCGCGTCAGCCGCGACCTCGGCGAGGCGATGAAGTCGCTCTGAAGCCGGGAGATTCCCCGATCGCGGCCGCGGCGTTACAATGGCCCCACCCCGCCCAGCCCCCGTGACGGACGCACCGCGACATGGCGAAAAAGCCCTCGGCCGAAGACGCGACTCTTGCCGACCTGCAAGGCGAAGCCGACGACCTCCGCAAGCGTATCAACCGCTTCCGCACCGCGCTCGGCCGCTTCTTCGTCCACAAGCAGGAACTCATCGACCTGATGTGCGTCGCCGCCGTCGCGCAGGAGCCGCTGCTGATCGTCGGCCCGCCGGGCACCGCCAAGTCCGACCTGGTGCTCAAGTTCAAGGACGCGCTGGGCATGGGGGAGGGCGACTACTTCGAGTACATGCTGACGCGCTTCACCGAGCCGAGCGAGATCATCGGGGCGATCGACATCAAGGAGCTGCGCGACGGCAAGTACATCCGCCGCAAGGAGGGCAAGCTGCCGACGGCGAAGCTCGTGTTCCTGGACGAGATCTTCAAGTCGAACTCCGCGATCTTGAACATCCTGTTGACGATCATCAACGAGCGCAAATTCTACCAGGACGGCGTGCCGGAGCCGGTGCCGCTGCGGGTGATGTTCGCCGCGACCAACGAGATTCCCGAGCAGGGCGAGTTGGCGGCGCTCAAGGACCGCTTCGTGTTGAAGGTGCAAAGCCGGCCGGTGCAGGACGACTACTTCACCGAGTTGATCGACATCGGCCTGCAAAACGAGTCGTACAAGGGGCTGAACCAGAAGCCTTGGGCCGAGGGGCACGCCAGCCTCGACGACTTCCTCAAGGCCAACCGCTACCTGACGTACCTGTTCAGCCGCCGCACCGCCGACGCCCGCGGCGAGGAGGCCAACGACCGCGAAATCTTCTTCCCCGCCGACGTGTTTCGCGAGTTCCAGCGGCTCGTCAAGACCCTGGTCCGCGAGGACAAGATCTTCATCAGCGACCGCAAGCTCGTCAAGCTCTACAAGCTCTTCCGGGTGCGTGCCTGGCTGCTCAGCGGCGGCACCGTGTCGCGCGACGACCTCCGCTTGCTGGCGTACCTCGGCGAGACGCACACCGAGATCGACCACCTCCGCGAGAAGGTGCCGAACCTTCTCGGCGACGTGTAGTTCCCGGCGAGCGGCGTGGGGGTAACCCCGCTGTTTCCTCCCCGGCGTGGGAGCCGTAACCCGCGGGAAGTGACCGGCGCTTGCACGGACCAGTCGTCCCCATTGCAGGGAGTAAACAGCGGGCTTACGCCACGCCGCTCACCGGGAATGGGAAAGGCCGGCCGGGTCGCCCCGGCCGGCCTTCGGGTTATCTCACTCGCCGGTTACAGGCCGCTCTTGGGCAGTAGGCCGATCTTCGGCGTGGCGATATCGACCGCGGTGCCGACGAACACCGGCTTCGCGGCGACGACGACGTTCTTGCGGTCGGCCGCCAGCTTCGTCTCGAACCGCATCCCCGGCACCCCGACGGCGATCCCCGGCAGCCGGGACTCGACCATCGGCTGCAACGCCGGCAGCGACACCGTGGAGTTCCGGGCGGAGCCGGTGAAGCTCCCGGTGCCGCCGGTCGGGCCGGAGTTGTCATCGACGACGAGCGTCGATTCCTGCTCGGCCTCGCGGGCGTCGGCCAGCACGGTCACGAGGTCCTTGCGGCTACCCGTCCCGAGGTTGACCGACACGGTGGCGTCGGCTGTGAGTTCGACGCTGAATACCTCGACCGATTGGTCCGGGGTGCCGGCGTTCTTGGTCACCTTGACGCGGGCGCGGTTGTCGATCGGCGTGCCCAGAACCTTCTTCACGCGGATGCCGTAGGTGCCGGGGAAGGCCGACGCGGCGGTGTACACCTCGGAGCGGTTGTCGTCCCGCTGCTCCAGAATGTCGCACTTCAGCAGGCCGCCGTTGGTGGTCCGCTTGTGGGTCGCGGAGCAGACGGAGCCGGTCGGCTCGGTCACGATCAGGTCGAGGTCGGCGCGGCCTTGGTACAGCAACTCGATCACGATGTCGCGGCTCGTGCTTTCGGCGGTGAGGCCGTTCAGGAGCGCGGCGTCGTCCTTGCGGCCCTTGGCGAGCATGGCACCCGCGATCAGGCCGACCTTGCGCTTCGTGGTGCCGTGGTAGTCAGTGTCGTCGGCCGGCCAGTCCCGCTTGAGCAGGTTGGTCGCCGCCCACTGCACCACGTCAGACTTCACGTCGGTGACGCGGCCGGCGTAGATCAGCGCGTCGGCATAGGCGTGCGGCGAACTCGGCTCGATGGCCGCCGCCCGCTGGCAGTACGCCAGCGCGGTCTCGTGGTTCCCCAAGCCGTCCTCCGCCTTGGCGGCTTGCAGGTAAAGCGACGAGTTCGACGTATCCATGTCGATGCTCGACAGAGAAGCCCGCTCGACCTCGGCTGCCGAACCTTGGCTGCTCTGCAGCGCGATCGCGAGTGCGTCGTGCGTCCAGATGCCGTTGACGCGGCCCTTCCGCAGGCTCGCCTTGAGGACCTCGGTGGCGTGGCCGAACTCCTTCATCTCGAAGAGCAGGTCCACGGCGTCGATGGCGACCTCCGGGTTGCTGATGGCCCCGGCGAACACCCCGTTCCAGAGCTTCTGCGGGTCCTGCTTGCCTTTCACAGCGAGCGCGGCCGCGACCGCCTTGGGGTCGGGCTTCGCCGGGGCGTTGCCCGCGAGTTGGCCCTTGCCCGGCAGGCCGGGGCCGCCGGCCCCCATCGCGGCCTCGCCGAACTTGACCTTGAACGACGGGCTGGCGTGGTAGCGGTGGCTGCCGCGGATGATCAGCGCCCGCGCCGGCGGGTAGAAGCCAAGCGAGTTCTTACGCCGCTCGTCCACGGCCCCGACTTCCTCGGCCCGCGACGGGTCGAAGAGGCCGACCAAGTCTTGGGCATTGACGCCGCCGATGCTGCGCAAATCCCATTCGCCGCGGGCCACGACTTGCGTGATCAGCGAGGCGAGCAACTTACTCTGGTCGTTGCCCTGAATCGTGAACTGCGAGCCGAGTTGGCCGAGGTTACCGCCCGCGGCCCCCTGGAGGGCACCGCCGGCCCCCGCCGCCCCGCCGCCGAGGCCGCCGCCGAAGCCGCCGCCCCCGCCGCCGCCCGCGAAGCCGCCGCCGCCGGCCAGCCCGAGGCCACCACCGAGCGCGCCGCCGATACCCCCAATCCCGCCGATGCCGCCGATGCCCCCGATGCCCCCGATGCCCCCGATCCCACCGCCGCCGCCGATGCCGAGGCCGGCGATCGGTTGCAGCGAGGTCCCGAAGATGGTCGCCTGCGACCCCAGGGCCTGGATGTTCTGCCGGAAGGCCGTGTCGTTCTGGGAGTTCGGGATGCCGACGACGAGTTCGGCCACGTCAAAGACGCGGGTGACCTTGTCGTCGTAGCGTAGCGAGTAGGTGCTGTCGTTCGGCCCGATCTCGATGTACTCCGGCCGCGCAATCCAGCTCATGTTCACGTCCCGCAGGATCGTGTCGAGGTACGCCCCGAGCGGCAAGCCGGTCAGGTTGTTCTTGGTCTTGAGCTTGACCTCCTCCGGCTTGAAGTCGGCGGGGAACACGTCCTGCCGGAAGATGAACCGCACGCCGTCGTCCTGGTACTCCTGGGTCAACTGTTGCAGCAGAGTCCCGAGGGTCGTGCCCTCTTTGGCGTCCACGGAAACCTTTTTGCCCTCGAAGCCTTCGAGGATGCCGCGGAGCCGCTTGAAGCTCGCCGGGGCGTCCGGCCCGAGGTTGTTGTTGCTGTACTTCTCGACGCGCGAGCCGGTCAACTCGCGCCACACCGCGGCCGGCGGGAAGTGGACCGGCGGCTCGTCGGGGTACGGCACGAACGACTTCTCGACCTGAAGCATCGTCAGGAGGAAGTTGTTCTCCCGCAGCCGCCGCAACTCGGTGAGTTCGCGCAAGTTCGTGGCCTGTTGGCCGATGCGGTAGCTGGCGAAGGCCTCGGGGATGGAAGTCTGGCCGCGGCTGATCCGCTCCTGAATCATCACCTGCGCTTCTTGCTGGGCCAACTCGTAGCGGGCTTGGCTCATCAGGTTGCGGAACGAGTCGATGCGGGCGCGGGTCTGCTCCTCCTGCGTGGCCCGCTGAGCATTCTCCTCGATGCGCTGGCGGCTCTGGGCGACGCGCTCCCGCTGCGAGGCGAGTTCGCGCTTGATCTCGGAGCCTTTCAGCGTCACCTCGCGCATCGCCGACTCGAGGTCCGCGGCCAACTTGCGGCGGAACGTGTCGGAGAGTTGCTCCGTGTTCAGCACCGTCTCGCGCTGCCGCTTCAAGTCCTCGTACGACGAGTCGGGGTCGGTCGCGAGGAGACGGCGGGCGCGCCGCAGCGTCTCATCGACGACGATGCGGTACTCCTGTTCGAGCACCGCCTGGGCGTTGCGGGCCTCGGTAATCAGGTTGCGCTCAGCAGGAGTCGCGCCGGCCGGCGGGGCGACCGGCGCGGGCAGCGGCTTGGCCCCCGGATCGAGCTTGGGGTCGGCGGGCGGGTCTTGCAGCCGGGCCAACGTCTTGCCGTTGACGAGGCCAATCTTGACCGTGTCGGACTTCAGCTTGCCGCTGCGGATGCCGCCCACGACGCGCAATCCCGACTGGGCGTCCGCGCCTTGCGGGTCGATCTTGAGCGCGGCCGCGAAGAGCTTCTCGGCGTGGTCGAGGCGGTCGGCGGAGATCGCCCACACGCCCTGCACGGTGAACTCGTCGCGGAACAGGCGGTACTGCTCGCCGGCCATCGCCAGCGTCCGCTCCGCGGCCAGCATCGCCGGCGTGTCCTTGGCCCCGGCGGTGCGGTACTGGTCGAGCATCGCGCCCAAGAAGTAGTTGTCGGCCGACGGCTCGGCCAGCTTCTCCGAGAGTTCGACGGTCGTCTTGGTCGTGCCGACGCGGCCCTCGATCCGCATGGCCACGGTCACGTCGGCGGCCTTGGTGGCCCCCAGCACGAGGGTCGCGCGGTCGCAGCGCAGTGGCGGTAGGCGTGTGGGGTACAGCTCGACGCCCTCGGGGCGCAGGGTCACGCGGTCGGGACGCAAGATCGGCGTGTCGATCGCGGCGGTGAGCTTGGCGGCGAAAGCCGCCTTGCCGGCGGGCGAGTTGACGGCCCCGGCGAGCCGGACGACGGCCCCGCCGGTGAGCATCGCCAAGCCGTGCAGGTTCTCGGCATCGACCTTGGCCCCGAGCGGCACGGCGAGGAAGACGACCTCCTGGTCGGCGAGCTTGTGGCCGAGACTGACGCGGGCCGACTCGGTGAGCGCGACCTTACTGGCCGCCGACTCGCCGTCGCCCAGGAACAGGATGGTCTGCGAGCGGTCGGACTTGTTCTCGAACGACGCCGCGGCCGCGGTGAGTCCGGCGGCGAGATCGACCGCGCCCGAGCCATACTCGCTCTCGGCAAACTTGACGAGTGCGGACGTGAGCGCCTCGGCATTCGGGGCGACGAAGCCGCCGGTCAGCGACCGGGTGGCCGCGGGGTTGTCGATGTTAATCGTCCAGGCGTTGACGCGGTCGGCGGGCGACATCCCCTTGGCGAGCGCCTCCAAAATCAGCCGGGCGTTGTCGAGGGCGTTGCCGGCCTGCGAGGCGGACGTGTCGATGACGACGAGCACGTCGCGCGGCCGGGCGGCGGTCGCGGGCACCTTCGGCTTGACCTGCCAGGCGAAAGCCGTCTCGCCGGACGCGGTGCGGTAGGTCACCGTGGGCAGAGCACTGAATTTGGTCCGGGCCGCCTCCGCCCCGGCTTGGAGGGGGTCGGCGATCGGCCGGGCGGCGGCGGGGGACGGTCGGCTGGGGATTTCCCCGTAGACGGCAACTCCGAGGGCGGCGGTACCGGCCGCGACCCCGAAAATCGCTGTCATGAGCCGGAGCTTCGTGGCGAAGGTCATTGCTCGGGCGCTCCTCTGGCAGCAAGTCGGTCCGCCGGCGGGGCTGCACCCACGGGCGGGACACTGGGACTGGAAGGCGACACGCAGTCGATTCCATCTTAACGGTTCGCCACCGCGTTCCCGCGCCGAAACGTCGGCCGGTGACCGCCGGGCGATCCGCTCACCCCAACGCCCCGGACGGGCCGAAGAAAATGGGTCGGTCGAATCTACCCGCTCAACACGCCACTCGAGGCGATGTTGGCGCGAATGCCCCCTCGGCATTCTCTGGCCCCGCGACGTAAACGGCACGGCCGCCCCGACCGGCAACGTCTCGCGCCGAGAAGGGCGGACGAAGGCATTCGCCAGCGGGTTGAAGCCGGTCGCACGCGGGCATTTCGGCTTGACTTGCGACCGCGGCACCCTACGTTTCGCTAGGTTTACGCCGCGGCCCCGGTCGCCGGCTCAAGGAACCCCCGCCAGGAAGGGTCCCCGGTTTATGTCCAGCCTGAACACCCCGCCCGATCCGCTGCCGCCGTCGATCTCCGCGGCCGAGTTGCGCCGCCGGCTACTGTCCTCGACGCCGCCGCCGATGGCTTCGATGGGCCTCACCCCCGCCGAGCAGGACTCTCTGCCCGGCTTCGGCCTCGACGCCCTCGCCCGCCTGCGCCTCCCCGGCCAGCCCGGCGACCCCGCGGCGAGCCGATCGACGCCGCGGCCCAAGCCGGCCGGGCCGGAGGGGTCCGGCTACGGTGCCCCGCCTGCCCGCCCCGCCGGCACCGGCTCCGGCGGCCACGCCCACCCCCCGAGCCGCGCCGTCGCCGCCGACCCGACGCTCCCCGAGGCGGCCCGGCTCAAGGCCGAGAACAAGGAGTTGCGTCAACTGCTCAGCGAGATGAAGCAACTCCTGCAAGAGGCCAGCGACAGCGAGCAGCAGTACGCCGCCCGCCAGATCGACTTGCAGGCTACCTTGACCGAGCGGCAGCGCCAGGTGGACGAACTCTCCGCGCAACTCCAGTCGATCGAGGAGCAAATCTCGAACGGCACGTTGGGGCCGCAGCAGCCGGTCGTCATCCCCAAGAATCGCACCGAACTCGAGGAGTGGGCCGACGAGTTGGAGAAGGACCACTCGATCTTGGCCCAGGAGCGCAAGAAGCTCGAACACGAGCGTAAGCAACTCCGCGAAGACGAGGAGTCGTCCGAGAACCAGATGCGGCAGATGGAAGTCGGCATGGCCCGCGAGCGTGCCCTGATGGCGCGCCAGGAGACGGAGTTGAAGCGTCTGAGTGCCGAGATTCAGCACGAACTCGAGATCATGCAGCGCGGCGACGTGCAGTTGCGCGACCAGATGCAGAAGTTCCAGCGCCGCGCCCAGGACGTGATCCAGGGCAAGTCCGGCGGCCCGAGTGCCCCGCCGCCCGGCCGGCGGTAGGTTCAGCGAGCCGGAAAGCATCAGCGCCCGGAGTCCCTGTCGCGTGTCGTGCGCTCGGAAACCTCCGGTCGCTGACGCTCTCCGGCTCGCCGGCCGCCGACTAACAAGGGCTGCGCCGGAGCTACAGAGCATCCCCCACGTCGTCCCAGACGCTGCCGTAAGCCCCGATCGCGTCGAAGTAGTCGAGCATCCGCCGGTAGAAGTCGTGGCCACCCAGCGTCGCGCTGTCGCCGACGACGACGAGCTTGCGGCGCGCCCGCGTCAGGGCGACGTTGGTGCGGCGCACGTCGGCCAGGAAGCCGATGCCGCCCTCGACGTTCGACCGCACCATGCTGATGACGACCGCCTCCTTCTCGCGGCCCTGGAACCCATCGACGCTATCGACCTCGACCTCGGTGTCTTCGAGCTTCTCGCGGATGAGTCGCGCCTGCCCGTTGTACGGCGTGATGACGGCGATGTCGGCCGCCGGCAGCCCCGCCGCGAGCAGCCGCCGCACGCACTTCACGACGACCTCGGCCTCGCCGGCGTTGAAGCGGCTGGCCGTGTCCGCTTCGCGCGCCTCGTCGTAGCCGGCCCCCGCGGTGTCGAGGAACTGCGCCGGCGTCGCCGTCAGTGGCAAATCGGCGACGCCGTCGAGGGCGCGCAGCAGGTGCCCGGCGACGCTCTCGTGCGGGACGAGTTCGCCGCCGTAGAACTCGTGCGACGAGAAGTCGGCGATGTCCGCGTGCATCCGGTATTGCACCGTGAGGAGTCGCGAGATGCCGGGGCCGCACGTCGCCATGACGCGCTCCATCATGCTGACCGCCAGGCCGCCCTCGGTGGCCTCTTGCGAGATCACCGTCGGCGGCAGTTGGCACGGGTCGCCGGCCAGCACCACCTTGTCGGCCCGCACGACCGGAATCCAGCACGCCGGCTCGGGGCTTTGGCACGCCTCGTCGATCACGAGCAGGTCGAAGCGGGCCTGGCCGAGTGTGCCGGAGTCGGTGCCGGTCAGGGTGCCGCAGATGACGCGGGCCTCGGCCAGCACGCGCTCGACGGCGGTCTGTTCCGTGCGCCGGGCCACGCCGAGTAACTCGGCCGCCTCGCGCCGCAGCGCCTGCCGCTCGCCGGGCAGCGGCTTCTCCTTGGTCCACTTGTTGGCCTGCTTCAAGAGCGCCTGGGCCTCCTTGCGGTACTTGCGGGCCTGCCGCGCCTCGGGGTGCTTCATCACCAGCGAGTCGAGGGCGCGGTCTCGAAGTGCCTCGGCGACGCGGGCCGGGTGGCCGACGCGCACCGGCTCCAGCCCGACGCCCAGCAGCTTCTCGAGGAGGTTATCGACGGCAGCGTTCGACGGGGCGCACGCCAACACCCTGGCCCCGCCGGCGACCGCGCGGCGGATCAGCTCGACGAGTGTGGTCGTCTTGCCGGTCCCCGGCGGCCCGTGAATCACCGCCACGTCGTGCGACGCCAGCGCGAACCGCACCGCCGACTCTTGCGACTCGTTCAGCGACGACGGGGCGCGGAACTCCGACTCGGGCCGCGGGTCGAGCTTCGCCGGCCGGGTGCCGAGCAGCACGTCGCGGATGTCGGCGAGGCGGTCGCCGTGCGACGCGGCGGCGCGGTGCAGCGCGGCGAGTTGCCGCTGCCGCGAAACCTCGTCGGGCGACAGGTCGAGCCGCCACGTCGCGTCGTCGGGCCGGTCTTCCTCGGAGTCGTCGAGCGCGACGGTGATGCTCCGGGCGCTCCGGTCGCTGACGACCCCGCGGAAGCTCGCCGGCCGCGGGATGCCGGTCTGAGTCAGCACGACCGGTGCCCCCGGTTGCAGCCGGTTGGGCGGCAGCAACGCCGCCGCCTTGCCGCGGGTCAGCGTCACCAGGAAGCGACCGCCGAGGCCGATTTCTTCACCCCGCACGAGCAACTTCGTGATCGTCGTGCCGTCGGGTGCCTCGCCAAGAGCGGCGCGGCGCTTCATCTCCTTACGCTCGGCGTCGGCTTCGAGGCCCAGCAGCTTGACGAACTTCTCGAAGTGCCCGGTCGAGTCGCCGCGCGGCACGGGCGACGTGAGCCGCACGCGCACGGGGTAGTCGCGGAAGGTCGCCCCGTCGAGCGCCGCCACGAGCTTCGCGGCGCTGCCGTCGGCGACGGTGAGCACCGCGCTCGACCCCAGGAACGCGACGCGGCCGAGGGACTTGCCCTCGACCTTGCCGTACTTGCAGGCGAAGCGGACGACCTCGCCGGGGGTGGCGTTGCGCGGCAGGCGGTCGATGTGCAGTGTGGCCATGAACGGATTCTACGCCAACACGCCGAACGGGTCGCGTTCCGCCGCCGACGCAGTAACGTGGAGTGTCGGGAAGGCCGCCTGCAACCGGACGGCCAGGTCTTCGACCCCCGGCCGCTCCGTGGCGTAGTGACCCGGTAGCAGCACGGAAATCCCCGCCGCCTGCGCCGCCAGCCCGTCGTGGAACCGCAACTCGCCGGTGACGAACACGTCGGCCTTCGCCCGGATCGCGTCCGCCAGGTACTCGCCCGCCGCGCCGCAGGCCACGGCGACGCGCTTGACCAGGCCGTCCCGCGCTCCGACGTACTGCATCCCAGCGGAGTGCAGCGTCAGTCGCAGCGTCTCGCCGAGGTCGGCGAGCATCACGTCGTCGGGCAAGTCGCCGACGCGGCCGGCCCCGCTCACCGAACTCGCGAACGTCCGCAGCGGGTAAATGTCGAAGGCCGGCTCCTCGTAGCTGTGGGCACCACGCAAGGCCGCGACCGCCGCCGCGAGTCGGGCTTCCGGCACGACGACTTCGAGCCGCGACTCGCGCACCTCCTCACGCCGACCCTTCACGCCGACGGTCGGGTTGGCCGCGTCGGTGCCGAAGAAGGTGCCGGTGCCGTCGGCGCGGAAGCTGCACTCGCGGTATGCGCCGATGTGTCCCGCCCCGGCCGCGAACAGGGCGTCCGAGACGCGGGACAGGTCGTCCGCCGGCACGAAGGCCACGAGCTTGTAACGCACCGCCGGCTTGTCGGGCCGCAGCGGCCGGACGTTGGTTAGCCCCAGGCGTGCCGCGAGACCGTCGTTGATGCCGCCGGCGCAGTTGTCGAACGCCGTGTGCGGCGAGTAGACCGCGACGCCGTGACTCAGCAGCGGCAGCAGGAGCCGGCCGTCGGCGGTCGCGGCGGTCAGTTTCTTGACCGGCTTGAACAGCACCGGGTGGTGCGCCACGATCAGTTCGACGCCACCCTCCATCGCCTCGGCGACGACTTCTGGTGTCACGGTCAGGCACGTCAGGACGCGCGTGAGCGCCGCCGCCGGGTCGCCCAGGATCAGGCCGACGTTGTCCCAGTCGGCCGCGCCCGACGGCGGGGCGAACGCGTCCAGATACGCCACGGCGTCGGCGACGGTCGGCATCGGTTTACCCCTCAAGTGTGACCCGAAAGCCGTTCGCCGCATCGACGCGCAACGCCGGCGTGACCTCGACCCAGCCGCCCGCGCCGACGGTTGCGGTCGCCAGCAACTCGCCGACGACATCGCCCGGCGTCGCCAGCCGCCGCACGGCGACGGCCGCGCCCTCCGCGACGCCTTCGAGGTGGAAGCGGCCGACGACGCGCGGCTCGGCGAAGCGGAAGGTGAAATCGTAGTCGCGGTACAGCTCGATCACGGAGTACCCTCGGCGAGCTTCGTAGCCGCCGCTAGCAGTGTCGCCCGCGATTCGGCGTCGAGGGTCACTTGCGAGAACCGCGCCTCGTCGCACCGCCGCAGCAACTCAGGCAAGTCGCGCAACCGCGCGGCCCCCGCGGCCAGTGGCTCGATTTCGCGCGGCGTGCGGCGGGGCGCGGGCAAGCCGTCCACCGCTTCAACGTAGCCGCGCACGGCTGCCGAGAGCCGCGCGGGGAACTCGGCCGCGTCGTCGCCGCGCAAGTCGGCAAGCTCGCGCTCGAAGCGGCCACGCGCCGTCTCAGGAGCGGCCGACCGCGCGAGGCGTTGCCGTCGCCAAGCTAGCGCCGCCAACGCGGCCGCACCGACTGCGGGAACGGCCACGACGGGCCACACGCTTCTAACCGCGGGAATCGTGACTTCCGGCTCCTCCAGATCGGTCGCCGGGCGCGGCGGGTCGCGGCCCAGCACCACTGTCGCCACGACGAGCAACGTCAGCGGCGGGAAGGCGACTTCCCTCGGCTCGGCGTCGGTACCGGCGGTGACGCGCACCGGCGCGAGTTGCAGCGGGTTGTCGCCCGGCACGTCGGGGTCGGCGCGGAGGGTCTGCGTCCAGCGTTGTCGCGTCGGCGACACGTCCTCTACGCGGGCCGGGGCGAGTGGCCGCAGCCGCCACGCCGCACCGACGCCGGGCAGCCAGGCCGCCGGCGGGGTGACGCGCAGCGGCGCGTCGCCCTCGACGGCGAGGGTCAGCGTCGCGTATCCGCTCAGCCGCAGGTCGGCGCGGTCGGCGGTGGCCGCGGCGGTCACCGGGCCGGACACAAGCAGCACGAGCAGCATCACCGCGACACCCGGCGGCGACGCTCGCGGGCGCGGAAAAACTGGAGCAGCGCGTCGAAGTGCTTGCCGTCGGTGGTCACGTCGATGACATCGACGCGGGCCGCGCGGGCGAGGGCGTCGAAAGCCGCGCGGCGCTCGCCCGACCGCGCCGCGAACTGCGCGCGGAACGTGGCGTTGCCGGTGTCGATGACGACTTGCTCGCCGGTCTCGGCGTCTTCCAGGCGTAGCAGGCCGGCGTCGGGCCAGTCGAGTTCGCGGGCGTCGGAGGTGCGTACGGCGACGAGGTCGTGCCGGCGGGCGGTGCGCCGGAAGGCGTCGTCGTAGCCTGTGTCGAGGAAGTCGCTGACGACGAACACGATCGCGCGGCGGCGGTGCAGGGCGTTCAACGCGTCGAGGCAGGCGGCGATGTCGGTGCGCGGCGAGCGCGGCTCGAAGTAGAGGACCTCGCGCAAGACCCGCAGGGCGTGCCGCGTGCCCTTGCCGGGGCGGACGTGCCGCTCGATCTCGTGCGTGAACCCCAGCAGCGTCACGCGGTCGTTGTGCGACACCGCCGCGAACGCCAGGACCGTCGCCAACTCCGCCGCGACCGCCCGCTTCGTCGTCGGCCCGGTGCCGAACAGCCGGCTGACGGAGAAATCGACCATGAGCACCACCGTCAACTCGCGCTCCTCGGCGTAGCGCTTGACGAAGGCGGTGCCCATGCGGGCGGTGACGTTCCAGTCGATGCCGCGCACGTCGTCGCCCGGCTGGTACTCGCGCACCTCCTCGAAGCTCAGCCCGGCCCCCTTGAACGCCGAGCGGTACTCGCCGCCGAACAGGGTTCGCACGGCCCGCCGCGCCCGCAGTTGGAGCCGGCGAATCTGCCGCATGACCTCAACGGGCAGCATGGCACACCTCGCCGGCCGTCATCGACAACATCGCGTCGCGGACGATAGAAAGCCGGTCGTCGCGCACGAACTCCTCGGAGACGCGAGCCTGCCCCGACTGCCCTAATCTCTCGCGTAAGCCGGCGTCGCCCGCCAGTCGCGCGATGGCCGCCGCCAGCGCGATCACGTCGTCGCAAGGGACGAGCAAGCCATCGAGTTCGTGGCGCACCAAGTCGGCGGGGCCGCCGGCGCGGTAGGCGACGACCGGCTTGCGATTGGCCCACGCTTCGAGCAGCACCAGCCCGAACGAGTCCGAACGCGACGGCAGCGCGAACAGGTCGATCCCCGCGAAGAAGTCCCGCTTCGCCGATTCTGTCAGCGGCCCTAACCGGGTCGCGCCCGGCGACGCCGCGAAGCCGCGCTCGAAGTTCGGCATCGCCGGCCCGGCCAGGACCGTCCGCACCCGCAAGCTCCGCGTCGCCGCGACGAGGTCGGGCGTCCCCTTCTCGCGGCTCAGGTTCGCCAGGTGCCCGACGACGAACTCGCCCGCCGTCACGCCCCACGAGCGGCGCGCCCGCTCGCGGTCGCCGCCGGTGCATTCGGCCGCGTCGATACCCAGCCCCTGGAGTGTCAACCGCGATTCGGGGACGCCGAGTTTGACGCACGCCGTAAGCTCCGACGGCGTCTGGACGAACACCCGATCCGCTTGCCTCAGCAGCCACTTCAGCGGCGTCGAAGTGTATTGCGTGAAGGTGCGGTCTCGCGGGTCCGCCGGGTCGCCGAGGTGCAGGAATGGCGTTAACGCGAACGGCACCCCGCGGCGTTGGGCGAGCCGCAAGCCGGCGAGAATCGGGAACGAGTACGGGAAGGCGAAGGCGTGGACGGCGTCGAGCGGGCCGTCGAAGTCGCGGGCCACGCGCAGCATCCCCGGCATCACCGGGTTGCACGGCAGCCACCGTCCTCGCCACGCCGGCGGTCCGACCAGCGACAGCGCTTTCAAGGCGTAGCGTCGGCCGGGGAAGTACAGCGGACGAAAGCGGTGGACGCCGTCGGTCAGGCCGGCCGGGTGTTCGGCGTGGCCGGCGTACCGCATCGCTTCGAGGTCGTGGGCCGTGCTCGTCCAGACGGTGACCGTGTCGCCTCGCGCGGCGTGGTACGCCGTCAACTCCGCGGCGTACTTCTCAGCCCCGCCGAGGGCCGGCGGGTAGCGGTGCAGCGCATGAACGAGGTGCATGGAGGATTGTCGCTCCGAGGCGCGGCGTCGGCGATACGATACGCCCTGGTGGCCCCTTTCGCTACACGATTCCGAGGCTCGGCGACTGCCATGATCCGCATTTCGAAGCTCGCGTCGTCGGTGCAGCCGTCGGCCACCCTCGCCGCCGGGGCCAAGGCCCGCGTCCTCAAGTCGCTGGGCGTCACCGTCTACGACTTCAGCCTAGGCGAGCCGGACTTCAACACCCCCCGGCACATCTGCGCCGCGGCCGAGAAGGCGATGGCCGACGGCCAGACCCACTACACCCCCGCCGGCGGCACGGCCGAACTCAAGAAGGCCATCGTCGCCTGGTACGACCGCACTTACGGCTTGAAGTGCGGCCCCGAGAACGTGCTGGTCTCGAACGGGGCGAAGCACAGCATCCACAACGCCCTCGCGGCGACCGTCGGCCCCGGCGACGAGGTGATCATCCCGACGCCGTACTGGGTCAGCTACTCCGACCTCGTGCAGATGACCGGCGCGACGCCGGTCCTCGTGCCGACGACCCTCGAAGCCCGCTTCAAGATGACGCCCGCGCAGTTGAAGGCCGCGATCACGCCCAAAACGCGGCTGCTAATGCTCAACAGTCCGTCGAACCCGACCGGTACCGTTTACACCCGCGACGAACTGCTCGCGCTGGTGGACGAGTTCGCGAAGCACACCGACGCGGCGATCTTGAGCGACGAGATTTACGAGAACCTTTGCTACGGCGACGCCACGCCGACGTGCGTGGTGACCCTGCGGCCCGAGCTGCGCGACCGCGTGATTACCGTGAGCGGGGCCAGCAAGAGTTACGCGATGACCGGCTGGCGCATCGGCTGGGCCGTCGCGCCGGCGCACCTGGTCAAAGCGATGGACGGCATCCAGAGCCAGGAGACGAGCTGTCCGTCGAGCGTCAGCCAGGCCGCGATGGTCGTCGCGCTCGAGTCCCCCGAGTCGGCCGTCTGCATCGAGGCGATGCGCACGGAGTTCGCCGCGCGGCGTGAGCTGACCTACGACACCCTTGCCGCGATCCCCGGCGTCAAGTTCGACCGCGCCGACGGCGCGTTCTACGCCTTCTTCGACGTGAGTGACTACTTCGGTAAGGCGTTCAGCGGCACCGCCGTGACCGACTCCGTGGGCTTCTGCACGGCCTGCCTTGAACAGGCCCACGTCAACCTCGTGCCGGGGGCGGCCTTCGGCACCGAGGGCTTCGCCCGCATGTCGTTCGCCACCGACCGCGCCACGATCACGGCCGGCCTGGGGCGGCTCAAGGCGTGGCTGGCGACGGGGACGTAACTACTTCGCCGCGCTCACGCTCAGCAGGTACGGGAAGATGCCGCCGCCCTGGTCGTGGCTGTCGATGACGCTCAGGTAGTACACACCGTCGCGTGGCAATGTCACCATGAACGACGGGTCGGCGTCGCCGCCGGCGTCGTCGCACGACTCGACGACGCGGCGCTGGGCGTCGTAGAGCGTCAGCAGGGCGTCCACCGGCGACCCCAACTTGCGGGCCGTCACCACGAAGTTCCAGCGCTGGCCCTTGCGGCCCACGAAGCGGTACACATCGACATCGCGCGGCTTGTCGATGACGCCGTGCAGCGTCAGCGGCGGGATGAGGAGTTGCCCCGTCGCGAAGCCGTCGTTCGGCTCCCGTTCGGCGACGAGGCCCCGCACGACGAGCAACTTGACCCCGTCGGCCGTGCCGACTTTGATCGCGACGTGGGGGCCGGCGGAGTCCTTCGGCAGGGTCAACTCGACATCAACCTCGGTGTCGCCGGTCAACTCGGGCGGGACGTTCTGCGGCGGGGACGCCTTCCGCGGCTTGCCAACAATCTTGACAGTCGCGCCATCGGCCGTGACCTCGGTCGCGGTGTCGAGGCCAAAGCCCCGCACGGTGACCCGGCCGGCGTAGCCCGGCGGCACGGCCAGCGGCAGCGTGTACTTCGCACGCTGGGCGACTTTGGCGGCCGGCTTCACGTCCTTCGCGGCGACCGAAAGGGGCAAGGCGAAGGCCGCGAGGGCGAGGTACAGGGCGATCACGAGAAGAGTTCGCCGATGGCTTCGCCGTTGTCGAGAACCTCGATCGGCCGGCCGTCGGGCGTGTGGACCTGCTTGCGCGGGTTCACGCCGAGGGCGTCGAGGATCGTGTAGCAGACATCGGCCGGGGCGACGGGGCGTTGCGTCGGGTGGCCGCCGACCTTGTCGGTCTTGCCCAGCACGAAGCCCGGCTTGACGCCCGCGCCGAAGAACAGCATCGACGCCGCCTGGCCCCAGTGGTCGCGCCCGGCGTCCTTGTTCACCTTCGGCGACCGGCCGAACTCTCCCATGACGACGACCAGCGTGTCCTTGTCGCTGCCACGCTCACTCAAGTCGGACACCAACGCCGAGAGGCCGCGGTCGAGGTCGGGCAGTTTCTTGTCGAGGCCCTCGAAGATCTTGGCGTGGTGGTCCCAGCCGCTGTGGTTGACCGTCACGAAGCGTACCCCGGCCTCGACGAGCCGACGCGCCAGGAGTGCCGACTGCCCGAACGTCGTGCGGCCGTAGCGGTCGCGCACCTTGTCCGACTCGGCCCCGACAGCGAACGCCTGCCGCGTCTCGCTGGAGAGGATCATCGCGGCGGCGCGCTGCTGGAACTCGTCGTAGGTGGCGATCTGGTCGTTGCCCTCGATACTCTTCGCCAGCCCATCGACGGCACTCAGCAGCGTCCCGCGGCGTTGCACCCGCTCCGCGGCGTCGGTCTGCGTCAGGTTCTCGACCTTGTAGTCGGGCTTGCTGGGGTCGCCAGCCTTGAACGACTCGTAGCGGCCGCCCAGGAACGCGCTCTTGCCGAGTTCCCAGGTGAACGACGGGTTGTTCGGCACGGCGACGTAGGGCGGCAGGGTCGTCGTGAAGCCGAAGTCGTGCGCGGTGACCGCGCCGATGGCCGGGTAGTCGCCAAAGGGCGAGCCGAAGCGGCCGGACAGCACCCAGTTCGTCGCCGTCTCGTGGTGGTCGTTGTTGTGCGTGCAGGACCGCACGAGTGCCAGTTTGTCCATGACTTTGGCGAGCATCGGTAGCCTCTCGCCGACTTGGAGGCCCGGCACGCTCGACGCGATCGGCTTGTAGTTGCCGCGGACTTCGACGGGTGCCTCCGGCTTCATGTCGAAGGTGTCGTGGTGCGACAGCCCGCCGCCGAGGTACACCAGGATGACCGACTTCGCCTTGGCCCCCGGCCGCTTCGTGACGCCGGCCTTCGCCCGCGACTCCAGCGCCAATAGCGTCGGCAGCGACAGGGCACCGAGGCCGCCGACGCGCAGGAAGTCGCGGCGCGAGGCCCCGTCGCAGCGGCGGGAAGTCGCACGGCCCAGGGAGATGTCGAACATCGCGGCACTCGCTTCGCGTCAGTGGTTGAAGGTGAAGTCTTTCGAGTTCAGCAAGGCCCAGAGTAGGTCGTGGTAGATGTCGGCCCGCGGCTGCCCGGCGTTGAGCATCCCCAGCACGGCGTCGCGCTCGGCGGGCCGGGGGGCGCGGGTGAGGGCGTGCAGGAACAGCCAGTCGAGCAGTTTCGCGTCGTCCTTGCCCATCGCGTCGTACTGCTTCAACACGGCGGCCGTGGCGGCGTCGAGCTTCGCGGCGAAGCCTGGGTTATTTTGCAGGTGCAGCAGTTGCGGCATCGTCACGTCGCCGCTGCGCTCGCAGGCGCACGCGGTCGTGCGCTCGGAGCGGCCGAAGAGCTTGAGGAACGCCGAGTTCGCGCCGGGGTCGGGCACTTGCAGCACCCGCGTGCCGAGGGGGTAGCCGTCGATCGGCTCGGGGGCGCCGGTCACGTCGCCGATGGCGTCGAGCAGCACCTCGGCCGACAGCCGGCGGGCGTAGTAGTGCGAGTAGAAGCGGGCGTCGGTCGCGTTGGTCGGCCGGCTGCTGCTCGTGATTTGGTAGGTGCGTGAGTTCAGGATGACGCGCATCAGTTGCCGCAGGTCGTATCCGGACGACTGGAACTCGCGGCAGAGTTCGTCCCACAAGGCAGGGTTCGACGGCGGGTTGGTCGCGCGGAGGTCGTCCACCGGCTCGACGAGGCCGACGCCTAAATAGTGTTTCCAGACGCGGTTGACCATCGCCCCGGTGAACGCGGCGTTCGACGGGTCGGTGACCCAAGCCGCTAGCTTCACCCGCGGGTCTTGCCCCGGCAGCAGCGACACGGTGCCGCGGTCGAGCGACTGCGGCCGCAGGTAGGCGTTGGTGCGCGGCTGGTTGACGCCGACGGGCCGGCGGGCCTGGTTGGCGTCCTTCAGCCCGACACTCAACGTCGTGGGGCTGACTTTCGAGTCCTTGCGGTCGAGCTTGACGCGGCTGAAGTACGCCGTGAAGTGGTAGAAGTCGTCCTGCGTGAAGCGTTCGAGCGGGTGGTTGTGGCACTTGGCGCAGCCGATGCGCGTGCCTAGGAACGCCTGCGCGACGGACTCCGCCGCCTCGCTCTTCTCGGGGGCCGCCTCGCCGACGGTCACGACGTAGTAGCCGACCGCGGGGTTCTTCGTCGTGTCGCCGCTGGCGGTCAGGATGTCGCGGGCCAACTCGTCCCATGGCCGGTTGGCGGCGACTTGCTTACGCAGGTAGTCGTGGAACTGCCGCACGCCCTTGACCCCGCGAACGTCGTGGTCGCGCTCCTTGCGGTTTTGCAGCAGGTCGCCCAGGAATAGCGTCCAGTAGTCGGTGAACTCCGGCCGCGCGAGCAAAGCGTCGATCAGCTTCGCCCGCTTGTCCGGTGACGGGTCGGCAACGAAGGCTGCTGCTTCAGCGGTCGTAGGCAGCGTACCGATGGCGTCGAGATGGGCGCGGCGGAGGAATTCGAGGTCGCCCGACAGGCCCGACGGCTCGACGCGGAGTTGCGCCAGCTTCGTCAGGACGTGGCCGTCAATGGCGTTGTTGCGCGGCGTGAAGAGCGACGCATCGACGGTGCGTTCGTGCGGGACCGTGACCACGGCCACGGCGACTTCGGTGAGGTACGCCGCCCGCACGCTCGTCGCCCCGGCCCGCTTGGCCGTCACCCCGCCGGCGGTGGTCACTTCGGCAACAGCGGCGTCGTTCGTCTCGAACTTCGTCAGCCAGGTCACGTCGCGGCGGCTGCCGTCGGAGTAGGTCGCCCACGCGACGAGCGGCACGCGCTCGCCGGCCTTCATGACGCGGTCGTTGGGCAGGATGTCGAGCTTGCGCACGGCGGCGTCGGACTTGTCGGGGCCGGGGGCACCGGCTGCCACCCAGTCACGCAGCACGGCGTACTCGCGCGAGCCGACGCCGAACATCTTGCCGCCCTCGTGCGGGGCGGTGCCGGTCGCCTTAAGTAGCAGCAGGCTGCGCTCGGGCTGGGCCGGGTCGATGCGGCGGGCGTCGAGTTCGCGGGTGAGCCGCTTGAAGTCGGCGTCGGGGTCGTAGCCGCGCAGTGACAAGGCGAAGCCGTTCTGCCCAGACCCCTTGCCGTGGCACGCCCCCTGGTTGCAGCCCTGCTTGGTGAGCAGCGGCATCACGTCGTTGAGGAACGACGGACCTGCGGCCCGCCCCGGCGAGGCGGCGAGGGTCAGGAGGGCCACCGCGAAGAGTGGGCGCAGCATACTTGGCTCGGGCGGAAAGAGACGCGGGCGGTCGCCGCAGTAGGCAGTCTTAGGATGTTAGCAGACGCGCGAAAGTTTCGCCAACCGCAATCCCGACTATTTCTCGCCGACCGCCACGAAGCACGTCCCCTGCCGGGCGCTCGGGCCTTCGAGGTTGACGGTGCCGACGTACAACCGCCCGCCGTGGACCGCCGCCCCGGCGTAGACCATGCCCGGCGACTTGACCTTCGGGTCACTCGCCAGGTCGAGCCGCCAGACTCCGGCCCCGGTCGCGGCCTCGACGGCGTGAACAGCCCCCGCGAGGTCGCCGACGTAGAGAGTGCCCGCGGCCACCGCGACCGGCGCGAACAGCGGGGCCTTGGCGTCGTACAGCCAGCGCCGCTCGCCGTCGGTGAGGCTCAAGGCCCGCACCTTGCCGTCGGTCGCGGTCACGATCGCCACGCCGTCGCTCAGGGCCGCGCAGCCGACGACGCCGCCGGGCAAGTCCTTGCGCCACTTGACGTTGCCGGTGGCGAGGTCGAGGGCGACGACTTCGCCCTTGGCCCCCTTCAACTCGCCGACCGCGTAGCCGACGCTCGACCCGGTCACGACAACGGTGTCGCCAAGAACACTCGCGCCGCCCCACGGGTTCAGCGGCAACGCGAAGGACCACTTGCTCTCGCCGGTCGCGGCGTCGAGGGCGAACAGCTCGCGCCGGCCGGACTTCTCCTTGTCGAGGAAGCTCGACGCGACGAGCACCTTGTCGCCGGCCACGTTGACCGGCGCGTCAACGTGCCACTTCTTCACGCCCTGCTGCCAGACGAGCTTCGGCGACGGCTTGAACAGTTGGTCCTCGTTGGGCGGCACGGCGAAGTCGGGGTCGCGCTTCTTGTCCGCCTCGAACTTCGCTTGCAACTCCTTCCAGCGGGCCGCCTGGCGCGCCTCGATCTCGGCGGGCGTGACCGGCTTGCCGTCGAGGTTCGCCTGCGCGGCCTCGACGCAGACCACCCCGCCGTCGCCCGCGCCCATGAAGACGCGCCCGCCGGCGACGGTCGGTGCGCCTTCAAGGTGGACGAGTTCGCCCGGCATCGGGTGCTGCCACAGCGGCTGGCCCTTGTCAACGGTCAGGGCGTGCAGGATGCCGCCGGCGTCCTGGTGCATTCCGTCGCCCAGGAACAGCAAGTTGCCGACGGCCGCGGGACTCGACACCGACGCGAGGCGGAAGTACGGGGCCGAGCGCGACCAGACGGCAACACCGGTGTCGGCTGCGAGGACGCTCGCCGTCGGCCGGTTGAACGCCCCGACGCCGGCGACGTACACGCCGCCCTTCACGGGGACCGGGGCCGCGAGGTAGTGGTCCTGGCTCTTGACCACCCATAGGACCGCCGGCTTCTTGGGGCCAGGCAGGCCGTCGGTGTTGCCGGTGCGGGCGGGGTTGCCGCGGTAGGTCGGCCAGTCGGCCGGCTCCGCGGAGACACTCACGCCGGCGGTCAGCAGTAACGCGAAGAGGCTGAGGCGCACGTCATTCTCCCTTGAGGAACAGCGGCGACGCCGCGACGGTGAACGGCGACTCGCGCGGCTTGCCGTCGGGGCCGCCGCCGACGAGCTTGTACGCGCCGGGGGCCAGCAGCGCCCGCGGGTTCAGCGACAGGCTGCCACGGCCGCCGGCGTCGATGCGGCGGGCGAACGCCGGCTTGCCGTCGGCGCTCAGCGCGCCCTGCCAGCGGCCGGCGGGGTAGCTCACGGGGAACTTCATCGGCGGGGCGGTCGGCGCCTTCAACTCGCCGAAGAGCGCGGCCGAGTCCTGGCCCTCGTTGACGAGGACCAGGTCGAGTTGCCCGTCGCCGTTGAGGTCCACGAAGCCGGCGGCCTGGGTGTTGAACGTGCGTTGCGTCAGGCCGAGTTGGGCCGAGAAGTCGGCGAACTTGCCGCCGTCGTTGCGGTAGTAGCGGTTCGGCTCACGCAACATCGTCACGAGCAGGTCGGGCCGGCCGTCGTTGTCGAAGTCGCCCCAGGTCGCGCCGGTGACAGTGCCTGCGAGTGCCGGGAGGTCGCCGCTGGACGCCGTCACGTCGGCGAACTTGCCGCGGCCGTCGTTGCGGAACAGCTTCACGCCGGTCGCCGTCGGCACGAGCACGTCGAGGTGCCCGTCGCCGTCGAAGTCCGCCGCGGCCGGGGCGAGCTTGCCGGTGATCCCCGTCAAGCCGCTGTCCGTGACCAGCGTGAGGCGGCCGCCGCGGTTGAACAGCAGCGCCCCGCCGGCCCCGTTGAACAGCACGTCCGGGCTGCCGTCGCCGTCGAAGTCCGCGACGGTCAGGCTGTTGCCGCCCGTGAGAGTCGGCATCGCGTCGAGGCCCCACGCCGCGCTCACGTCCACGAACCCGGTCGGGGTGTTGCGGTAGAGCCGCAGGCCGGCGAAGCCGTCGGCGATCAGCAGGTCGGGCCGGCCGTCGGCGTCGAAGTCGGCCAGGACCGCCGCGGTGATGTAGCTCGGAAAGCCCGGCAGTAGCGTCTTGGTGTCGTCGCGGAACAGGCCCTTGCCGAGGTTCGTGTACAGTCTCGGCCCGGCGACCCCGGCGACGAAGACATCCGGCTTGCCGTCGCCGTCGAGGTCGGCCCAGCAGACCGCCCGCGCGCCGCCGACGAGGCCGGGCAGGGCGGCGTCGGTGAACGAGTCGCCGCCGTTGAGCAGCACACTGACGCGGTACGCGCCGACGAGGCAGAGGTCGGGCTTGCCGTCGCCGTCGATGTCGAGGGTCGTTAGCCCCAGGGCGTCGCGGCCGAGGTTACCGAGGCCGGCGTAGCGGTTGAAGCCGGGCATCCCCTGGAGCGGCCGGATGTCCTCGCCGCCCCAGCCGGCGAAGTCGCGCTTGGCGTTGTACTCCTGCAACTTCAGCGACACCTTCATGCGCTGGACCCTGGCCGTCTTTTTGTGCAACGCCTCCTTGTCGCCGTCGAGCATGCACGGCACGATCACCTCCTTGCCGGCGACGATATCGACGATCAGGGCCGGCAGCTTTTCGACCTTGCCGCAGTAGCTGCGCAACAGGAACGGCTCGCCGTGGGACATGCCCCACCACTCGCCGTTGGGGTACGCCTGATACCACGTCGTGCCGATGTATGTCTCGGACGCCGAGCCGTTGTGGAAGAAGATCGCCGGCTTGCCGACCTCGGCCCAGCGCATGATCTCCTCCCACTCGCCGGGCCGCAGCCCGCCGCGGCCGATGTTGTGCTTGATGACCTCCTGCGGGTGCTTGCCCTTCAGGTCGGCGGTCTTCTGGAAGATGATCAGGTTGCCGGCCTTATCGACCTTCGTGACGACCATCGCGCAAACGACCACCGACTGCTGCACGACCGCCCCGAGGGGCAGCGGGGCCTCGACGTAGGCCGACGCCCGCGGCGCGACGCAGCCGACGAGAGCGAAAAGCACTAGCACGGATCGGAGCATGGTCGGCCCTCGCCTAAACGTGTCGGAACGTCGCCCGGTCACTTATTCTTCGCGCGCTCGGCGGCGGCCTTGGCCCACTCGCTGCCGGCCGGGGCGTCCTTAAGCAGCTTCTTCAGCATCAACTCGGCCTGGGCCGGGTCGCCGCTGTCGGTGAACGCGCGGGCCGCCTCCAGCAGCGCCGCGTAGCCGAGTTCGGGGAAGGCGTCGTAGCTCAGCGGCACCACCTGGTACGCGGCCGCCGCCTCGGCGTAGCGCTTCTGGGCGTGCCGGCACTCGCCGATCTGCAACTGCGACTTGGCCGCCGTCTCGCCGGTCGTCGCCGCGATGACGGCCTGGTACGCGACCACCGCCTCGTCGAACTTGCCCTGGGCTTGCAGGCAAACTGCCACGCCGTAGCGGGCGTCGGCGGCGTAGGGGCACGCCGGGCCGAAGCGCTGGATGAGCGTCTCGAACGCCTGCCGGGCGAGGTCGTACTGCTTAGCACTGAGGTGGGCCTGCCCGAGCCGCAACATGGCGCGGTCGGAGATCGCCTCGCGGTTGTGGAACTCGCCCTTGTCCCGGAAGACCGCCAGCTTCGCCACCGCCTTCGTCGGGTCGTTGGCCGCCAGGTGCGCCTCGCCGGCGCGGTACAGCGCCTGGGCGAGCCGCTCCGACTTGGGGTTGGCGGCGACCGCGTCGAACTGCGCCGCGGCGGGGGCGAACTGCTTCAAGTCGTACAGGCTCGCACCGAGGCGGAGGCGAACTCGTTCGAGCAGTTCGGCGGCGACCGGCTGGTCGGCCGGCTCTTTTTCGAGCGCGTCCTTGAGCAGCTTGACGGCCCCCTCGTGGTCGTAACGCTCGGCCAGCATCTCGGCCCACTCCAGCCGCGCCTCGACGGCCAGCGCGGTCTCGGGGAACTCGGCGACGAGCCTCTTGTACGCCTCGAACGCCCGCGCCTGAGCGTCCTGGATCGGCAACTTGCCGACATCGACTTCCGGCAGCGGCACGTCCGGCGGCGGGCTGCCGGCGGGGAGCTTCTTGAGCATCGCGTCGATCTGCGTCTGCCGCAGGGCCTTGCGGGCGTTGTCGCGGGCGCGGGCGATGTCTGCCTCGGAGAGGAACCGCATGGCCCAGGCGGCGTCGTAGAGCATCCGGGCGCGGGCCTCGTGGGCCGGCAGCTTGTCGTGGAGCTGGTTAGCGCGGTCGAAGAGCGAGTTGGCCCCCTCGCGGGCGGCATCGCGGCCCCGATCGACGACCTGCTGCGCGGCGTTGCGCTTGGTGTTGTCGGTGCCGGCTTGATTGAGCAACTGCTGCCCCGACTCGGCCACCTTCTTGCCCTCGGCGATGCGCGCCTGTCCACTGCGCAACGCCGCCTCCGCGCCGACCGGCTTGTCGGGCGAGGCCTTGTAGACTTCTTCGAGTATCCCACGCGCCTCGGGCAGCTTGCCGGCCTCGAGCAGCGACACGCCGTGCTGGTACTTCAGCAGCGGCACCCACGACGCCCGCTCGGGGTCGGCGGCCAGCGGGGCCTCGTAGCGCTTGCGGGCCTCCTCGGCGACCTTGACCGCCTCGGCCGCCTGGTTCTGCTCACGCAGTTGCACGCAGAGTTGCACGAGCGCCAGCGGCGCGACCGGGCTGGCCTGCAACTCGGGGTTCGACTGGAACGCCTTCAAGTCGTTGGTCGCACCGCCGCGGTCGCCCAGCAGCGTGCGGACCTTGGCGCGCTCGACGACCGACTGTCCGGCGAGGGCGTGCTTGGGGTACTCCTTCGGCAGCCGCTCGTAGATTTCGCGAGCGCGGTTGAGCGCCTGGGTGCGCTCGGCGGGGTCGGCTAGCGACGCCCCAAGGCGCTTCGCGCAGTGGCCGAGTTTCAGCAGCGCCGCGGGGGCCTCGGGGGCTTGCGGGTTGGCCCCGACGAACGCTTCGAGTAGCCCGGCGGCCTGGCCCAGCTTCTCGCGGACTCGGTTCTCTTGCAGTGCGTCCTCGGCCTTGGCCGGGGCGAGCCGCATCAGGCAGTCGGCCAGGGCGTAGCCAGTCAGCGCCAGTTCGCCGACGCGGTCGGGGGCCGGCACCGCGTCGAACGCTTTCGCGGCGGTTTCGAGGTTCCCCAGTTGCAGCTCGCACATGCCCTGGCCGAAGCGGGCGAAAGCCACGCGGTCGAACTCGGGGTACTTCTCGGCGACGAGTGCGAACTTGCCCGACGCCTCGGTGAACTTCTCCTGAATCTCCACGCCCCGACTCGGCAACTTCGACGCCGCGACGGCCCGGCCGTAACTGTTCTCGGCGACCCGCAGGAGTAGCCCCGGCAGCAGCGGGCTACGCGGGAACGTGCGCAGGAACTCCTCGCAACGTTGCTGACTCGCGTCGAGGTTGCCGGCGTTGCCGAACGCCGTCGCCAGCCGCAGCATCACTTCCTCGCGGCGGGCGGGCGACGCGTTCTCGTTCCACAACTGCTCGTAGATCTTGGCCGCCTCGGCGTACTGCTTGGAGCCGCTCAGGGCCTCGGCGAGGTCGAAGAGCATCTCCTGACGGCGGGCCTTGGCGTCGGGGTCCTGGCCGGCGACGGCGGCGGCCTTCTCGGTCGCCTTGCGGATCGCCTCGGTGGCGGCCTTCTTCTTCGCCTCGCGCTCGGCCGGCGGCGCGGTCTCGGCCAGCCCGAGTTGGGCCTTGCCGAGTTGAAATTGCACCTGGTCGGCCAGCCGCGGCGGCTTGTCGATCAGCGGTGTGAGGGTCTTGACGGCCTCCTCGAACTGCCGCGACTGCACCTGACAGAAGCCGATGCGTAGGGCCGCGTCCGGGGCTAGCGGCGACGCCGGGTAGTCCTTGGCGAACTGCTGGAACTTCGCCAACGCCTCGGGCACGCGGTTGGCCTCGTAGCTCAGCGTCGCGGCGTGGAAGGTTGCCCCGGCGACGTACCCCGGCGGCGACTTCGTCAAGGCTTCGAGCCGGGCCTTCTCGACGGGGTTCGTCTTGAACTGCTCCGGCTTCTTCAACTGCTCCGCGGCGTCCTTCTTAAGCTTCTCACAGTTCGCCAGCACCGCATCGTAATGCACCCCCGCCTCGGCCGCCTCGCCGGTCAAGTGGAACACGCGGCCGACGAGGTACTCGGCGTGCGGCCCGAACGACGGCTCGTCGAACGGCGACAGAAGCATCAGCGACCGGCCGGCGTTGGTGATGTCTTTGTCGAGGAAGCAGGCGAGGCCGTGGTAGTACAGCCCCAGCGGCCGCGACTTGTTCTTGGCGAGCGTCGCGTCTTTCAGGAACGGCTCGCACTCGGCGCGGGCTTCGCGAGTCTTGCCGGTGCGCAACAGCATCTCGGCGTGGTCGCAGCGGTAGCGGGCCGAGAGTTCCGGGTCACGCTCGCGGAGCAAGTCTCGCGCGGTGGCGTAAGCCTGGCCGGCCTGCTGGAACTGCTGCTGGGCTGCCTCCAACTTAGACTCTCTGAGGCCGAGTTGCCGCCGCACGGCCCCGCTCAATGCAAGGGCTTGCGGCCGCTCCTTGAAATTGCCGTCGTTGGTGGGCGACTTCAACTCGTCCGCCGCCTTGGCGTAATTGGGGTCCGGCACGTTGACGTAGGCGAGGGCCAGACCGTACCGGGCGGAGTTGGCCTGCGGCGTGTTGGGGAACTTCGTCACGACTTCCTGGAACCGCTCCCGTGCGACGCCGAAGTTGCCCTCGTTGTAGGCCTTCTGACCCGCGGCGACGGCCTTCTCGGCCTGCTGATCCGCTGGCAGTGGCTGTTGGGCGGGAGCGAGTTGGGGGGCGACGAGGGCAAGGCCCAGGGCTAACGTCAGAGTTCGCAAGCGGGCCATCGACTCTCCCGGAGGGGGGGACTGGCGGGGACGGGGGAGTTGGGCAGGACGACTATGGTGACGCATCACGCCGGCCGTGTCAACTGTCGAGGTCGCCGACCGAGCCGAGTTTGCCGGGGCCGGCGCGGTTCTGGTCCCGGTGCCGGCGGTGGACCGCGAGGTCCCGGCTCAGCTTCGCCTTGTGGTCGTCGCGCAGTTCCCGGTAGATGCCCAACCAGTAGAGCCGGGTCGCGACCGCGTCGAAGAAGCCCAGGACGACCAGCACAAAGACCAGCCCGACGACGGCGACCCAGTAGACGATGAATCCCAGGACAAAGTTCCGCTCCCCGTCGGTCATCGGCGGCGCGCCGGGGTCGCGCGGCTGGCCGAGCTTGTCCGCGGCCTCGACCATGCCCGAGAGGTACGCCCCGACGATCATGCCACCCATCGTGACGAGGACCAACGCGGTCACCAACCGCCGGCGGTGCCGGTTGCGTAGGTAGCGGGCTTCGTCCGAGGGGACGTGGGTACGGCCGCTTAACCGACGCAGCCCCCGGAGTTGGGCCGCGCCCGTGGCGACGCCTAGGGTGACAATTCCCAGGCCGAGGGCGAGGGCAATGAACAGCGGCGGCATGGCCCGGCTCCCGTGCCCCGAAGTGGGGTACGCTCAGTGTCCGGGGCGGGCGGCTTCTTAGCAAGGGGCGGCGGCATTTCCCGAAACCGCCGCACCGCCGCGTGAGTAGGATGGGCAGAGCCTCGGGCGCGGTCCTGGGGCGACGAGATTCCCGTGGGTATTTAGGAGAAACTATGCTTCGCCGCCTGTTCCTGGCCGCCACGCTAACCGCCGGCCTCACGATGGGCGCTTCGGCCCGCGCCGCGGAAATCGACACCTTGTTGCCGTCCGAGACTGAGTCGGTCGTGTTCATCAACGTCAAGCAAATCTTGGCCTCGGACATCGTCAAGAAGTACGCGCTGGGCCAGCTCAAGCAGATGATCGAGTCGAACGAGGACGCTCAACGCATGATGAAGGACTTGGGCATCGACCCGATGAAGGACATCGACCGGGTCACCGCCGGGACGTGGGGCAAGGACAAGGACGACGCCAAGGTCGTCGCCATCGTCCGCGGCAAGTTCGACCCGACCAAGCTGATGGCCGCCGCCGAGAAGGAGGCCAAGACCAACGGCGACAAGGTGGCCGTCGTCGCCGAGGGCAAGTACAAGCTGATCAAGTTCACCAACGAGAAGTCGCCCAAGCCCTTCTACGCGAGTGCGGCCGACGAGACGACCCTGGTCGCCAGCAGCGACAAGAAGCTACTCGTGGCCGTCCTCGACGCGGCCGCCGACAAGGCGAAGCCGGCCGTCAAGAAGGAGCTGGCCCAGTTGCTCTTGAAGATGGACGAGAAGGCGTCGATGTACGTCTGCGGCGTCGTCGCGGAGGGCACGAAGGTCGAGGTCCCCGCCAACATGAACGTCCCCGGCGTTGACGGGGCCAAGCTCGCCAAGCAACTCGAGAAGCTGTCGAACTTGAGCTTCACCGTCCGCATCACCGACGAGGTGACGGTCGATGGCAACGCCGGCATGAAGGACACCGACGCGGCCGACGACTTCGGCGACACCCTGAACCAGCTCATCGGCACGGTGAAGGGCTTCCTGCCGCTCGTGACCAACCAGCAGCCGAAGTTGAAGGCCCTGGCCGACGAGGTCAGCAAGACCCTCAAGAGCAAGGTCAAGGACAAGGACGTGACCCTGGGCCTGAAGATCTCCGCGGACTCGATCGACAAGGCGGCCGGCGGCGGCAACGACTGACCGCGACTCGTCGAGTTTCCGACCGCCCGGAGTATCCCTCCGGGCGGCGTCGTTGACGGCACGGCTTGGAAGGCGACCATGACCCCCGACCCGGACGACACCATCGTCGCGCTCTCGTCGGCCCCCGGCCCCGGCGGCCGTGCCGTCGTGCGGGTCAGCGGGCCGCGCACCCGCTCGGTGGTCCACGCCGTCACGGCCGACGCCGACACGCCTCTCACGCTCACGCCGACGGCGTTGAGTCTGAGTGGCGTCGCCGCGAAACTGCCGGCCGATCTGCACTTCCGCGCCGCGCCGAACACGTACACCGGGCAAGACCTCGCCGAGTTGCACACCCTCGCCTGCCCGCCACTCGTCGAGCGCCTGATCGCCGACCTGCTCGCCGCGGGTGCCCGGCCGGCCGAGCGCGGCGAGTTCACGCTGCGGTCGTTCCTCGCCGGCAAGAAGGACCTGACGCAGGCCGAGGCGGTGCTGGCCGTGATCGACGCCCGCACGCCGGCCGACTTGGGCCAGGCGCTCACGCAACTCGCTGGCGGCGTGACGCTGCCGCTTCAGGCGTTACGCGAAGACCTCTTGAACCTCGTCGCGGACGTGGAAGCCGGTCTCGACTTCGTCGGCGAGGACATCGAGTTCGTCACGGCCGCCGACGTGATGGTGCGCGTGTCCCGCGGCATCGCCCACCTCGTCAACCTGCGGCGGCAACTCGAAGCCCGCTCCCGCAGCGAGGAGACTTTACGGGTCGTGCTCGTCGGGGCACCGAACGCCGGCAAGAGTAGCCTCTTCAACGCGCTGTTGGGCGAGTCGGCCGCGCTCGTCAGCCCGGTCGCCGGCACGACCCGCGACTACCTGACGGCGACCCTGAGCGTCGCCGGCGTGGCGGTCGAGCTGATCGACACGGCCGGCCACGAGACCGCCCGCGACGACATCGAGGCCCAGTCGCAGCACCTGAGCCGCGAGCAGAGACTCAGGGCGGACGTCGTCCTCCACTGCGTCCCGGCCGACGCGTTGGAGGTGCCACCCGCGCCGTTCCCCCACGCGGCCGAGGTGCTGACGGTCCGCACGAAGTCCGACCTCGTGCCGTCGCTGCGGGCCGACCTCGCGGTGACCCTGTTCCACGCCGGCGGCCTCGACAGCTTGTGCCTTCACCTGAACGAGGCGGTCGGACGGTTGTCGCAGGCCGCACTCGCGCCGAGCCAGAGCCGCTGCCGCGCCCACGTCGGGCGGGCCCTCGAGGCCCTGCGGCGTGCCCACGAACACGCCCGCGAATCGGACCCGCAGGAACTGCTCGCGCTGGCCCTGCGGGAGGCGCTCGACGAAGTGGGCGCGATGACTGGGGCGGTCTACACGAACGACCTACTCGACCGCATCTTCTCGCGCTTCTGCATCGGGAAGTAGTTCACCATGCCTCCGAAGACGCCGGGGACCCCTGCGCCGGCGCAGCACTTGCGACATCATCCCGGCTAGCCTTCGCGCCGCCAGGGCGACTACGGATACCCCATGCCATCACCCGACTTCCCTTCGACCACGGCCCTGACGCACGCCTACGCCTTGGCCGCACTCGCCGCGGCGACCCCCGCCGCGCGGGCGGCCACGGTCCTGGCGATGCTCGCGGCGCTGCCGCCCGACCGCCGGCTGGTACTCGGCGCTCTCGGCGGCGTCGGGGCCGCGTTGGACGACGCGGCGTTGCCGGGGGTGCGGCTGCCGTCGGCCGACCTGTCGGGGGCCAAGGCCCGGCGGGCGGACTTGCGTCGCGCCGACCTCGAAGGGGCGGACCTACGCGGGGCCGACCTCGGCGGGGCGCGGCTGGGCCGGGCGCTCCTGGCGACGGCGAACTTGGGCGGGGCCGAGCTGGCCGAGACGGACCTGAGCGGGGCCGATTTGAGCAAGGCTAACCTCGGCAAGGCGCTCTGCGAGGAGGCCCGCTTCGCCGGGGCCAAGTTGCGCTTCGCCGACCTCCGCGACGCGGCTTGCGAGCAGGCGAAGTTCCCGCGCGCCGACCTTTGGGGGGCCGACCTCACCGGTGCCGAGTGCGGCCGCGCCGACTTCCGCCGCGCGGCGCTGACCGAGGCCACGGCGTGCGGGGCCGACTTCCGCGGGGCCGACCTGCGCGGGGCCAACCTCACCCGCGCGGACTTCCGGGGGGCCGACCTGTCGCGGGCCGACCTGCGGGGGGCTGCTGTCGTCGGGGCCGACTTCCGCGGGGCCAACCTGCAACACGCCCGCCTCGACGGCCTCGACCTCACCGCCGTCGCGCTCGAAGGCGTGCGGCTCGCCGGGGCGCGCCTCGAAGGCGCGCGCGTCGAGTGGCGGCAGTTCGGCGACCGCCTCGGCGAGGAACTCGGCGGCGACATCGAAGCCGCGCGGGGCGGCTACCTGGCCCTCGAACGCGTCTTCGTCGCCCTTGGCGACACCGCGGCGGCGAGTTGGGCCTACCTCCGCCGCCGCCGCATGGAGAAGCGCCTCGCCTGGCAGACGGCCCGGCTGCGCTGGGCGCAGCGGCGGCCGAGCGCGGCGCTCAAGGCCGCCGGCGCGGCGGGGGGCGACCAGGGCATCGAGTGGCTGTGCGACTACGGCGAGAGCGTCGGCCGCGTCCTCGGTGCCCTCGCGGTCGTGTTCGTCGGCTTCGCGGCCTTGTACGGCGTCACGCAGAGCGTCGTCCGCGTCGCGCCGGGGCCGAACGGCGTCGAACTGCGACAAATCACGACCGACCCCTCGGACCTGGCCATCTTCAGCCTGCTGGCTCTGACCACCTCGGGGTCGCCGGTCGTCACGCTCCAGCCGCGCGACCACTTCGTCCACTTCTTGACCGGCGTCCAGGCGCTGTTCGGCATCTCGCTGACGGGGCTGCTCGGCTTCGTCGTGGGCAACCGCATCCGCCGCTGACGCAATTCCGGCCGGCACGCCGATTGCACCATTATTGGCAAAGCCGTCACGACTTCGCCGGACCCGGAACACTCGCCCCATGACGACCCGCGCCCCTGCCTGGCAACGCTCGCTCCCCGCCGTCGCGGTCGGGGCGGTGATCGTTACCGGCGTGCTGATCGTCGCCAAGCCGGTCATCGTGCCGCTCGCGCTGGCCTTGCTGCTGACCTTCGTCCTCTCGCCGGTCGTCGCGGCGTTGCAGCAGCGGCTCAGCCTAAAGCGGGTCTACGCCGTCATCGCCACCGCGCTGCTGACGTTCTCGGTCCTGGGCGGAGTCGGCTACGTCATCGCACTCCAGATTCAGGGCCTGGCAAGTGACCTCACGAAGCCCGAGAACAACCTCCGCGCTAAAATGCAAGGACTTCGCGGCACCGGCAAAGGGACATCCGGTGAACTGCTCGAGATGTTCCGCAACCTGACCGAGGGGCCTGCCACCTCGGACGACGGGGCCAAGCCGGACGACCCCCACAAGCCGGCGGCGACGGTCGTGTTAGCCCAGCCCAAGGGGTCCGACTTTTCGCGCGTCAGCGACTCGATCTTGCCGGTCCTCGAGCCGCTCGCCACGGCCGGTCTCGTGGTGATCCTCGTCATCTTCATGCTCATCAACCAGGAGGATTTACGCGACCGGCTCATCGGGCTAGTGGGTCAGAGTCGCCTGTCGAGTACCACCCGCGCGATGGGCGACGCGACCGGGCGGGTCGGCCGCTACCTCCTCTCGGTGCTGGCGGTGAACGTCGTCTTCGGGGTGCTCTTCGCCGCGGGCTTGTGGCTGCTCGGGGTGCCGTACGGGTTCCTGTGGGGCGCGCTCGCGGCGATGCTGCGGTTCATCCCGTTCCTGGGCACCTGGGTCGCCGCGTCGTTCCCCGTACTGCTGAGCTTCGCCACGTCCCCCGACTGGGTTCAGCCGCTGGAGGTGTTCGCCTTCTTCGTTACGCTCGACGTGATCACGGCCAACGTCGTCGAGCCGATCGTCTTCGGGCACGGCACCGGCGTGTCGCCGATCGCGTTGCTGGTCGCCGCAGCCTTCTGGGCGTGGGTCTGGGGGCCGATCGGGTTGCTGCTGGCGACGCCGCTGACCGTCTGCCTGGTCGTCCTCGGGCAGTATGTGCCGCGGCTCGGCTTCCTGACGCTGCTGCTCGGCAACGCCCAGGCCCTGCCGCCGCCGGCGCGCCTGTACCAGCGGCTGTTCGCGTGCGACAAGCGCGAAGCCGGCGAGCGGGCGCAAGAGTACGCGGCACTGCACGGACTCGAAGGCGTTTTCGACGACATGATGGTGGCCGCAATTGTGATCGCCCGGCGCGACCGCGAGCACGGGACGCTGACGCCGGAGGGCGAGGAATTCGTCCTGACGGCGACGCGCGAGATCGTCGCCGCGGTCGTGGCGAAGGAGGGCCAGCCGCCCGTCGCGCCGGCCGCCGTGGTCGTCGCGTGCCCGGCGCACCACCCCGCCGAGGAGCCGACCCTCGACATGCTCGCCGCACTGCTCGCGCAAGACGGCGTTCGCGTCGAGGCGCTCACGGCCAAGTCGCTGCCGTCCGAGGTGGTCGAGTGCGTCGAGCGCCTGAAGCCCGAGGCGGTCTTCATCTCTGTGCTGCCGCCGGGCGGGCTGAGTCAGGCGGCGTACCTGTGCCGGCAACTGCGCAAGAAGTTTCCCACGCTGAAGATCGTCATCGGCTGGTGGGGGCCGGAGCGGAGTTACGACCGCCTGCTGGTCAAGATGCGGAAGGCCGGCGCGAGCTACGTGACGACCTCGTTCCGCCAGAGCCGCACCCAACTGCGGCACGTCACTGATGTCCCGACGCCGTCGCCGCCGTCCCCAGTGGCGGTCACGCCGAGTGTCGCGGAAGGCGTCGCCCCGACCCCTCGACTGGGCCGCAAGGCGAAGCAGAAAGCCAAGGCCATGAGGGGTAAGTCGTGACCGCCATTCGCAAACTGATTGCCGGGGTGGCGTGGGTCGGCCTCGTCATCGCCTTGGGCGTGTTGGCGTTCAACGCTTTCGTCGCGATGCGCAACACCCGTCAACTCTACGACGACGCGGGTCGGGTCGATCACACCCACCAAGTGTTGCACGGGCTGGGCGACATCTACGCTACGGTGTTGGAGGCCGAGTCGAACGCGCGGGGCTACATGGTCGGTGGCGACCCAGCGTTACGAGCAGCCTACAATAAGGCTCCGACGCAAGTCGCCGCACACACCGACGCCGTGGTGACGTTGACCGCGGACAATTTGAGCCAACAGGGCCGGGCGGTCACCCTACGTGAGGCGATTGCCGCCAAGTTCGTCATCATGGACGAGGACGTCGGCAAGCGGGACGATCGGCAGCCGATCGACCCGAGTCGCATCATGGCGGGCCGCGAGGCCATGAGTGGCGTGCGCGACGCCCTTGCCGCGATGGAGGCCGAGGAGCGTGCCTTGCTGACCACACGGTCGGCGGAAACCGCCCTGAGCTACCGCCGCACCAACATCTCTTTCGCGGTCGCCAGCCTCCTCGCGGCCGCCGTTTTTATCGGGGCGTTCTTGCTCATCCGCCGCGACCTCGCCCGCCGCCAGGCGGAGGAAGAGTCCGCCCAGGAGGCGGCTCGCTTCACCCGGCTGCTGCTGGAATCGACCGCCGAGGGCATTTACGGCGTCGATCCGAACGGCGACTGTACCTTCATCAACGCCGCCGCGGCGCGGATGCTCGGGCGTGAGCCGGCCGAGTTCTTGGGCAAGAACATGCACGATATTGCCCACCACAAGCACCCCGACGGCAGTCCGTACCCGGCGACGGAGTGCCCGATCTACCAGGGGCTGAAGGCCCGCCGGAGGACGGTCCGCATCGACACCGAAGTCTTCTGGCGCAAGGACGGCACGTCGTTCCCCGTCGAGTACGCCTCCGCCCCGATGCGCGAGGACGGCGAGTCCCTCGGCGCGGTCGTTTCGTTCAGCAACGTCACCGCCCGCAAGCGCGCCGAGGAGGACTTGAAGCTCGCCACCGAAGCGGCAGAGGCGGCGAACCAGGCGAAGAGTACCTTCCTCGCGAACATGAGCCACGAACTCCGCACGCCGCTGAACGCGGTGATTCTGTACAGCGAGTTGCTCCAGGAGGAGGCCGAGGACCAGGGGCTAGATGCTTTCTTGCCCGACCTCGAGAAGATTCGCTCCGCCGGCCGGCACCTGCTCGGGCTGATCAACAACATCCTCGACTTGTCGAAGATCGAGGCCGGCAAGATGGACCTGTACCTCGAAACCTTCGACCTTAACGAGGTGGTCCGCGACGTGCTCGCGACGGCCAAGCCGCTGTTCGAGAAGCGGCACAACGCCCTGGAAATCGACCTCGCGGCGGACACTGGCGGCATGCACGCCGACCAGACCAAGGTCCGGCAAATCCTCTTCAACCTGCTCTCGAACGCCTCGAAGTTCACCGAGAGCGGCACGATCACGCTGAAGGCCAACCGGCACCCCGAGGGCGGCAAGCCGGGCGTCGAGCTGAGCGTCACGGACAGCGGCATCGGCATGACGCCCGAGCAGATTGGCAAGCTGTTCCAGCCCTTTACGCAGGCCGACGTCTCGACGACACGCAAGTTCGGCGGCACCGGCTTGGGGCTGACGATCGTGAAGCGCTTCTGCGAACTGATGGGCGGTCGCATCGACGTGGCGAGCGCGGCGGGGCAAGGAACGACTTTCACCGTCTGGCTGCCGGCCGAGGTCGCCCCACCGCCGTCCCAGTCGATGGCCGACATCGGCTTGCCGGCAATCGACGGGCCGGCCAACGGGCTGGCGGTCCTGGTGATCGACGACGACCCCACGGCGCGCGAACTCCTGGGGCGCGTGCTCATCAAGGAGGGCTACCGCGTCCGCACGGCCCCCGACGGCAAGGCCGGCCTCGAACTGGCCGCGGCCGAGCGCCCCGACCTGATCGTCCTCGACGTGATGATGCCGAAGATGGACGGCTGGGCAGTCTTGAGCGCCCTGAAAGCCGACCCGACTTTGGACGACGTGCCGGTCGTGATGCATACGATGGTGGACGACCGCAACCTGGGCTACGCCCTCGGCGCGTCCGACTACTTGACGAAGCCGGTAGACCGCGAACGCCTCGTGACCGTGTTGAACAAGTACCGCGGCCGGGCGGCGGCGGGGCCGGTGCTGGTGGTCGAGGACGACGACGACACCCGCGAGGCGGTCCACCGGGCGCTGGCCCACGGCGGCTGGCAAGTCGCCGAGGCGAACAACGGCCGCGTCGCGTTGCAACGTCTCTCGGATGTGAAACCGGCGGCGGTCATCCTCGACCTGACGATGCCCGAGATGGACGGCTTCGAATTCGTCGAGGAGATGCGGAAGAACGCCGAGTGGGCCGACGTGCCGGTCATCGTGCTGACGGCCAAGGAACTGACCGCCGAGGACCGCGCGCGGCTCAGCGGGCACGTCGAGAAGGTGCTGCGCAAGGGGGCCGTCGGGCAGGAGGACATCTTGCAGGAGGTCCGCCGGCTCGTCGCGGTCCACGCCCGGCAGTCCCCCGCCGCCGCGCCGTCCGACGGCGGCAAGATTTACGAGCCGAGTCAGCCCGGTAGCACCGCGTAATGGGAGGGTAAGAATGCCACGGATTCTGATCGTCGAGGACAACGAGGAGAACCGCGACGCCCTGTCACGCCGCCTCAAGCGGCGTGGGTTCGACATCGTCATGGCGGTGGACGGCCTGCAAGGCGTTGCGATGGCCCTTAGCGAGAAGCCGGACCTGATCCTGATGGACATGAACCTGCCCGAACTCGACGGCTGGGAGGCGACGCGGCAGGTCAAGGCCGCCGCCGAGACGAAGGACGTGCCGGTGATCGCGCTGACCGCCCACGCCCTCGCCGGCGACAAGGAGCGGGCGATCGCCGCCGGCTGCACCGACTACCACACCAAGCCGGTCGAGTTGCCGAAGCTGCTTGAGCAAATCGAGGCGATCCTGAAGGCCCGCCCGGCGACAGCGTGACGGCGGAACTCGTCCTGGGCTGCGACTTCGGCGCGTCGCTGCGGGCCGGCGACCAGGCGAAGAAGACCGTCGCCGTCGAGGCGGTTCGCTTCGCTCAAGGCGAGTACCTCGTCGAGGCGACTGGCCGTAACGCGAGACTCGTGGGCAATGCCGCCCACCCGGTCGCGTGGATGCGGCGGCGGGCCGGCTGGACGATTCCCGAGTTGGCCCAATCGCTCCGCTTTGACCCCGCCGTCCGAGTCGCCGCGTTCGACTTCCCTTTCGGCGTCCCGCGTGAACTTCTAACCGACCCTGAGTTCGCCGCGGCCGTCGGGGCGAAGCCGTTCTTGACGCGCGCGAACTTCGTCAAGTTCGTCGCTGGCCGGCTGCCACTCACCTTCGACGGCCCCGGCGCAGGTGGCGTCATGGGCGGCCTACGCAACTTCGACGGCTGGAAGCGGCCCCGTTTCTGGGTGCCCAGGGCGACCGACGCCGTGCTGCGGGCCGCGCCGCCGCTCAAGAACGTACCGCCCAACGTCTTCAACATGACCCTTGCGGGGGTCGTCTTAGTCGGTCAACTTTGTGCCGTCGGCTACCGCCACGCCGTGACGGCTGACCCCGCTGACGACGCATCACACCTTGTCGAGACGTACGCCGCCGGCGTGGCTCGTGCGGTGGGCGCGACTCGGAAATCGACGCCGGCCGAGGTGGTCGTGCTGGGCCTGGCGTACCTGCAAAGCCGCGGCGTCACGCTGACGATTGCCGCGTCGGTGAGACAGTTCGTCACCGACTACCGCAGCGTCGGCGACGACCCGGACGGCCTCGACGCCTTCCTCTGCTTGCTCACGGCGATTGCGTTCCGCGAGGGCTTCGCCGAGGCGGTTACCGGCGGCGCGGACTTGGCGACCGTGCGCGAGGAGGGCGTGGTTATCTTGCCTTCGGCGGCGGCTACACCAGCCGCCGCGACTGTTGCCTTAGCGCGTCGGTGACGAACGCCGCCAGCGTGTCGGCGAAGTCGCAGGCCGTGTGGAAGATGTGCGCGACGCCGACGGCGTTGAGTTTCTCGTGCAGGCGGTCGTTGCCGCGGTAATGGGCGTGCCCCGGCCGACTGGCGAAGGCGACGTGCGGCGGCGTGCGGAACGGCCGAATCGCCAGCAACGCGGAGTCCTGGCGGCACCCCTCGCGGCTGTCGTATAGGGCGTCAAGCGGCGTGCCGGTCCCGTACTCGTCGTGCAGATCGACGGCGGCGTCCTCGGTGGCGACGACGGGGAAGCGGCCGGCCTGGCGGAAGGCGAGCCTCAGTGCCGCGTGCCCGGCGACGCCGACCCCGACGAGCGCGACGTGCGGCACCGCCCATCGTGCCAGCGCCCAGGGATTCAGCGACTCCGCGACCCACGCCTCGGCGTCGGGCGTCATCCAGACTTCGGCTGGGCGCGCCACCTCGACGACGGCAAGCCCGCGGGCCGTCAGGTGCGTCACCCAGTGGCCGGCGTCGCCGTCGTGCAGCAACAACGCGACGGCAGTGGTGCCTGCCTCGGCGTGGATCGCGACGGGCTGGCCGTTGACGGTTTCGCGGGTGGTGGGCAACGACAAACGGCCGGGGTTTTTGGCCCCGGCCGCTCCAGAAAGTGCGGGCTACTTGGCGAGTTCGGCCTGGACGGTTTTAAGCTTGGCTTCGACCTTCTTGCGGCGGTCGATGTCGCGCTTCGAGGCGTCTTCCAGTTTCAGCGCCTTGGTCCAGACGGCGACCGCCTCCTTCTTCTTGTCGAGCTTGACCAGGCAGTCGGCGACGTGGTCCCAGATCTCGATGTGGTTGCCCTCCTCGGAGTCCTGGCTGGCCTTGTCGAGGTACTTGTAAGCCTCCTCGTACTTGCCGCGCTTGAACAGCACCCAGCCGAGGCTGTCGAGGTAGGCGGAGTTCTCCAGCTTGGCGATGTCGTCGGTAATTTGGCCCTCGTCGAGGAGCTTCTTGCGCAAGTCGGCGTCGAGCGACATCGCCTTGCGGACCATCGTCTCGGCCTCGTCGAGGCGCTGGCCGTTGTCGGCCAGGATGTAACCGAGGTCGTTGTAAAACGTACTGCTCTCGGGGTTGGCTTTCATCAACTTCTCGAGGATTTCGACCGACTTATCGACCTGCTTGTTATCGACGTAGACGCCGCTCAGCGTGTACTCCATCACGCGGGCCTCGGCCTCGCGCTCGGCCTTCTTGAACGCCTTGGCGGCCCGCACCTTGGTGATCGCGTCGAGGTACTGCGCGATCGCCTCGTCGAGCTTGTCGCCCTCGCGGTAGACTTCGGCCTTGAGCTTGACGAGATACCACTGGAACTTGTCCTTGCGCTCCTTGTCGCCGTCCATCGCGGCGATGAGGCTATCGACCTTGTCGATCGCCTCGTCGGTGTTGCCGCCCTTGGCGAGTGTCAGGATCAGCTTCTCCATGATCGCGCCCTGCTGCTCCTCGGCCTCCTTGCCGCCGCCGTCGAGCACGCGCTTGGTCAACTCCTCCGCCTTGTCGAATTTCTTGCGCTCGTTGAGGACTTCGACGAGGACCTTGTACGACTCCAGCATTTTCTTGCCGCTCTGGAGCTTCTCCGCGTTGTCGAAGCAGAAGGTGTAGAAGCCCTCGGCGGCCTCCCAGTCCTTCACGAGGATGGCGAGGTTGCCCAGGACGATGCTGGCGTTGTACTTGAACGGTGGGTCCTTCGCGCCGCCGTCCTTGAGCGCCTTGGCGGCGACCCTGACGAGTTGCTTGGCGGACTCCTTGTCCTTGTACAGTTCCGTGAGCTTGGCCTTCATGGCGTCCGCGCTGGTGAGCGCGTTGAGTTTGAGCGCCGCCTCCTTGAGCGCGTCGTCGCCGGGGGCGTCGGCCTTCGGGGCCTCCTTGGCCGGCTTGGCCGGCTTCTCCTGCGGGGCGGCCGGGGCGACGCCGGTCATCGCCAGGGCGGCCAGGGCGACCGCGAGCCATCGGTTCGGCATGGGGAACCTCACGTACGGGGGCGTAGGGGGTGTGGGGGAGCGGCAGCACAAATCATAGCCGCGGCCGGCCGGCGTCGCCATGCCGAATGCGCCGGGTGGCGCACCTGGGCCGGCGCGACCTACAATGACCGCCGTCCCGCCCCCGACCGAGCCGAGGTGATTAGTGATCGCGAAAATTCCGATCGTGGGCGTGGGGCCGGACGGCCTCGCCGGGCTGACCGTGCGGAGCCGCGAGGCGCTGCTGGCCGCCGAAGTCGTCTTCGGCTCCGACGCCGCCCTGCGGCTGCTGCCCGAGTTGACCGCCGAGCGCGTCCGCGTCGGCACCGACCTCCCCGAGGTCGCCGAGCGGCTGCGCGCCGGCCTGGGCGTCAAGCGCCAGGTGGTCGCCGCCGTCGGCGACCCGCTGTTCTACGGCACCGCGCGTTACCTGTGCGACAAGGTCGGGGCCGACTCGTTCGAGGTCGTGCCGCACGTCTCGTCGATGCAACTCGCCTTCGCGCGCCTCAAGGTGAGCTGGGAGGAGGCGTACCTGACCGACCTGTCAGCCCGCACGCTCGACGAGGTCATCGACAAGGTCCGCGGCGCGGAGACGGTCGGCCTGTTCACCAGCGAGGAGTCGCCGCCGAGCCGGGTGGCCCGCGAACTCCTGGCGCGCGGCATCGACTACTTCCGCGCGGCGGTCTGCGAGAACCTCGGCGGCCGCGACGAGCGCGTCACTCAAGGCGAGCTGAGCGAGATTCAGGACCTGCGCTTCGACCCCCTGAACATCATGATCCTGCGGCGCAAGCCGAACACGCCCGACGCCCCGCGGAAGACCTCGAAGCTCGCGCGGTTCGGCAACCCAGATGAGGTGTTTGCGCAGTCGCGGCCCAAGAACGGCCTCATCACCCAATCCGAAGTGCGGGCGGTGGCGCTGGCGCAGCTCGACCTGCAAGTCGGCGACGTGGCCTGGGACGTGGGCGCGGGGTCGGGGTCGGTCGCCATCGAGATGGCCCAGCTCACGCACCCCGGTACTGTGTACGCCATCGAGCAGGACGCCGCCGACTACCACCTGATCGTGGCCAACGCCGAGCAGTTCGGCGTGGCCAACGTCAAGCCGGTGTTCGGCCGCGCCCCGGAGGTGTTTACCGGCCTGCCCGCGCCGGACGCCGTGTTCGTCGGCGGCAACGGCGGCGAAGTCGCCCGGCTGCTCGAAAGCTCCTACGCGGCGTTGCGCCCCGGCGGCCGGCTCGTGGTCAACGTCGGCACCCTGGAGATGATCACGGCGACGTACCAGGTGTTAAAGCGGCTCGCCCCGCCGGTGGACGTGCTGCTCATGAATCTGGCCCGCGGCGTGGAGCAGTTGGAGAGCCTCCGCTTCGAGGCGATCAACCCGTCGGTGATCTTGCGCGTGCGCAAGCCGGCGTGAATCCCCGGCAGACCTCGTCGTTGGCGCGGCGGTTGCACTCCGGCGGGTCTGTCCGCCGCTTCCGCACTCCGCTAGAACGGCGGCACCGGGCGGGAACCCCGTCCGGTCTGACTCACCCCATGTAAAGGATGTTCGCGATGTTCCGCTCCTTGACACTCGCCCTGCTGATGGCCGTCCCCGCGCTGGTGATTGCCGACGACAAGAAGCCCGAGACGAAGCCCGACAAGGGCGACAAGACCGAGAAGCCCGAGGCGAAGGGCGACAAGACGGGCACGACACCCGCCAAGGGCGAGAAGGGCGACAAGGCCGCGAAGTTCGACGCCGCAAAGCTGCTCGGCGACTGGAAACTCAGCGAGGGCACGAAGGCCGGCGAGAAGTCCGGCTCCGACTTGACCAAAGACGTGGTGACGATCACCAAGGACAAGATGAGCCTCAAGGCCGGCGGCATGGACTTCGAGTTCAGTTACAAGATCGACGACTCGAAGGACCCGGTCGCCATCGACATGGAGATTACCCTGCCCGAAGGCCTGAAAGGCTCGAAGGCCCCCGGCATCATCAAGGCGGACGGCGACAAGTTCACGCTGTGCTACAGCCCGATGTCCGGCACTCGGCCGACGAAGTTCGAGTCCACCAAGGACAACGGCTTCTTCCTGTTCGTCCACACCAAGGCCGCGAAGGGCGACAAGCCCGACGTGAAGCCGACCGACAAGCCGGCCGACAAGCCGAAAGAGAAGGCTCCGGAGAAGAAGGCGGACAAGTCGGAGAAGTAAGCGCACATTGACCGTGCCGTCACCACGTCGCCGGGGCCGCCCCCGGCGATTCTCGTTTCAACCCCCCCCCAAAAAAGACGGTGCCCGATGCCCGCGACCCCCACCCGCCGAGAACTCCTGCTGGGCACTGCCGCCGCCCTGTCCGCCGCCGTAGCCACTCCGGCCGTCGCCGCCGAGCCGAAGCCGTCGGGCTTCGGGCTGTGCCTGAACACCAGCACCGTCCGCAACGCGGAGGGCAAGTCGCGGCCCCTCATTGAACTCATCGACATCGCCACCAAGGCCGGTTACGACGCGATCGAGCCGTGGGTCGGCGAAATCGAGGAGTACGTCAAGGGCGGGGGCACCTTGCCGGACTTGAAGAAGCGCTTCGCCGACGCCGGGTTGGCGGTGCCCGACGCCATCGGCTTCGCCGAGTGGATCGTTGAAGACCCCGCCCGCCGCAAAAAGGGGCTGGAGCAAGCGAAGCGTGACATGGACCTCGTGCAGCGCGTCGGCGGGCAGCGAATCGCCGCGCCGCCGGTAGGGGCGACGGGCGGCAAGCCGTCGGAGCCGGCCATCGACCTGCTCGCCGCGGCCGACCGCTACCGCGACTTGTGGGAACTCGGCCGCGCGATGGGGGTCACGCCGATCGTCGAAGTCTGGGGCTTCTCGCGCACGCTGAAGCGACTCGGCGAGACGCTGCTCGTCGCGGCGGAGTCGGGCGTCAGCGGCGCGGCGGTCCTGCCCGACGTGTACCACCTCTACAAGGGCGGCAGCGACTTCGCCGGCTTGGCACTGCTGGCCCCCGCCGCCATTGGCATCTTCCACGTCAACGACTACCCAAGTATCGAGCGCGGCAAGATCGGCGACGCCGACCGCGTCTACCCCGGCGACGGCGTCGCGCCGCTCGTAGAGATCCTGAAGGGCCTGCGCGGGATCGGCTACGCCGGCACCCTGTCGGTGGAGTTGTTTAACCGCGGCTACTGGAAGCTCGACCCCCACGTCGTGGCGAAGACGGCGCGTGAGAAGTTGCTGGCGGTGGTGGCGAAAGTTTAATCCCGGCGAGCCAGAAGCGTGAGCGCCTGGAGTTTTTTCGCCGCCATTCGTGGCATAGAACTCCAGGCGCTCACGCTTCTGGCTCGCCAAAAAGGTCACTTCTGCAACGCCAGCCACGCCGCCAGGACGTTGCCGACCTCGGCGGTCTGCGTCGGCGAAATCTTGTCCGGCGTGTCGCTGAGCTTGTGCCAGTGCGGGTAGTCGAAGTCGATCACGTCAATGGCCGGGATGCCGGCCTCGTTCAGCGCCAAGTGGTCGTCGGACACCATCTCGGCGCGAGCGAAGCCCCGCTCGAGCTTGAACGACTTCGCCTTCTGCTTCTCGGCTAGCTCCCAGACTTGCCGCACGAGCGGCTGCGCGAACTGCCACGAGTAGCCCTCGACGCCGAGCCGCGCGTTCTCCGCGCAACAGAGGTCGAGCAGGATCGCGGCGGCGTACTTGTACGGCAACTTCGCCTTGGCCTTGGCGTACTGCTGCGCGAAGTGCTCGCTGCCGAAGAAGTACTTGTCGCCGTCGCGGATGTAGGGGACGCCGAGGTCGAAAACGTACTCCTCGCCGTCGAAGAGTACGAAATCGACGCCGACGTTCAGCCGCATCGCCTTCATCTGGTGGGCGAGTTCCATCAACAGCGCCACGCCGCTGGTGCCGTCGTTGGCGCTGACGAACGGCCGCGTCCAGTTCGCGCGCTGCGGCTCCTCGTTGGCGATCGGCCGCGTGTCGTAGTGGCTGCAGAGGATCACGCGCCGCGGCAACTCCGGCCTCCACGAGAAGACGAAGTTGGTCATCGCCACCTCGCCGGCCTTGCTGCGTTGACGCGCGGCGAACTCCTGCTTGGTCGTCGCCGCGCCGTGCGCCTCGAAGTGCTTGACGAGCAACTCCTGCTGCTTGGCCATGCCGGCGCTGCCGGAGATGCGCGGGCCGAGGTCGCACAGCGCCTTGACGTAGCCGACGGCGCGGGGGCCATCGACGCCCGGCCCCGCCTCCTTGGGGGCGCGGTCCTCGGCGAAGCCCGTCTTCATCGGCGGCTCCTTCTTGTCGTCGGCCGCGACCCCGGCCGGCGGCGGGGGGTAGCAGCCGATCACGGCCAGGGCGACGGCCAGCGCGGCCCATCCAGTGCGTCGATTCATGGCAACTCCTCGGGCCGGTCGGGTCGCCGGATTCCCCGCAGTTTACCGCGGCGGGCGAGCGAAAGATAGTCGAGCGATCTCGCCGGAATCTCTCTCGACTTCCGCCGCAGCCGACGTTATGCCCCGCCGACTCGAAGTCACCCGCCCGCGTGGCCCGAAAGCCGTCGGGGGACGGCCGGCCGCGGAGCGATTCGCGGCGCGGGAAGGCGTGCGGGTGGCGTCGAGAGTTTGGTCCCGGCCGTCGGGTTTTCCGCGGGCTTTGAGTCATTGCCTCAAGGCCGGCGGGCCGATACCGGGTGTGCCGACTGAGGGGTTCCCGCCCCAGGGTCGGTGGGGGAGAAGGTGGACCACCGGCCCACCGTCGTGCGCGGCACGTTCGGCACCGGGGAGGCGGATTTTCGCGGCGCAGTCGGACCCCGACCTCGCCGCGCGAGCCGCCCCCGGCGAATGATGCGAACGCACGCGGTCGGCCCGGCGCGAGGGGACTTCGGGCTTGCAACATTTGCAAACCGAGGACGCGCCGCGGGTTCGGTGGCCGACTGATCATCAGGGAGGATCCGATGGTGACCCGTATCGACCCGGCCGAGATTGCCCAGGTGTGGCGCGACTACCGGGCCTGCCCGACGGTCGAACTCCGCAACCGGCTCATCGAGAACTACCTGCACCTCGTGCGCTACAACGCCGAGCGCATCTGGCAGCGCCTCCCCGACGGGGTGGACCTCGACGACCTCATCAGTTCGGGCGTCTTCGGCCTCATGGACGCGCTCGACGCCTTCGACCTCGGCCGCGGCGTCAAGTTCGAGACCTACTGCGTGCCGCGAATCCGCGGGGCCATGCTCGACGAACTCCGCACCATGGACTGGGTGCCGCGCCTCGTCCGCAGCAAGCAGTCGAAGCACTCGGCCGCGTCGAAGCAGCTCGAAGCCGCGCTCGGCCGCAAGCCGACCGCCGAGGAACTCGCCGCCCGCCTGGGCGTGCCGGTCGAGCAGGTCCAGGCCTACGTCGCCGAGGCGACGGCGGTGAACCTCGTCTCGCTCAACAAGAAGTGGTACGAGACCGACAGCTTCAAGGACGTGCGCGAAATCGACGTGCTTGAAGACAAGAAGGCCGAAGACCCCACGAACCGGCTGCAGAACCGCGACCTGATGAAGCTCGTGACCCGCGGCCTGAACCGCAACGAGCGGCTCATCGTCATCCTCTACTACTACGAGGAGATGACGATGAAGGAGATCGGCACGACGCTGAACCTCTCCGAGTCGCGCGTCAGCCAGATGCACTCGTCGATCGTCGCGCGGCTGCAGTCGCAGTTGGCCCGCCGCCGCCCGGAGTTCAGCAACTGAGTCCCGCGGGCATCGTACAATGGCCTCTCCACCCGGAGGAGCCAGACGATGCCGCGGATTCTGATCGTGGACGACACCCGGCAGAACGCCGAACTGCTCGAAGCCCACCTCGACGGCCACGGCTACGAAACCCGGCTCGCCGCCAACGGCGAGGAGGCGCTGCAAATCTCGGCCGCGTGGCCCGCCGACCTGATCCTGCTCGACATCATGATGCCGAAGCTCTCGGGTTTCGAGGTCTGCCGCCGCCTGCGGGCCGACCCTGCCACGGCCAACGTCGGCGTTCTGATGATCACCGCCCTCGACCAGCCGACGGACATCGAGCGCGCCGTCGAAGTCGGCACCGACGACTTCGTGACCCGGCCGATCAACAAGACCGAACTCCTCCTCCGCGTCCAGTCGCTGCTCGCGGCCCTGCCGGCGACGACACCCAACGACCGCGCGCTGACGTACTTCAAGGCCGTCCAGGCCGGCGTCCTCGCGTAGAGGTTTTGGATGTAACGTGTGTCTTAGGCCGCTCTTCTGTAGCTGGCCTCTGTGAGGCCGGTCTTGCATCCCGCGTCAACGACTCCCGCCACTGGGAGTAAGACCGGCCTCACAGAGGCCAGCTACAGAAGAAAAGCTGGCAAGACACACTCCCCACCCCGATTGGCACCATGCACAAAGTGATTTTGAAGCCGAAGCACGCCTTGCCCTTCCATGCGCGGCACCCCTGGGTGTTCAACGGTGCCATCGAACGACTTGAAGGGACGCCCGCGCCGGGCGACGAAGTCGAACTCGTCGCCTCGACCGGCCAGTTCATTGCCCGCGGCCTGTACAACCCGGCCAGCAAGATCAACGTCCGCCTGTACTCGTGGGACGCCGAACAGCCGCTCGACGCCGCGTTCTTCCGGCGAAAGCTCGCATCGGCGATCCGACTGCGGCACGACTGGCTCGAGCTCAACGTCGGGCCGAACGCCGCCTACCGCGCCGTCTTCAGCGAGGCCGACGGCCTGTCGGGGCTGACCGTCGATCGGTACGGCGACTTCGCCACCGTGCAGTTCACGGCGCTTGGCCTGGCGTCCCGCCGCGCCATGATCGGCGACGCCGTGCGCGAACTCCTCGGTGTCAAGGGCGTGTACGTCCGCACGGAGAAGGGCATCGGCCAACTCGAAGGTCTTGAATTGCACGATGGCCTGTTGTGCGGCGAAATGCCGCCGGCGGAAGTCGTCATCGAGGAGAACGGCTTGCGGTTTGCCGTGAACCTGACCGAAGGCCAGAAGACCGGCTACTACCTCGATCAGCGCGACAACCGCGTGGCCGTGGCGAAACTCGCCGCCGGCCGCCGGGTGCTCGACGCCTTCAGCTACTCCGGCGGCTTCGGACTGTACGCCCGACACGCCGGCGCGGCCGAGGTCGAGTGCGTCGATGCGTCCGAGCCGGCGCTAACGCTCGCCCGCCGCAACGCCGAGTTGAACGGCCTCGACGGGGTCACGTTCACGAAGGCCGACGTGTTCGGCCACCTCGACCATTGCATCGCCGCCGGGCGGAAGTTCGACTTGATCGTTCTCGACCCGCCGAAGTTCGCCCGCAACCGCGCCGCCCTCCCCGCCGCCGTGCAAGGCTACCGCAAGCTGCACCAACAAGCCCTCAAACTCCTGGAGCGTGACGGCGTCCTCGTCACGTGTTGTTGCACGGGGCTGATCACGCCGGTGATGCTCGAAGAGGTCGTCGCCGAGTCGGCCGCTGCGGCCCGCCGCGACCTGCAAATCCTCGAACGCCGCGGCCCCGCGCCCGACCACCCGGTCGCCGCGAGTTGCCGCGAGTCGGCTTACTTGAAGTGCCTGATCAGCCGCGTGGAGTGAACGATGTCGCCCGACGAAGACGCGCTGCTGAACGGCATCGCCGCCGACCCCGCCGCCGACCTGCCGCGCCTCGTCTACGCCGACTGGCTCGAAGAGCGCGGCCAGGACTTGCGGGCCGAGTTCATCCGCGTCCAGTGCGAGATTGCGAAGCTCGAAGTCGGCCCCCGCGATGTGATCGACCGCAACGTGCATTTGTGGCGACGGCAACAGGAGCTACTAGACGGGCACATCCAGGCGTTGTTAGAGGGCGTGCCGTATCGGCTAAATTCACGGCAAGCCTTATTGCCACAGTTCCGCCGAGGATTCGTAGACGAGGTCAATCTTGATCAGTTTGATCTTAACGAATTCGGACATACAATTGCAACACTTCGACCGCTACCGTCCGTTGTAACGCTCCACGCATATGGCGAACGCTTGGACTCTGTGAATTCTTCGTCGCGCTCCGCCCGCGCCGTCGTAACAGACCTTTATATTTCGGGGGAGTTCGAGCCGGATTTGAACGTCTACTTGGCCGAAGGCATCACCTGGCCGCGAGTAAAGTTCTTCACGGTAGTAGCCAATATCTTGTCATTCGACGACTTGCTCGAAATGATGCGCGACGTGATGCCCAGTCTAACGTCACTGAACGTAGCAAACTACAGCATTGACGACAACTACGTCATAGATTTACTTAATGCTGGTATCCTGCAAAGGCTGTCGCACATCTCATTGGTCGAAAATCGTATCGGCGACCAGGCCGCGCTCGAAATGGCCGACCGGCTCGGCACCAGCCCGAACTTGAAGGAACTCGACTTGCGGCGTAACGGCATCACCACCGTCGGCCAGGCGGCGTTGTTAGCACGACTGGGCAGCAAGGTCATTCTGTTTTAAGGCGAGCCAAGAGCGTTAGCGACTGGAGGTCGCCGACTTCCAGCTAGTTGGAGACCTCCAGTAGCTAACGCTCTTGGCTCGCCAAATCACTTCACCGCCAGCACGATCAGCCAGGCGACACTCGCGCCGAAGACGCCAGCAGCGACCAACCCCACGTCACGCAGCACGCCAGCGGCGCCGCGGGGGCGGACGGCGGCGCTTAGGAAGCCCCACTGCGTGCGGGCGCTCTTGGGCCACGCCACGGCCCGGCGGTCGATCTCGGCGAGCAGACGGCTGCCGCCGCGCTTGGCCGCGTCGTTGGCGACCGCGAAGGCGTGGCCGTCGAGGCCGTCGAGCTTGCCGTCCAGTTCGGGGGCGTTCGTAGCACCCAGCGCGACCGCCAGGAACGTCGGGGCGAGGTTGGCGTGCCGGCCGAAGTCGGTGCGGCTGCGGAGGTCGCGCAGCAGGTTCTCGTACAGGTCGGTCGGGTCGTTCGCCAGCGTTGCGCCGAAGTGAACGAGCGCGGTTTCGAGATGGCTTTGCAACGCGGAGTCGTCGGCTTTGCTGGCCAGAAACTTTGCGACAGCCGTGAACAGTTCGCCCTTCGTCGCTGAAGGCACGACTGGCGGGGCGGTCGCCAGAGCGGCGGCGACGGCGTCCATCGTCGCGGCGTCGAAGGACGGCGTGTCGAGGTAGGCTTTGACCGTGGTGACCGACCGGATGCGGGCCTTCAACTCGGCGGAGACTTGCGGTTCGTCGAGCAACTCTGTGAGGAAGTCGAGTAAGCCGGGGTTGCGGAGCAGGTCGTCGGGGGGCGTTGCGAGCAGTTGCGTTCCGACCTTGTCGAGGCCCGACTGGCCGGCGAAGAGTTCGAGCAGCCGCGGGCCGCTGGTGCGGATCACACGGTCGGCATCGACCTTCCCGGCGGTCAGCGTCGCCTCGAAGTAGCGGTTCAGGCTTTGCGGCGAGTAGTCCGACGCTTTGCCGAGCAAATCTTCGAGCCACGGGTGCTGCGGAGCCTCGGCTAGCAGACTGTCGAAGAGTTTGCCGGCGACCTCCTCGCCCGTGACCGCCGGCTGCAGCAGCGTCAGCGCCAGGGCGGGGTGCCGGGCGAGCGTCGTCGCCATGGCCGCGCCGGGTTCGCCGTCGCGCAACAGGGTCGCGCGGGCGGCGGCGAGTTGGTAGGGCTTCGGCAGGTCGAGGGCGAGCAGTTCGGCGAGCTTGTCGGCGGGGGCGGCGAGCCACTTCGTCAGCCCCGCATCGACCCCGGCGACGCCCTGCTGTTGCTTGAAGCGCACGAACTTCGGCAGGAGGTAGTTACGCACGTCCCAGGTTAGTGCGTCTGGCTCCGCGAGTTGCGTGAGGAGTTCGCCCCAGACGGCGTTCGCCTTCGTCGGCGCGACCGTCGGCAGGATCACCTCGAGCGCCGTGGCCGCGCGGTCGCGATCGTTCGCCTTGAGTGCTCTGAGGCCGGCTTCGCGGACGGTCTGTGCGAGCTTGGCCGTCACCTCGGGCTTCTGCCGTAGCGCCTGGACGGCGCGGGTCAGGGAGGTCTTGGCGAAGTCGCGGTCGTCCAGCGACCACTCGAGGAATTGCTGCAAAACGTCGGCTCGCGTCGAAATCCACGACGCGAGCGGGGCGTGTTGGAGTGTCTCCGCGGCCTCGTCTTTGGTCAGCGTGCCGGTGCCGCGCGTCAGCCGGAAAACGAGGTCGAATTGGCGGGCGTCCTTGAGGCCAAGCCGCTCCCAGGTCGATTTCACCTCGTCGAGCGTGGCGTACTCCCCGGCCGCCGCCGCCTTGACGGCGAAGCGCGCGAATGGCACCTCCGTGGGCAACGCCGCCCGCCGGCCGGTCGCCAGGTTGAACGCGAAGTTCGAGGCCGTGTAGCACGTCTCGGACAGGTCGCCGTCGGCCGCGCCGAGGTCGTGGCCGACGAGCCGCGCGGGGCAGGCGAGCGGGTCGGACTCGTAGGTCGAGAAGGTGAAGGCGTCGAGCAGCCCCGACGGCAGGGCACGGGTCACGGCGTAGACGACCTTGGCCACGTCGTCGGCCGACGCGGCGAGGAAAATTCGGGCGTGCGGCGGCGTGCCGAGCAGCGCGACGAGCACGAAGTCGAGCATCTCCTGCCGCGCCGGGGCGGCCAGCCAGTCCTTCAGCACGGCGTCGTCGAGGAGGTCGGCGACCGGCAGGTACGGCAACTCCGGCAGGTCAACGCTACCCTCCGACTCCTGCGTCTGCCAGAGCGGGCTGCCCCAGGTCTGGATGGCGAGTTGCGCGTCGGCCGAGGCCGGGACGTTGAAGAGCGTGTGGGCGAAGTAGTTCGCGCCGCGCGGCGTGGTGTGCGTCAGGACGCGGCCCTGAGGCGTGTTGAGGAGTGCCAGCCGCACGGGGGGCGGGGTGTCGCAGCCGTCGCGGTACGGCACGGCGTAGCCGGCGTGGTTCAGGGCCAGCGACAGGGCGTCCGCGGGCACCCCGGCGCTGGCGGCCCGCAGGGCGGCGTTGGCGACGGGCGAGCCGAGCGGGCCGGACGAGTAGAGCTGCTTCATGGGACTCTCGGGGCAGGCCGGGGGAGCGGTTGCGGTGCGGTCGGAGTCTTCGCGGCGGGCCGCGATTCCCCGGCGGGGTGTTGCCGCCGCGTTGCACCATAGCACGCGAACCGACACCCGACGCGGGGTTCGCTGCTTTCCCTTTCGCCCTTCGAGCCTTACGTTAACGGCCCCCGGCGGGCCGCGGTTACCGGCACGACCGGGGCGGAAACTTGGGGCACCATGATCGAGTTGATCGACACGACGAAGACGTACTACCAGGGCCGCCGGGTCGTCAGCGCGGTGCGGGGCGTGTCGCTGACGGTGCAGGGCGGCGAGTTCGTCGCCATCATGGGGCCGTCCGGCTCCGGCAAATCGACGCTGATGCACCTGATGGGGGCACTCGACACGCCGACGAGCGGCCGCGCCGTCTTCCAGGGCCAAGACCTACAAAGCCTCACCGACACGGCCCGGTCCCTGTTGCGGCGTAACCGCATCGGCTTCGTCTTCCAGGCGTTTAACCTGCTGCCCACGCTGACCGCCGCGGAGAACGTCGCGCTGCCGCTGCTACTCGGCGGGTCGCCGCGCCGGGAGACGCTGAGCCGGGCGCGGGCCAGCCTCGAGCGGGTGGGCTTGAGCGACCGGGCCGACCACTTCCCCGAGGAGATGTCCGGCGGCGAGATGCAGCGGGTCGCCGTGGCAAGGGCACTCGTCACGTCGCCCGACGCGGTGCTGTGCGACGAGCCGACGGGCAACCTCGACAGCGTCACCAGCCGCGAAATATTGACCCTGTTGGCGGGGCTGCCGGAGCCGGGGCGGCGGGCGGTCGTGATGGTGACGCACGACGCCAACGCGGCGCAGTACGGCACGCGGATCGTCCGCATCCGCGACGGCGTTGTCGAGTCGGACGGCCCCGTCGTCGGCCCCCGCCCCACGGCCTAACGCAAGGCACTTCCCCCGCATGATCGCCCTCTATCGCCTGCTCAGTTTGCGCTACCTCTGGCACCGCTGGGACCGCGCCGCGCTCGTGGTGCTCAGCATCGCCCTCGGCGTGGCGACGCTGGTCTCGTCGCGCGTGTTGAACCAGTGCCTCGACAGCGCCGCCGAGCAATCGCTGACGCCGGTGCGCGTCGGCGACCTGTTCATCGGCAACGGCGAGTTCGGCGTGCAGCGGGCGGTAGTCGATGACCTGCGCGCGGCGGCACTCCCCGGCGTCGCGGCGCTGCAGCCGCTCGTCGTGGAGCGCGTGACGTTGCCGGGGCAGGGCAACCGCGTCTGCGTGCTGCTGGGCGTCGAACTGACGCCGGAGTCGCTGCAAGCCGGCGGCGCGAACCCGCTGGGCGTGCGCTTCACGCGCACGCTGGCCGACTCGCCGTCGGCGGCGTTGATGATGCTCACGCGGCGACCCGCCATCGTCAGCAAGTCGGTCCACGACGGCTGGGCGGCCGCCCGGAAGTCGCCGACGGAGCCGCTGACGCTGAAGTTCGGCTCGCAGCGCCTCGACTGCCTGCCGGCCGGGTACTTCGAGTTCGAGGCGAATTCGCCGCTGGCCACACTGGGGGACTCGGTCGTCGGCATGGAACTGGCGTCGGCGGCCCGCTTCGCCCGGCCCGGCCCGTCGGCCGGCACGATGGCCGCCGCCGGCGGCGTCGGCGCGGACGCCTTTTGGGAGGCGGTCGTGCCGCTGCGCGTCAACCGCATCGACGTGGTCTTGCAGCCGGGGGCCGACCGCGACGCCGTGCAGTCGGCGGTGCGCGAGGTGCTGCGCGGCCGCGCCGAGGTCCGCACTCCCGAGGCCCACGCCCAATCGACGCAAGAGATCGTCGGCGGCATCCAGGTGGCGTTCACGCTCTGCTCCGCGGCCGCGATGGTCGTTGGCCTCTTCCTCGTCTACAACGCGCTCGCGGTCACGGTCGCCGAGCGGCGGCACGACATCGGCGTCTTGCGGTCGATCGGCGCGACGCGGCGGCAAGTCGTGCTGCTCTTCGGAGTCATGGCGTTTGCCTTGGGGCTACTCGGCGCGGCCCTCGGCGTGCCGGCGGGGGCGCTGTTGGCTCGCGTCATCCTCGGCCAGTTCCGCGACGAGTTGGGCGCGCTCTTCCTCAACCCCGACTTGAACCCCGGCGTGCCGTCCGCGCTGACGGTCTTGTACGCCGCGCTCGCCGGCGTCGGCACGGCGGTGGCGGCCGCGGTCATCCCGGCGACCCAGGCGGCGACGCAGGACCCGGCCGACGCCGTCCGGCGCGTCCCCGGCGCGGCCGGCGGCTGGTGGGCCTTCGCGCACAAATCCGCCTGCGTCGCGCTCGTCGCCGGCGGCGTCGGCATGGTGTTAATCCGGCACGAACTGCCTCACCGCGTCGGGGCCTTCGGCGGTATGATGGCGGCGCTCGTCGGCCTGCTGCTCGCCGCGCCGATCCTGGTCGGCCTGATGGTGCGCGTGGTCCACCCGGTCTTGCGGCGCGTCTTGCCGATCGAGGCGCGACTGGCCGCTGACAACCTGCTGCGCTCGCCGGGCCGCACGGGCGTGGTCATCGGGGCGCTGGGGGCCGGGGTCGCGGTCATCTTCCAGACGGCGGGCGTCGGCCTCAGCAACGAGGTCCCGGTGGTGCGGTGGTTGGACGAGGTGATCCAGGCAGACCGCTTCCTCTTCGGCGGCAGCCTCGCCGAGGCCACGAGTTCGCAAACCCCCCTCGACCCGCAACTCCTCGCCGACGCCCGCCGCGTCCCCGGCGTGCAGGGTGTCGTCGGCCTGCGCTACGTCCGCCCGGAGTACAACGGCACGCTGGTGTTCCTCGTGGCGATCGACGCGGCCGCCTACGCCGAGGGCAACTCGAAGCGCACGGCCGGCAACCCCGAGGGCCTGGCGAAGTTGCGAGCGCTGAACCGGCCGAACGCGGCGCTCGTCTCCGACAACTTCGCCCGGCTGCACGGCAAGAGGCCCGGCGACACGCTGACGCTACCGGGGCCGCGCGGGCCGGTCACGCTGACGATCCTCGACACCATCCGCGACTACTCGTGGAGCCGCGGCACGGTCTTCCTCGACCGCTCCGATTACGCGATGCTGTTCCAGGACCCGCTCGTCGATATCGCCCACGTCTACCTCGCCGACGCCGCGCCCGACTCGGCGGCGAGCGTCGAACTGGCGGCGTTGGCACAAAGCCGCGGGCTGATCGTGCAGGACCGCGGTACCGTGCGCAAGTTCCTCGCCGACCTGATCGACCGCGTTTACGTGCTGGCGTTCATGCAGCAAATCGTCGTCGGCATCGTCGCGGCGCTCGGCGTCGTGACGGCGCTACTGATCTCCGTCTTGCAGCGCAAGCGCGAACTCGGGCTGCTGTTGGCGGTCGGGGCGACGCCGGGGCAGGTCGTCCGCTCGGTCCTCGCGGAGGCGTTGCTGATGGGGTTCTTCGGGACGATTCTCGGCATCCTGATCGGCCTGCCGATGGAGTGGTACGTCCTGCGCGTCGTGCTGTTGGAGGAGTCCGGGTTCCTCTTCGACATGGTCGTGCCGTGGCGGACTGGGCTGGCCATCGCCGCCGGGGCGATGGGGGTCGCCGCGGTCGCCGGGCTGCTGCCGGCCTACCGCGCCGTCAAGACGCGCATCACCGACGCCATCGCCTACGAGTGACGCCGCGGTGTCACCCAGGCGTCGAGGTATTCGCGGGCCAGCCGCCTCGAGGTGGCGTCGGCGGCGTGCCGCAGCAGGTGGTGGCCGTCGGCGAAGTCGCCCTCCGGCAGCCCCCACGCCGACAGGTCGGCGACCGGCCGGCCGCTCGCCCGCGCGAGTTCGCCGAGGTAGCCGTCCACGGTCTCGCGCGTCGCCGGAGAGGCCCACGACTTGAAGCGCGGCGACTCGGGCATGACGAAGAACTGCACGCCGACGCCGTGCGTCGCCGCGACTTCGAGGAGTTCGGCGTAGGCCCGTCGCGCCACGGGGTCGATGTGCAGGTCGCGCAGGCACTCGGCGTACTCCCGGTGAGCGCCTCGCAAGCCGTTTTCTCGGCGTTCATCGTCAACGGCCTCGAAGAAGTACGGCATCCAGCCGCCGGGGCGCGTCTGCTTCCAGAGGAAGTCGCGTCGCGCCGACGGCGGCAGCAGGAAACCCAGTCCCGCGCGCGACAGCAGCACTGACCGGCTCGACGACCACGGCGAAAGGCGGGCACGCACCCAGCCGGCCGGCAGCAAGTCGCTGTAGGCTTCGAGGTACCCGAGGTCACGCCAGTCGTAGCGCTCCGAAGCGGTGACGCGGTTGACCGGCAACGACGTCGAGAGCGTCGGCGGCAGCACCTCGACGAGCAGGAAGTCGGGCCGCACGCCGGCCGCGAGCAGCCGCTTGAGGGTGAGTAGCTCCTGCACCGGGCCGCTCCCGGACTGGGCGAAGTTGTACGCGCCGACGCCGTGCGGCAACTCGAACGCGGCGGGGTTGAGGCCCATTTGCGTCCGCGAACTGCCGAGGATGGCGACGAGCTTGTCGGGACGCGGTGTCGATTGGAAGTCGCACAATCGCAGGCCGTACTCGGGGTCACGCCACTCGGGCTTGAACCGCTCGAGCGCGACCGACAGGCCGAGTTGCAGCGACGCCACGGCGGCTAACGCCCAGAGCACGGCCCGACGCGCGGCACGACGGCGACTCATCGCGCTGCCCCCGGCTGTGTGGCGAACTGCGGGAAGGCGACGCCGAGTTCAGCACGCAGTCGCCGCGTGAACTCGGCCGCGCCGGGCGTGAGCAGGTGGATGCGGTCGGGCAGTTGCGCGGCGTCGATCCAGCCGCGGGCGTCGATCACCGGCACGCCAGTCTCGGCCCGCAACCGCCGCTCGTGGTCGGCTGCCAACGACCGGGCCTCGGGCGGCACCCACTCGACGAACGCCAGCGAATCGGGCATCAGCAGCAGTGCCACGGGGATGCCGGCGTCGGCGCACTCGCGCAGCAGTTGCCGCAAGGCGCGGTCGGCGACTTCGCTGACCTCGTACTCGGTGAACAGCGGCCGGTAGTAGCCGGCGTGAACGTCGCGCAGCGTCACCCGCTCCGCGTCGGTGACACTGTCGCGATCGGCGAGCCGGCCCCACGGGTCAATGCGCGACCAGAGTCCGTCGATACGCTTCGCGCGCGGCACGCCGCCGGGGAGAAGTTGGTTCCAGGCGTTCTGGCGGTGAGTGCGCAGCGGCAGGGCTGGCCCGACGTGCCACCCGAACGCGCGGGCGGCCGGGTCGGGGAACTCCTCGCGCAGCGTGCGCGAGTCGCCCGGCCGCAGCCGGTGCGCGTCGAAGCGGGCCGCCTCGTGGTAGCCGCCGGCCTCGTGGAGGAACGCGGGCCAGTATTCGATGAGCACAGCGTCGGGCCACACGCCGTCGGCCATCAGCCGGCGAAAGGCCAGCAGCTCCATCACGGGGCCGCTACCGACGAGCGCCATGTTGAACAGCAGCGGCCCGCCCGGCTCGACGGGCAGCGACGCCGGGTGTAAGCCGATGGCGACGCGCGAACTGCCGAGCGCGACGACGAACGGCCGTCCGGGGTGCTCGCGTTGCCGAGCCTGGAGCAGGCCCAGGCGCTTGCCGTACTCGGGGTCGTGCCAGCGCGGCGGGGCGTGCTCGAGCGCGGCGATGAGCGCGAAGTTCACGGCCAACAGCGTGGCGAAGAATGCCCATACCGTGCGAGCGGAGTGACGGCGCATGTCAACGCCCCGCCGTCAGCGCGGGGGCGATGGCCTCGCGCGTCAGTCGCTCCGTGAACGCGTCGGCCCCAGCGACGAAGGCGTGGTGGCCGTCGTAGAACGCCGAATCGTCGAGCCACTCGCGGGCGTTCACCAGCGGCACGCCGAACTCGCCGAGACGCCGCAACAGCCGGTCGTACCCCTCCGCCGGGAAGTAGCCGCGGAAGTCGCTCGACTCGGGCATCAGCACCAGCCGCACGGCCACGCCGCGGTCGCAGCAGAGCGCGAGCAGGTCGTCGAGCGCGGCGACGGCCGGGCCGCCGGGGGCGTAGGCGGCCAGCGTCGGGGCGTACTCGCGGCGGGCGTTCTCGGTCAGCGTCGTACGCTTCTCGTCGTCCACGCTTTGCGCCCAGGCGCGGCTGAAGCCGTCGCCGTCCGCGCCGCGGCTCCAGTCGCAGCGCACGTTCCACGGCAGGCTGCTCGGCAGTATTCGCGCGAGGGCCTGGAAGCGCAGCCAGTACGCCGGCAGGGCGACGGTCCGCGCCCAGCGGGCGTGGAGGGCGTCCGCGGGGAAGCCGTAGCCGGCGACGGCGTCGCACTCGCGACGCGTCAGCCGGTCGGCGGACAGCATCCCGCACTCCTGCGGCCGGCCGTCGGCGCTCGCCGCCAACATGCTCGGCAACACTTCGACGAGCAGCAAGTCCGGCGTCACGCCGTCGCGCAGCAGCCGCTTGAGGTAGACGAGTTGCGTCACCGGGCCGGCGGCGGGGACGCCGAAATTGAACGC
>JAYTUC010000164.1:0-24780 GCA_043744775.1 Fimbriiglobus sp. | reverse complement strand
GTCAGCGCCCGGAGTTCGGAACGCGCAAGCTCCGGGCGCTGACGCTTCCGGCTCGCCGGTCACGAAGTTGTCTGATTGACCCGCGTTCGTCCGCTTCGCATAATAGCGGCCCCCCGCGTGGCCAGGCGTTTGAACGTCAGCCGCCGTCCACTGCGGGTGACGCCGCCCGCCGCCTTCGCGCGTCGGGCGACCCCCGCCTGGTGACCGCCCGTGACCTCCCCCGGCATCAAGGACAAGCTCAAAGTCTTCAGCGGGCGCGCCAACAAGCCGCTCGCCGACAGCATCGCCAAGCACCTCGGCGTCCCTTTAGGGAACCTCAACCTCGGCAACTTCCCCGACGGCGAGTCGTCGGTGCGCATCGACGAGGACGTGCGCGGCCGCGACGTGTTCATCGTCCAGCCGACCTGCCCGCCGGTGAACGAGAACCTGATGGAACTCCTCATCATCCTCGACGCCTTCAAGCGCGCGTCACCCGCGCGCGTGACGGTCGCGGTGCCGTACTTCGGCTACGCCCGCCAGGACCGCAAGGACACCGGCCGCGTGCCGATCAGCGCGAAGCTCGTCGCCGACCTGCTGACCGCCGCGGGGGCGCACCGCGTGCTGTGCCTCGACCTGCACGCCGCGCAAATTCAGGGCTTCTTCAACATCCCCGTCGATCACCTGTACGCCGTCAAGGAGATCACCGCGCAGGTGCGGACCTGGAACATCGCCCCGGACGACCTCGTCGTCCTGAGCACCGACGAGGGCAACGTCAAGAAGGCCCTGCACTACCAGCGGCGGCTCGGCGGGCAAATCGCGGTGGTGGATAAGCGGCGCTCCAGCGGCGAGGAGACGAAGGCGGCCCACCTCATCGGCGCGCCGCTCGCCGGCAAGACGGTCGTCATCTTCGACGACATGATCTCGACGGCGTCGAGCATGGTCAACGCCATCGAGATCGCCAAGAAGTCGAACGCCAAGAAGATTTACGTGTGTGCCACGCACGGGGTGCTGTGCGGCCCGGCGGTGGAGCGACTGCGCGACGCACCGGTCGAGCAGATCGTCGTGACGGACACCGTGCCGCTGTCGAAGGACAAGCGTGACAAGTTGCCGAAGGTCACGGTCATCAGTGTCGCCCCGCTGCTGGCCGACGCGATCAAGCGCATCCACGAGGACCAATCGGTGAGTGACATTTTCAAGGACTGACCCGAGGCGCGACCGGATGGGCAGCGTGGTGCCGTGCCCGCAGTGCGGGGCGGGTCAAGTGGCGGAGCCGGGCGACGCCGGCGGCGTGGTCGCCTGCTGGCGCTGCGGCGCGGGCGTGCCGATCGCGCCGGCGACCCCTCCCACGCGGCTACGCCCCAGCCGCCGCTCCGACTTCGAGGATGACGACGAGCCGCGCCGCCCACCCCGCCGGGCGCGCCGGGCACCGGTCAGCGCGGCGGCCGTGCTGTCGCTGATGCTGGGCGTCGTGAGTTGCCTGCTGTTCTGCGTCTGGCCGCTGACGCTGCTCACGAGCGCCGCGGGGCTGGCCTGCGCGGCGTTCAGCCGGGACACGCCGTCGCGCAAGCTGGCCGTCGCGGGACTCGTGTTGTCGTCGGTCGGCCTGATCTTCGCGGTCGGCTTCCTGGTGCTGACGGTCACCGGCGTGAGCCTGATCGACTTCAAGGGCGGCCCCAAGGTGCCGCCGCCGTTCTTCCCCGTCCACCCGTAACCCGAGGCCCGCCCCATGCGCACTCTCCTACTCCTGGCCGGCCTGACCGCCCTGGCCGGCTGCTCCGACACTGCCCCCACGGCCCCCGCCACCCCGGCGACGCAGGCGTTGCCGCAGGAGAAGGGGCACGACGAGGGCCACGACCACTCGTCGGGCAAGATGATGATCGGGCACCTCGGTAAGTACCACGCCAAGCTGACCGCGCACCTGTCGGCGAAGGACGGCAACGAACTCGACGTGTTCGTCGAGACGACCGACGACCCGGCGACGCCGGTGGCGCTGCCGACGCTGAAGCTGTCCGGCGTGGCCCGGCGTGGGGCCGAGGAGTTCCCGCTAACCCTCGAGCCGGCCCCGGCCGACGAGCGCCCCAAAGGCGAGGCGACCGGCAGTTGCTCGCACTTCGTCGCGAAGGCCGCCTTCCTGAAGCCGACCGACACGCTGACCGTCGTGATCGAAGTCGAACTGGACGGCCGCAAGCGGAAGTGCACGTGGAAGAACTTCGAAGTGGCGAAGTACACGCACGCTGCGGAGTGAGGCAGCTGGCATGTGGGAAGATGATCGGGAATTGGTTGTTGACACAGACGTTGTCAGCGGGGACGATAGCGGCGTTGAGGAGCATGACGACGGTCTCTACAATCCGAGGTTGCTCGGCGACACACAAAACTGCAGACGTATGCGGTGTGTAAAAATCTTGCTAAACGCCAGTTGTTGGACAGCGAAAAAACGTTTACAGACTAACGTTCCGGGGGTGCGTCTTGCGACTTCATACTTGCAATGGCTACGGTCACCCGCCCGACTGCACTTGTGGTTGGGGTGGGGTCAATCACAACGGTGCATCATCCTACAGTTCGAGCGGCCCGATCCCATCAACCGGGACTAAAGCTGTTTGGGACCAAACGGATATCTGCAAACCGTCTACATGCCCGAAATGCCGACGGCCGGTGTTCTTCGTGCGCCACAACCGTGGGAGCGTCTGGTTCGACATGCTCGGGCCACCTTGGCCCAAACACGCCTGCATGGCGACTCAGCCCGACATGGCTTGGCTTAAGCGAGGCATTCGGGGCGGCGTTCCGGATGGCAGCCGTGTTGTGTTCGGGGTGATCTTAGAGGCAACCGTCATCGAACCAGGTATCTCTGCGGTCTTCGTCATCGGCTGCTCCGACGGCACTGTGGTTAACGAGGAGTTCGTGTACTCCCTCAATCCTTGTGAGGCTGTTGGTGGACTCGTAGTGCTAGAGTTAATTGCCGACAATAAAGTTGGTGCGCGCCGCTTCAAGGCTGTTGAAGACATGCTCGAAGCTCACAAATCCAAAGTGGCATCTGATGAGCGGCACAAGGAAGTTGTTAAGCTGCGACGGGAGAGGGAAGACGCATTCTTTAGTGCTGCATCCAAGGCTAAAATAGCGTTCTTTGAACGCTACAAGCAAGCTGATAGGATGCGGCTTGCGAATCAAGCTGCCCTTCTCAGTGATAAGAATCGCCGGCTTGGCAACAACTCAAAAAGTTAAGCGATCAACTTCGCGAGTTGCCAAATCGGTCGCTGCATCTGACACGGCCCGCTAGCAGGCAAGGTGGCGTTCCTAAAGCCGGCCGGCACGCTGACCGTCGTCGTGATGTACGGTCGCTATCGGAAGTGGAAGGGCTTCGAGGTGGCCAAGTTCACCAACGCGGCGGACTCATTCCCGGCGAGCGGCGGGAGACCTCGCCCCGATCAGCTCCCCCCGCCCACCATTGGCTCGATCTTCACGTCGTCGATGTAGGCGGTGCCGAAGCCGGTCAGCGCGAACGTCATCGAGATCTTGCCGTCGGCGGGGACGCGGCGGTACAGGTTGTACTGCTTCCACGTCGGCTGGAACCGCGTGCGCACGCCCAGCGGCTCGCCGCCGGCGCTGTCGAACACGACCAGGCCGTCGGCGGCACCGTAGATCCCGTTGGGCACCTTGACCCAGAAACTCACCCGCACCAGCGCCCCCGGCGCGAAGTCGGCGGCGGGGCTGTCCACGGCCACGATCGCGCGCTCCAGCGCCTGCGTCGGCGCGGCGGGGCTGCCGTCCTTCTCCACGCCCGTCCGCGGCGCGATCGCCAGCGACAGCGTGTGGTTGCACAGGCTCGGCCGCCGCACGTCCGGCGGCGGCAGGAACGAGCGCAGCGGGGCGTTGCGGTCGGTGGCCAGGATAATCGGCGGCAGGGGCGGGTCGGCGACGCCCGCGGCGTCGGAGTTGACGATCGCGGCGACGCCGTCGGCCGCGTCGAGGATCGACTTGCGGGCCTTCCAGCCGGGCAGCGAATCGACCGCGGCACCCGCCGCCGGGGCCTTGGCGTTGAGCTCGAAGCCGCCGTGCGGGAAGCCGTTGCCGGCCGGGCGCGACGAGCGCACCTCGGCGGCGAGGGCGTAGTGCTGCGGCAGCGAGTAGAAGCTCACCGCGAACGGCGACGCGCTCGGCGCGTCGAGCGACTGCACCGCGCGGTCCCAGTCGGCCCGCATCAGTTGGCGCAGCGGCCGCAAGGCCCGGCGGCTCTCGCGGTAGGCCACGTCCCACTGCTTGTTGTCGAAGTACTCGCGCGCCTTGCCCATCGCGTCCTTCGACTTGGCCAGCAACTCCGGCGTGAACTCGTGCTCGAGGCCGCCGGCCGCGAGAATCGCCGCGTGGGTGCGGCAGGTCTTCTCGTACTGCTCGACGGCTTGCAGCTGCGCCCAGCGCGAGGCCGTCTCGCCGCTGCGGAAGCTGGCGTTGTCCTGCCAGCGGGCGACCTTGCCGGTGCCCCCCAGGTCGGGCGTGATGACGATCGCGCACGCCACGTCGAACTCGGTGACGGTGATTTCGAGGCCGTTCGGCTTGCGCACCGTCCGCGGCAGTTGCTCGACGCCGGCCGCGGTGACGCGCCAGGCGATCGAGCCTTCGGGCACCTGCGGCACGGTGAGCTTGAGTTCCGCGAGCGCCGAGATGCCCGGCGTGTACTGCGTGCCGTCGCCCAGCCAGATCGGCACGACGAGGATGTCCTTCGGCCCGCGGACGATCGCCGCCGGCACCCGGCCGTCGCTCGTCGGCACCCAGACGGCCGGGTCGGTGGCCCCGGCGAGCACCTCGCGCAGGATATCGACCTCGGAGTTGAGTAGCGCGATTTCGAGCAGCCGGCCCTTGCCGTGGTGCGTGTCCTTCGAGAGGAACTTGTCCGACCAGTAGCCCAGGCCGCGGCAGCCCGAGGCGATGGCCAGGTACGTCAGGATGCGGATCTGCTCCGGGTGCGGGCCGACCGGCTCGGCGAACTCGGCGGGGTCGGCACTGCCGCACAGCTGCGCCGCGTACCACTCCGGCAGGTGGGTTTGAATCCAGGTCCACATCATCTTGCCCGGCGTGATCAAGGCCCGCCGCTGCTCGAGCCAGTCCTTGTAGGCGAACAGGTCGAGGCTCGAGAAGAGCGGCCAGCGGTGCGCCCCGACGGCGTTGACGTACTTCGAGTAGGCCCCGTAGCCGTCCCACAGGTCCACGGAGCGCGGCCGGCGCGGGTCGTAACTGCGCACCACCTCCGCGGCCCGCACGACGCGGCCCAGGTCCTCGGTCGTGCGGCCGTCGCCGAAGTGCCACATCAGCACGGCGTCGTTCGACAGGAACTTGCGCAGGTAGCCGGCCGTGAGGTCGGCGTCGCGCTCGATGGCCTTGTCGTCGGGCCGCTTCGGCTTACGCTTGGCGTCCCACTCGCCGGCCGGCAGCGGCAGCGTCGGCACGATCCAGAAGCCGTGCCGGATCGCCTCCTCGATCGTCGCGGGCGCGGCGTCGTTGGGGAACCAGACGGTGTTGAACTGCGCGTCGCGCAGCGTTTTGAGGGGCGTGTCGGTGTGGCGGATGGCGAGCATGAAGAAGGGGTCGCCGTCCACGAGGATTTGCCCGTCGCCGAACTCGACCGGCACCGCCTTGGGGTTCTTCGCCAGCCGGCCGACCGCGCCGTCGCCCTTGGCCAAGGGCGGGGCGTCGCCCTTGACGGGGCCGACTTCGAGGTCGTCGATCCAGACCTCCGAGACCCCCGGCCCCGCGTAGACGTTGAGGATGATGCGGTCGATGTAGGCGTCGGTCGGGTCCACGGCGCGGCCGAGGCGGGCCTGCAACACCGGCAGGTGCTTCTTGAAGGTGTCGAGCGGGTCGCCGAGTGTCATCGACTGCCACTGCCGGACCTTGTCGTAGGTGTCGCCGGCGAGCACGGTCGTGAGCGCGAAGTCGGGGTTCTTGGGGTCCTTCTCGCGCGGGAACACGACGCGGGCCTTGACCTGCGCCCCGGCGCGGTACGCCTTCAACTGCACGCTGAGCACGAGCTGCTCGGTGAGCGGGGCCGGCGGGCACTCGTAGTAGTAGTGGACGAACTCCTTGTCGGTCGCGCCGCCGGGCGGGTTCGCCTCGACCTTGAGGTACTCCGAGGTCGCCGCGCTCTTGTGGTGCTCGGCGGAGACCTTGTGGTCCCGCTCCTCGTAGCGAATGTTGGCGTCGCCCTTGAGGAAGAACGTCGCCTTGGCGGAGAAGCCGTTGCGGTGCAGCGCCGAGAGGCCCGGCGCGGCCGGCGGCACCTGGGCGAGGGCAATCACCGAGAGCGAGAGGGCGAGGGCCCCCCCCGCGAACACGCGAATCGCCATGCGTCACCCCTCCCCACGGTACCCCGGCGCGACGGTATACTCGGCAGTGGCGGGGGCGCGAAGGGCAAAGTGGGGTGGGGCGAGCCGGAAGCGTTAGCGCCCGGAGTACCTCGCACGTGCGTCGCGCGAAGAACTCCGGGCGCTGACGCTCCCGGCTCGCCACGCACTTAACTCGACGGCGGCTTCACGGGGCAGAAGTAGCCGCTGATCTTCGGCGGCACCGGCAGCCCCGGCGGGTGACAGTAGCGGCCCTTGCGGTACACGTCGGTCAGCATCGCCTGCGCCAGCGGGTCGAGCGGGGCCGCCAGGACCGCGGCGACCGTGCGGCCGACGTCGTACTCCGCCTCGTGCAGCGTCACCACGCCGTCCGTGAGCAGCGCGTAGCGGGCCTTCGGGTTGCCGTCGCGCGGCAGGCCGACGCTGCCGGGGTTCACGACCGTCGTGCGGCCGGCCGTCAGCGCGAACGGCAAGTGCGTGTGGCCCACGAGCAGCAAGTCCACCGGCAGGCCGTTCAGGCGCGACGCCCACGCCTCGGGGTCGTTCGGCACGTACTCGTCCATCGGGTCGCGCGGCGAGGCGTGGACCATCATGATTCGCTGGCCGCCGATCGTGAGCAGCTTCGTCGTCGGCAGCGAGCCGAGGTAGCGGACGTGTTCGGGTAGGAGTTGCTGGCGGGTGTGCCGGCGGGTGGACATGGTGAGGAACCGGAAGCCGCTCACGCCGACGATCTCGACGTCTTGGGCCGCGCCGTGGTCGTGGTTGCCGCGGACGCAGTGGGTGGCGTGGCGCATCACCCAGTGGACGCAGCAGGCGGGGTCCGGCCCGTAATCGACGATGTCGCCGAGGCAGAGGACCGCGTCGAACGGCCCGCGCGCGGCGATCACGACCGCCTCGAGCGCGGCGGCGTTGCTGTGGATGTCCGAGACGACGAGTGTCCGCATCAACTGCATCCCTCAACCGGCGCGACGTGTTGGAATCGTAGAACCGCCGCCCCGCGTTTGGTAGACGGCCCCCAGCAATTTTCCCGCCGCCGCCGGCGCGACCGCTATCATGGCGGGGGTTCCGGGTGACATACCAGGCGGGTCGGCGAATGGAAGAGTACGTTTGCGTCACGGTCCGCGGCACCCCCGGCGAGTCCGAGGCGGCGCTGAAGGGCCGGCTCACCGCCTTCTGGACGCACATGCTCCGCGCGAAGCCCGACGACTACGAGAAGGTTTACGCCGAGGCGACCGCCTTCGAGTCGGCCGGCGGCGCGGTGACGCGGGAGTACATGGTGCAGGTCGATGGCGTGGCCGTGATGCTGGCCGAGTTGACGGCCGCCGGGCTGGCGTTCGAGCCGCCCGACGAGGACGAGACGTACAGCAAGTACGAGGCGACCTCGCCCGACTGGTTCCAGTTGGAGCACTAAAAAGCAAAACCGATCTCCCGCAGAGACGCAAAGGGCGCAGAGAAGACCAAAACTTGAATTGGGTCTTCTCTGCGCCCTTCGCGTCTCTGCGGGAGATCGGTTTTCGTCTTACCGGCCCTTCGCGCCGAAGACTTCGATCTCGAACACGAGCGTGCTGTTCGGCGGGATGTCGGCCCCCGCGCCGGCCTTGCCGTAGGCGAACTCCGGGGGGAGTTCCATCAGCCGCACGCCGCCGACCTTCATGCCGGGGACGTTGTCCTGCCAGCCCTTGATCAGGCTCGCCAGCGGGAACTCGACCGGCTTGCCGCGGTCGGTGCGCGAGCTGTCGAACACCTTGCCGTTGAGCGTCCAGCCGGTGTAGTGGATCGTCACCGTCGCGCCCTTGGCCACCACGTCGCCGGTGCCCTCCTTCACGTCCCACAGGCGCACGCCGTTGTCGAGCTTCTTCCAGTCTTTCGCGGTCAGGTCGGGGAGTTTCATGGGGTCCTTAAAGAGTTCGATCTCGAACACGAGGGTCGCGTTGGGGGGGATCTTGCCTCCGGCACCGCCGGCCGCACCGTAGGCGAGGGGGCCGGGGATCTTGAGCCGGCGGACGCCGCCGGGCTTCATGCCGGGGATGCCCTCCTGCCAGCCCTTGATGAGCCGCGGCAGGGGGAACGTCGCCGGGGTGCCGCGCTGCACGCTGCTGTCGAAGATCTTGCCGTCGAGGGTCCAGCCGGTGTAGTGGATGGTGACGGTGGCGTCCTTGACGACGGCGTCGCCGGTGCCCTCCTTCGCGTCCCAGATTTCGAGGCCGCTGTCGGTCTTCTTCCACTCCTTGGCGTCGAGCGCGGGGAGTACGGGGTCGGCCACGGGGGCCTCCTTCTTCGGGGCAGGGTCTTGAGCAGACCCAGGGGTCAGGGTCGAGAACGTCGTCAGGCCCGCCGCGAGCAGCAGGGCGCACCAAGTCCGGGTCGGCATCGTCGGAGTCCTTCCTAAAACACGGGAGACGGGGTTCAGTTGAAGCCGAGCATCTTGATCTCGAAGATTAGCGTCGCGTTCGGCGGGATCTTGCCGCCGCCGCCGCCGGCCGCGCCGTAGGCGAGCGCGCCGGGGATCAGCAGCCGGCGGACGCCGCCGGGCTTCATGCCGGGGATGCCGAGTTGCCAGCCCTTGACGAGGGTCCCGAGGGGGAAACTGGCCGGCGACGGGCTCGCGCCCTTCCGGCTGCTGTCGAACGAGGAGCCGTTGAGCGTCCAGCCGGTGTAGTGGATCGTGACGTTGGCCCCGACGGGGCACTCGGCCTCGACGCCGCCGCTGCCGACTTTCACGTCCCAGGTCTTGAGGCCGCTGCCGGCGTCCTGCCACTCGGGGGCGTCGGCCGAGGGCATCGCGTCGGCCATGCCGGCGTCGTTGGCGTCGGCCGGATCGACCGCCACGCCCTTGCCCTTGGCCGCGACGCTGGGGGCGAGCGGCTTGCCCGGCGCGGGCTTCTCGCCGCCCCACTCGCTGGAGTAGACGAGCACCCCGACGAGCAGCACGACGGCCGACGCCGCGAGGGCCGGCCCGAGAACCCGCACGATGCCCTGCTTGTCCACGGTTGAGTCCGCCCGGAATGCGTGACGCGATCGACGATTCAGCGATTATAGTGGGCACCGCGGCGCGGGCCGCGGAATCCGAGACTTCGCAACCCGGAGGGTGGCCGTGGCCCCCAAACTTTGGCTAACCGTCGCCGCCCTCGCGCTCACCCTCGGCACCCTCACGCCGGGCGTTGGCCGGGCGCAAGACGACCCGCTGCGCAAGGCCGAGGAGGCGTACCGCAAGGACGACTTCAAGGCGGCCATCGAGCAGGCGAAACTCGCCGCCGCGGCGGAGCCGAAGCGCGTCGAGCCGCGGATGCTGCTCGGCCTCGCCTGCGGGCAGTCGCGTGACCAGGCGGGGGCCGTCGCGGCGTTCACCGCGGCGCTGGCGATCGAGCCGAAGAACGTCACCGCCCTCGACCGCCGCGGCGACGCCCTGTTGAAGTCGGGCAAGTACGCCGAAGCCGTGGCCGACTTCGACGCGGTGCTCGCGCTCAAGCCGGAACTCGCCCCGGAGCACTGGCGGCGTGGCATCGCCTTGTACTACGCCGGCAAGTTCGCCGAGGGCGTCGCGCAGTTCGAGACGCACCGCAAGGCTAACCCCGAGGACGTGGAGAACGCCGCGTGGCACTACCTGTGCAACGCCAAGGTCGCCGGCCCCGCCAAGGCGCGGGCGCAACTCATCGCCGTGACCCGCGACCCGCGCGTGCCGATGGCCGAGGTGCAGAAGCTCTTCGCCGGGCAACTGACGCCTGCGGACGTGCTGGCCGCCGCGGACAAACTGAAGCCCGACACCGAGGCCGGCAAGGAGGCCCGCTTCTACGCCAACCTGTACGTCGCGCTCTTCCACGAGTCCGCCGGCGACGCCGCGAAGCGCACCGAGCACCTGACGGCCGCGGTCGAGAAGTTCAAGATCGGCCACTACATGTGGGACGTGGCCGACGCGGAGTTGACCACACTGAAGAAGTGACAGTTGGCGAGCCGGAAAGCGTGAGCTCCCGGAGTCCTGCGTGTGCACGGGACTCCGGGCGCTCACGCTTTCCGGCTCGCCAAAGTCACTCGATCAGCGCCGCCTCGGCGACGAGGCCGGGGCCGAACGCGATCAGCACCGTCGGGCCGGTCGCGGCCTGCTGTCGCAAGCGGTCGAGGATGAACAGCACCGTCGGCGACGACATGTTGCCGTAGTCGGCGAGAATCCCGCGCGACGGGGCCATCTGCTCGGGCGTGAGGTTCAGCGTCTCCTGGACGCCCGAGAGGATGCGCGGGCCGCCGGGGTGGATCGCCCAGTGCCTGATGTCGCCCGGCGTCAGGTTGCGCTTCGCCAGCCAGGTGGTGAGCCACGGCCGCAGGTGCGCGGCGATCATCGGGGCGATGCGCTGCGACAGCGTCATCTCGAAGCCGTGGTCGCCGATCGTCCAGCCCATGTCGCCGCCGGAGTCCGGCAAGACGCACGCCCCGGTCGCGGTCACCGCCGGCCCCGCCTCGAACGGCCGGCCGACGCCGACGACGGCCGCCGCGCCGTCCGCGAACAAGGCGTTAGCGACGACCTTGTCCGACTCCGGGCCGGTGTAGTAGTGGATGCTGCACAACTCGACGCACGCAACGAGTACCACCGCGTCGGGGTCGTGGGCAATCGCGTGGGCGGCGCGGAGGCCGTTGATCGCGCCGTGGCAGCCCATGTAGCCGACGTGCAGCCGCTCGACGTTCGGCGACAGGCCCAGTTCCTTCGACAAGATCAAGTCCACGCCGGGGGCGACGAAGCCGGTACACGACACGGTGACGAGGTGCGTGACCCTCGCCGGGGAAACGTCGGCCGCGTCGAGCGCCCGCCACGCGGCCTCCAGCGCGAGCGTCGGGGCGTGCTTGGCGTACAGCGCCATGCGGCAGGCGGTACGCGGGCCGCGGCTGTCCGCGCTGGGCAGGTACGGCGAGCCGGAAGTGCGCGTGCCGTTGACCATGTCGGCGACGAACGCTTCGCCCAAGACTTGGTGCCGGGTCCTGACTCCGGAGCGCTCGTAGACCGGGCCGAGCCAGGCGGCCCCGGCGACGGCGGGGTCACTCAGGAGGCGGGCGGCAATCAGGGCGTCGGCCTGGCGGGTGACGGGTGGCGGCACCGCGGTCCCCAAGCCCAGAATCGTCAGCGGCATCAAGATCCCCGTAGCGAAGCAGTGAGTGGACGGTTCAGTTGACGCACCACCGGCCCCGCCGCAGCCGGCCACCGCTGCAAAGCCCCGACCACCACCCCGCACAACCTCGGTGCCCGCAGAAGCGCCGCAATCGCCCGACAGGGATACTGCCGCGCCACGACATGCTTACGGTACGCCCCGCGCCAAGCCGCAACGACTGCCGGCCCCTCGGGGAGGGCCAACATGGGTATCAGGCTGGCGGCCCCGGCGATAGCCCAAGCCATCCCCTCGCCGGTGAACGGCTCGACGTACCCCGCCGCGTCGCCCACCGCGAACCAGCCCGGCCCGGCGATCCGCCGGCTGCGCCGCGTCAACGGCGGCGTGCCCTTCCAGTTCGCATTCGACGGCAGCGTCGGCATCCCCGCCTCGCGCAACACGGCGTCGGCGGCGGCCGCCAGCGACCCGGACGCCCGGACGTGGGCCGCGTCGAAGGCCGCCGCCACGTCGAGCCGGCCGTCTTCGAGCCGCACCAGGCCGACGTAACCGCCGCGGCCCGCCCCGAGGTAAATCGTGCCCCGCGCGTACTCGCCTGGGGCGGACTCGATCACGGTGCCGGCCCCCAGTCGGGCCGTCGGCGACACGACCGGGTCGGGGTTGAGCAGCCGGCCGTTCAGCCCGCTGGCATCGACGAGCCGCCGCGCGCGAATCGGTCCGCCCGCGTCGAGGTGCCAGACGCCGGCGTCGCGCCCCTCAAGTTTGACGGCGACCCCCTGGCGAAAGATTGCCCCGGACTTCGCCGCCGCGTCGATCAGCGCCACGTCGAAAGCGTCCCGCGACAGGCTCACCGAGCCGACTTGCGGCAGCGTCGCCGTGCGGCCCCTCGCCGCGAGGGCGATGCGGGTCAGCGGCACGGCCCCGAGTCGGCGCGGCAAGTCGCCCAGGCCCACGGCGTCGAGGGCCGAGAGGGCGTGGGCGTTCAAGCAGCAGCCGCAGACTTTGCGGCGCGGGAAAGTCGCCTTGTCGAGCAGAATCACGGACAGGCCGCGCCGGGCCGCCGCGTAAGCCGTGACTGCACCGGCCGGCCCCGCACCGACGACCGCCACGTCCCAGACGAGGGGAGTCAAGAGGCCCGCCATTCGAGGATCATGCGGCCGGGGAAGCGCGGCGCAACGGTCGCACCGTCCAGGCCGCTCCCGTGCGCCAGCGCGAGCAGCTCGGCCGGGGTAAAGGCGGCGCGGACCGAGAGCGGGCCGTCGGTGCGGACGACGTAGGAGCGCGAGAACGCCCGCGAGGCGACCCAGACGACGGCGAGGTTGAACGCCGACCGCGCCAGGTCGTTGACGACGACCAGCCGCGGGCCGGCCGCACGCATCCGCCGGAACAGCTTCGTGGCGTCGCCGTCGTCGAGGTGGTGCAGGAACAGCGAGCAGACGATCACGTCGTAGCCCTTGGGCAGCGGATCACGCAACACGTCGGCCTCGAAGAACGTCGCCGGCAGCCCCGCCGCCGCCGCCGCCTCGGTGGCCGCGGCCACAGCTACCGGGCTGAGGTCGCAGCCGGCGGCCTCCAGCGTGACCCCGCAGCGGCGGGCCTTGTGGACGAGGCCGAGCAGCACGTCGCCGCTGCCGGTCGCCACGTCGAGCAACTTCAGCGGGCGGCCGGGCATTGTCGCGGCCAGTCGGCGGATCGCGGGCCACACGGCGGCGGCACTGCGGGAGACGCGGTTGAGGCGCGCCAGGCCGGCGAGGGCGTGGCGGTGGGCGGCGGGGTCGAGGGCGGGGTCGTCCATCAGCTCCGGGCGGCGCTCGCGGAGGCTCAGGGCGAAGCGGGGGGCGAGCGGGGTGGGCATGGGGGGATTATCTGCACGTCTCACGCCAAGGTCCACGCGCCGGCGTCAGAATTGCCACCGCCCGCCACAAATGCGCGCCGTCCGTACCATGCAGTTATCGCGCGGGTCGTTCTCACGCGCGATTCGCCAAACTGTGGCGGGGCGTGCCTCGTCGTGTCGGTAGGGTAGCCCCATGAGGAAAGACGTGGGGACAGACTCCGTAGGCGAGCCGGGCGGCCCAGGCGACGCGGAACACCCGCTCACCGCGATGTTCCGAGACATCCGCGACGAGCTGATGTCGACGCTCGTCTACCTCCTGGGAAACGCCGATGACGCCCAAGAGGCGGCGCAAGAGGCGTTCCTGAAGTGCTGGCGGACGCGCGAGAGCGTCCCGGACATCCAGAATTTGCGCGCCTGGGTGTTCCGCGTGGCGATGAATACCGCGCGCGACACGCAGCGTAGCGCCTGGAGTCGCCGGGTCAAGCCGTTGCTCGCCGAGGAAATCATGCTCTCGACGCGCGACCTCGCCCCCGGCCTGGCGCTCGAAGACCAGGAGACGCTCGCCCGCTTGCGCGAGGCGTTGACGGAGTTGCGCCCCGAGGAGCAGGAAGTGTTCCTCTTGCGGCAGAACGGCGAGTTGACCTACGAGCAGATCGCCGAGGCCCGCAGTACGCCGGTCGGCACGATCAAGACGCAGATGCGGGCCGCGTTGCAAAAGCTACGCCGGGCGCTGAACCCGGACCCGCCGCCCCCTTGATGGGCTAGTGTTGGGGCGGGGGCGCGGCGAGTCAAGTGGGGACCGGGGGACTGCGATGACGACGACGTGCGAGACGTACCGGGACCGACTCCTCGACCACGCCTACGGCCTGCTCGACGAGGCCGACGCCTGGCCGATGGCGACCCACCTGCGCGACTGCGCCGAGTGCCGCGCCGCGCAAGCGAAGTCCGTCGGGCTGATCGCCAGCGCCTCGAAGACCGCGCACCCGGACGTCACCTTCACGCCGCCCGCGCCCGAGTCCGCCGCCGAACCGCGCGCCCGCCGGCCGCGCACCGTGCGCGAGGCCGGGCTACGCTGGGCCGTCGCCGCCAGCTTACTCCTGACCGGGGCGGCGCTCGGCGGCCCCGGCCTGCGCGACCTCGCCGCCACCGCCTGGTTCCGCGTCGCCGTCGATGACTCGTTCGTCAAGCTCGACGCCGCCGAGCGCGAGTCGAACCGCGTCGCCCGCGAGGTGTCTGCGGCCCGCGCCGGCCTGGCCGCCGCCGCATCGACCGCCCGCGCCGCCCACGACCGCGCCGCCGAGGAGTGGATGGCGGCCGAGGGCCGCGCCGCCAAGGCGCGCGCCGCGTCGCCGTTCACGCTCGAGATCGACGGCCCGGCCACCGCGATAGTCGGTGCCCCCAACGAGTACCGCGTCCGCGTCGCCGGCCCGAACGCCCGGCCGGTGACGCTCGTCGCCACGGTCGCCGGCCCCGACGGCCAGCCCCTGTTCACGCAGCGCGACGAGGCGCTCGGGGCGAACGGGGCGACGGTGACGCTGCCCGCGAACCTCTGGGCCAGGCTGCCCATCGGCACCACGCCGACGCTGACCGTGAGTGCCACCGACGCCAACCGCGACGGGGGTGCCGAGGCCGCGACCGTCACCGAGACGGTGCGCCTGGGCGAGCCGCGGGCGGCGACGATGCTCGCGACCGACAAGCCGCTGTACCGCCCCGGCGAGCGCGTCTACTACCGCTCCGTGACCCTCGACCGCGCCAGCTTCCGGCCTCTCGACCGCGAGATGAATCTGCGGTTCGTGATCGAAGGCCCGGACGGCCAGCCGGTCCCCGGATCCGCGGTCGTCGGCCTGGCGCGGCCGGTCCACGCCGGCCCGCCGCTCGCCCCCGTCGTCGGCCCCGACGGCCTGCCGGTGCGCGGCGTCGGCACCGGCGCGTTCGAGCTACCAACCGCCCTGCCCGGCGGCGAGTACGCACTGAAGGTCTTCGAGGTCGGCCTGGTGACGCTCACGCCGGCCGAGGGGGCCAAGCCGCTGGCCGTGCGCAAGTTCCTCGTCAACCGCTACACGCCCGACAAGTTCCTCAAGACGCTCGAACTCGACGGCCGCACCTACGGCCCCGGCGACGCCGTGCGGGCCAAGGTGACCGTTCGCAACCAGAGCCGACCGCAAGCCGCCAAGCTGGAAGTTGTCGTGTTGGCGACTGTCAACGAGGCGGCGGGCGTCAAGTTGCCGCTGGACGTAGGCCCGACGGCCACCGACGCCGCGGGCGACGCCGCGCTCAAGTTCACGCTGCCGCGGGGCGAAATCGCCGACGTGACCGTGAGTGTGACCGTGCGGGCTAACGGCGTCGTCGAGACCATCTCGAAGCCGGTGCCGCTGGCGACCCGCCGGTTGAGTGTCGAGTTCTTCCCCGAGGGCGGCGACCTGATCGCCGGGGTACCGAACCGCGTCTACTTCCGCGCCACGACCGCCGCCGGCCGGCCGGCCGACTTGACGGGGACCCTGTCCGATGGCACGGCCGTCAAGACACTGACCGACGCCGACCGGCCGGGGGTCAATCAAGGCATGGGCGTGTTCACAGTCACGCCCGTCGCCGGCCGCGCCGACTTCCTGACACTGGCGACGCCCACCGGGATTGTCCCGCCGACGCCGAAGGGCTTCCCACTGCCGACCGCCAAGGCCACCGGCGTCGTCTTGAACATTCCCGACGGCGTGACGAACCCCGGCGAGCCGTTGCGCGTGACGTTGACCGGCGTCGGCCCGGCGAAGCGCAGCCTGTTCGTCGGGGCGTACACCCGCGGCCGCGCGGTGGCCCACGCCCGCGTCACGCTCCAACCCGGCAAGCCGACCGACGTGGCCCTCGACTTCGGCACCGCCAAGTTCGGCGGCGTCACCCGCGTGACGGTGTTCGACGCCCCGGACGCCGACGCCGACCGCGCCGAGCTGACGCCGGTCGCCGAGCGGCTCGTCTTCCGCACCCCCGGCGAACTCCTCAAGGTCACCGCCGCGACGCAGTCCGCCGGGGCGAGCTTCCTGCCAGGGGCCGCCGTCGAGTTGACCGTCACCACCGCCGACGAGTCCGGTGCCCCGAAGCCGGCGATCCTGTGGGCGGCGGTCGTCAACCGCTCCGTACTGACGATGGCCGACGACCGCAGCGCCCGGCTGTTGCCGACGCACTTCTTATTGGCCGGCGAGGTGCAGAAGCCCGACGACCTCGAGCAGGCCGACTTCCTACTGACCGACCACCCCAAGGCGGCCGCGGCGCTCGACCTCGTACTCGGCACGCAGGGCTGGCGGCGCTTCGCGGAGCAGGCCCCCGGCGCGTTCCAGGCGCGCGTCGCCAGCGAGGACGGCGACCGACTGTTAGTGGCGATGGGCGGCAACCGCCGGGCCGTCGCCGGCGCGAGCGTGGCGAGCATCCGCCTGGCCGAGACGCACCTGCCGCGCTACGAGGCCGCGACCGCCGCGCTCGTGCAGGCCGAGCGCGAGCGGCGCGACGAGGCCCCGATCGCCGCGCTGCTGGAGGAGTCGAACCGCAGTCAGTCGGCCGCCAATGGCGAGACCGCCCGCTTCCTGGACGACGCGAAGGACTACGCCAGCTACCAGGACGCCATGGACGACCGCCGGGCGCGGCTGCCGTTCACCGCGGCCCTGCTGTTCGGGCTGGCGACGCTGCTGGCCGCGGCGTCCCGCCTGACCCGCGGCCGCTGGGGCGTGGCCGAGCGGCGCTGGCTGCGCCGCGGGGCCGTCGGCTTCGCGCTGCTGGGCGCGTTCGCCGTGGCCGTCACTGCATTGACGTTCCGGGGCTACGGCCCCTGGCGCATCGCCGCGACCCAGAAAGCCAACGGTCGCAACCCGGTAGTCACACCATTCCTGGTCCCCGACGAACCCGTTCTGAACGACGGCAACCCGCCCGCGCCGCCCCAGTGGGTTCCCAAAAAGGGGATGGTGCCCCGCGCGGTTAACAATGGCGTCGCCCCCGGCGGCCGCGGGACGGTCACCCTGCGCGACGGCGTTCGCGTCGGCCCGGCCGACCCGGCGCTCGCCGTCGGCACGGCGACGCCGAAGGCCGTCACCCCGGAGATGATCGCCCTCGCCAACCGCACGAGCGGCTTGCGCCTGCGCTTCGACCGGGTGCGCGTCACGGGAGACATCGACGCCGAGAGCCGCCGGCGCGTGCGCGACGCCCTGCCGCCCGAGCCGACACTCGCCGTGCGCGAGTACGCCAACGCCCGCTACAAGTCCGACTCCCGCGAGTTCGATCTGCACGCCTTGGCCGCCGAAACCGTCCTGTGGCAGCCGGTGCTGGTGACCAACGCCAGCGGCCGCGCGACCGTCAAGTTCGACCTGCCCGACGGCGTGGGCGGCTACCAGGTCCTCGTCGCCGGGCACAGCCTCGACGGCCGCCTCGGCGCGAGCGTCACCGCAATCGAGGCACGCGCGCCGTTCGCGATCGACGTGAAGCTGCCCGCCGAGATCGGCTCCGCGGACCGGCTGACGGTGCCCGTGATCTTGACCAACGCCACCGACCGCGAGGCTCGCGCGGCCCTCGTGGATGTCGCCAAGAACTTGACGGTGACCGGCGAGCGGGGGGCGATCACCGTGCCTGCGAACTCCGGCGTGCGGGCGCTGATGACCCTGACGCCGACCGTAGCCGACGGCGTCGCCGAGTTGAGCCTCGACGCGACACTGACGGGCAGCAACGCCGCGGCCTCGTCCACCGGCCGGCGGACGGTGGCCGTCGTGCCGGACGGCTTCCCCGTCGAGGGGTCGGCTTCCGGGCTGCTGGCCAAGAGCGTGACGCTGCCGCTCACACTTCCGAAGGCTGCGTTACCGGGCACGCTCCGCGCCAGCGTCGTCGTCTACCCCAACGCGCTCGCCGAGGTGCGCGGCGGCCTTGACGGGCTGCTGCGCGAGCCGAACGGCTGCTTCGAGCAAGCGTCGTCGGCCAACTACCCCAACGTGCTCGTCCTGGACCTGCTGCGCGAGACCGGCCAGGCCAGCCCCGACGTGAGTTCCCGCGCCAAGGGACTTTTAGAGCGCGGCTACGCCCGGCTCGTCGGCTTCGAGTGCCCCCAGACCGGCGGCGACAAGCGCGGCTTCGAGTGGTTCGGCGCGGCCGACCGGCCCCACCTCGCGCTGACTTCCTACGGCCTCGTGCAGTTCGCCGACATGGCCCGCGTCTACCCGGTGGACGCGAAACTGCTCGCCCGCACCAAGCAGTTCCTGCTCGACGCGCGCGACGGCCGCGGCGGCTACCGGCCGCCGGCGGACGCTTCGCACAGCTTCGGCCGCGCCCCGCCGGCGACGGTCGCCGCCTACGTCACCTGGGCGATCACGCAGGCCGAGGCGAAGTCCGGTGACGCCCCGAGCGACCTGGCGAAGGAACTCGACGCCCTGTTCGCCCAGGCCACGAAGCCGGGCAGTCCCGAGGCCGACGACCCGTTCTTCCTGTCGCTCACGGCCAGTGCTTTGCTCTCGCGTAAGCGCGACGCCAACGGCGTGAAGCTGCTCGAAGCCGTCGTGAAGTTGCAACGCGGCAGCGGCGAAGTCGGCGGCGTGCCGACCAGCCTCACGGCGTCGTCGGGCAAGTCGCTGGCCGTCGAGGCGACCGCCGCCGCCGCCCTCGGCTGGTTCCAAGCCGATCGCCCCGACCTCTTCGCCGCGCCGCTGGCCAAGGCGATGGCGTGGCTCAACGCCCAGCGCGACCCTTCGGGCGCGTTCGGCGCGACGCACTCGACGGTCCTGGCATTGAAGGCGATCACCGAGCAGGCCCGGCGGCAGCCGCGGGCCGGTGGGTCGGGCGAATTCGTCGTGCGCGTCGGCGGCGTCGAGGTCGGCCGCAAGGCGTTCACGAGCGCCGACGCCGGCCCGGTCTCCGTGGGCGTGCCTGAGTCGGCGCTGGCCGCCGGCGCGACCGCGGTAACCGTGGAGGCGACCGGCGGCACCGGCACCCCCGTCGCGCTGACCTGGCAGGCCCGCACCGCGACGCCCGAGAACGCCGCTGACAGCCCCGTCACGGTCACGACGACGCTCGACCGCGCGGACTACAGCGAGGGAGACACGGCCCGCGTCACCGTCGTGGTAGCGAACGTCTCGGGCAAGCCGGTCGGCATGGTGATGGCCGTCGTCGGCCTCCCGAGTGGCCTGCGGCTGCCGCCCGACTTGAAGCAGTTGAAGGCGCTCACGGAGCGCCCGGCGACCGGCGAGCCGCGGGTCAGCCACTTCGAGGTGCGGCCGCGTGAGGTGGTCTTGTACCGCCACGGCCTGGCCGCGGGGCAGTCGGTCACGGTCGTCTTCGACGCGATCGCCGAGACCCCCGGCACGTCCCGCGGCCCGGCGAGCCGCGCGTACCCGTACTACGCGCCGGAGTTCAAGCACTGGGCGAAGCCACTCGGCGTGTCCATCGCGGCGAAGTGACACTCGGCGAGCCGGAAGGCGTGAGCGCCCGGAGTTCTCGAAGCGCGCAACTCCGGGCGCTCACGCCTTCCGGCTCGCCAAGGCTACGCTACTCCAGGTAGTTGTCCGCCGCGGCCCGCGTGTACGTCGCGTCGAGGTTGACCACGACGCGGTCGTCGCCGAGTAACGCCAGCGGCAACTCGGGGAGGGGCTGCCCGACGGCGAGGGGGCGCTGCCAGATGTCGAGCCAGCGCCCGCCGGCGGCGGCGGGGCCGCGCAGGCCGTAGCTGACCACGGACGGCGTCGCGAGGGGAGGGGCGGGGAGTTCGAGGGCGGCGGCGATGTACTGCGAGAACGAGAAGTTCGCCGGGCGGCGGTGGATGTCCACGAGGAACACGTTCACGCCTTCGCGGAGGTAGCCCAGGTAGCGATTGCCGTACTGTTCGCGGGACTCGAAGCGGTCCTTGTTCCGCGGCGAGATCAGTTCGATCACGGCGACGACTCGGCCGCCCCGCGTGACGCTCAGGGTCAAGTCTTGCTCGAGGAACGTGACGACGGCTTGGTAGTCGGGGTCGAGGGGCGACGGACTCGAACCGCCCGGCGACGGCTCCGGTCGGGGCAGCAGTTGCGACACGGCGACATCGGGCTTGCCGCCGTTCTCCGGCATCAGCACCAAGGGACTAGCCCCGACGACGGCGCGGTAGCCGGGCGGGAGGTTCGCCTTCAGGTCGCGCGCGATCTCGTTGGTCCAGAATTGGTGGACGCCCTCCCAGCCGTCGAGTTTCGCCCAATCGTGGAGCGCCATGACTCGCTTCCCTGGTACTCGGCTACTTCTTCTTCGACGCCACTTTCTTCGCGGCGGGGGCGGGCTTGGCGGCCGGCTTGGCGGCGACCTTGGCCGCGGCGGGCACCGGCTTCGCGGCCGGCTTCGTCGGCTTGGCGGGGGCGACTTTCGCGGCGGGCGTCGGCTTCGCGGGGGCCTTCGCGGCGGCGGCGGCGGCGGGCGCGGCGGCCGGCTTCTTCGACTTCTTCTTGAAAATCGCGTCGTATCCGGTGGCGAACGATTTGTTCTCGGCCAGGCCAATGCGAACGATGCTCATGGTGTCCTCGGCGTGCGCGGTGCGAACCTCCGGGTTCGTCCCGGATGACGTGAGTCTAGCGCATCGCCGCGCCGACGCCAGACGATTCCCCCCGCCGCGGGCGATTTTCGCCGCACGCGGTGCCGATCGGGAGAGCGCCGGCCGCGATTTCCGGTAAGTTAAGTGTGACTCCACTCCCTCGCGATGGCCGAACCGCCCATGACTGACCACGCCTTCCAGCGCTGCATCCACCCCCAGTGCGGCACCACCGTCGAGCTGACCTCAACGAGCTTCCGCTGCCCCAAGTGCGGCGGGCTGCTCGACGTGGCCTACGACTGGAACCGCCTGCCGGTGCCGACGAGCCTCAAGCACTTCGAGTCGAAGTGGACCGACCGCACCAACCCCCTGAATTTCTCGGGCGTCTGGCGCTTCCGCGAGCTGCTGCCGTTCGCCCCGGACGCGAAGATCATGACCATCGGCGAGGGCCAGACCCTCACGCGCCTCAGCGACAGCGTCGGCCACTACGTCGGCATGAAACCGGGCCGGCTGTACCTGCAGTACGAGGGCATGAACCCCTCGGGCAGCTTCAAGGACAACGGCATGACCGCCGCGTTCACCCACGCCGGCCTCGTGGGCGCCAAGCGGGCCGCGTGTGCCTCCACCGGCAACACGAGCGCGAGCCTGGCGATTTACTGCGCCGGCACCAACCTCATGCGCGGGGTCGTGTTCATCGGCTCCGGCAAGATCTCTTACGGCAAGCTGTCGCAGGCGCTCGAGCACGCGGCGCTCACCATCCAGATCGCCGGCGACTTCGACGACGCCCTGCGCCGCGTGCAGGAGGTGTCGCGGCAGCTCGGCATCTACCTCGTCAACAGCGTTAACCCGTTCCGGCTGGAGGGCCAGAAGACGATCATGTACCGCGCCCTGGAGGCCCTCGGCTGGGAGGTGCCGGACTGGATCGTCGTGCCCGGCGGCAACCTCGGCAACTCGTCGGCCTTCGGCAAGGCCTTCATGGAACTCGCCGACTTGGGGCTGATCGCCCGCCCCCCGCGGATCGCCGTGATCAACGCCGCGGGGGCCGACACCTTTTACCAGCTCTACGAGAAGCACGGCGTGCGCTGGAACGGCGGGGCACCGGACGACAAGAAGGTCAACGCCTACATGAAGATGCTCGACGACTCCGGGGCCAAGGCCGACACCCTGGCGAGCGCGATCGAGATCAACCGGCCGGTGAACTTCCCCAAGGCGCTGCGGGCCTTGGAGCGCTGCGGCGGGGTGGTGCGCGAGGTGACCGACCAGGAGATGCTCGACGCCAAGGCGAAGATCGGCGCGGGCGGCCTCGGCTGCGAGCCGGCGTCGGCGGCGACGGTCGCGGGGCTGATGAAGCTCGTCAAGGAGGGCGTCATCGGCCCCGACGAGCGCGTGGTCGGCGTGCTGACGGCGCACCTACTCAAGGACCCGACGGCTACGGTGGCGTACCACACCAGCGACCCCAAGACGTTCGAGGACGTGCTGGGCAAGCGCGGCGTCAAGCGCGTCGCCTTCGCCAACCGCGCGGTGCAGGTGCCCAACGAATTGGAGGAAATCCTCAAGGCGATCGAGCTGTATGCGTAGCGACGCCCGGAAAGGCTAGCCGCAGCACCGGTCTGATGCGGCATCTGGTGCGGCCCGACAAACGCCGACCCCCGCGCCCGTAGCGGGGGCCGCAGCGGTCACCCTTCCGGGCGATACGGCCGCACGAACGGGACGCCGTTCAGGGTGTGGGTGCAGCACGGGCAGGACGGGTCCAGGCTTCCGGGGCCAACTTCGGGGGCGACCACCCGCAGCCGGTTCCCCTCGTCCACGTACAGCCCGCTGAAGTAAGCACTCTCGCCGATCCGGACGACTTTCTGGCCGTCCTCGGGCCGGCGGGCGACGAGCCAGAAGATCGGGTCCGGGGTGTCCAGCCGCGACACCGCCTCGCTGAACACCTCGTCCCAGTCGTCCCCCACTCGGGACCGGAGGAACCGGAACAGGGGAGTGTAGTCCAGCCCGCGGCGGACCCCGCGCGCCATCGCGACGCGGGGGGCGGCCGGGTCGTCGTCGCGGTGGTCCCGGTAGTCGCCCCCGACGCGATGCCGGACGCCGTGGGCCTGGGTGTTGACCTTCCGGTAAAGAGGTTCCCTCTCGCCCCGTCCCATCGCCCGCTCGATTCTGTGCGGAATCCCGCACCAGCCGGATCGATCGCGCTTCGGAACAGCGTCACCCAGCACCTGGGGCCAAACGACCCAGCAATGCGTAGTCGCTGCCGCCCATACCAATCGAGATACCGATGCCGCCGAGCAACACGTCCTTACGGACACAGAAGTGGAACCGCACCAGGGCTTCGCGCTTACCTTACCTGCCGAACTAGCAGAAGGCAGAACCGATCCTGCCTACCGCCCGCGTCCACTCATTTCGCCACACGACTTCGTCGCCAGGCTAACCGCGTGAGCGAACCCAGGCAACGGACAAACCCCCACTCGCACAGTCGGCCGCCGCCAGAGAAACCCCCGGCTTACGCCGACGGCTCGCCGAAACTTCACTCCCGCCGGATGACGATCGGCTGCAGCGGGCCGTTGGCCGCCGCGGGGTTCACGCCGTCGAGCGGGCCGGGGCCGCCCGGCTTCGGCCCGGCGTAGGCCCCCTCGGTCGCGTAACTCGTGTTGACCGTGTTCGGCGGCGTCGCCACGAGCGGCGTGCGCTCGACGGCCGTCATCACCGGGACGTTCGACCGCGTGAACGCCTCCGCCGGCGGCAGCGGCGCGGGCGCGACCGGTGGCGCGGCCGGCTTGCCGCGCAGCGACGCGAGGATTTTGAGCGGGTCCGGCACGCCGCGGCGGTCGGCGGCGGTCGCCACCGGCGCGGGCGGCGTCGGGCCGCCGACCTTCTGGAAGTTCTGCTCCTCCCACGTCATCTTGGTGCGCTCGGTTTCCAGTTGCACCGCCACCTCGCGGCCCTGCAACGCCGTGCCGCCGGGGGCCTGATACCGGGCGAGAATCTTGACGCTGGTCACGTCAGCCCACTCGGCCGGCCACGGCAGGAACAGCGCGTAACACGCCCCGAAGCGCTCGTCCTTGGTGCGCAACTTCGCCAGCGTCGCCTGGTCGAAGTGGTACAGCTCGGGCTTCGCCTCCGGCTGGCCGCGCGGCCGCGCCGTCGTGTCGTACACCGCGACCGCCAAGTCGCCGCGCGACTCGGCCGGCTGGCTCGTCGGCGAGATCATGAAGACCTGCCCGACCAGCCCGGAGACCATCGCGCCGTCGCGCGTCGGGTCGCTGAGCGTGGCCAGGCGGCGCTGCCAGAAGGTCAGCACCTCCGACACCGGCTCCGGCGACGCGAGGCCGACCGACTGCTTCAGGCTCGTGTACTGCGTCTTCGCCTTCTCGGCGCTCACGCAGCCGGGGCCGCCCAGCAGCGCTAGCCCGGCGAGAATCGTTAGCGGGGGAACACGGTCCACGGCTTGCCCTCCTTGGCGGCGTCGGGGGCCGGCTCGGTCGAGCCGACCGGTTGGACCGGGTTCGCGGGGGAACTCGGCGGCGGGGGCGTCGTGCCCGGCGCGTTGAAGATCGTCGGCTCGCCGGTCGATTTGACCAGCGGGAAGCCGTTGCTGCCCAGGGCCGTCAGCGGCCGCGCGTTGGGCACGGGCGCGAGCGGCACGCCCTGCGGCGTCACGTAGCGGGGTGCCCCCGGCGTGAGCGTCGCCCCCGGCGGCAGCGGCTGCGGGTCGGTCGGGGTGGCCCGCGGCGGCATCGTCAGCGGAACCCCGCCCGGCGTCGGCGTCGCGGCCGGCGGCGCGCTCGGCGGCGCGTAGGGGCCGGCGTAGCTGCCGTCGAGCGTGGGGTACTGCGCGGCCCCCGGCGTCCCCGGCGGGCAGTAGTACGGCGTCGCCATCATGTTGCCGAAGCCGCCCAGCGGCTCCGCGGCGCTGCCCTGGAGCTTCACGATGTCTTGGTAGCCCAGCGACAGCTTCTGCGTCTCGGAGCGCACCAGCCGCGCCATGTCCGACGGGTTGCGGACGATGTGCGGCGTGACGATGAACACCAGCTCGCG
>JAYTUC010000163.1:0-24787 GCA_043744775.1 Fimbriiglobus sp. | reverse complement strand
GTGGTGGCTCGGCGGCCTGGTCGCGGCGATCTTCGCCTACAACGCCAGCCTGAAGCACACCGCCGTCGGTCCGGTCGCAATGGGGTCGTGCCGGCTGCTGAACCTGCTCTTCATCTTTTCGCTGGCCGAGAGCTTCCCCGCGGCCGTCGGGTGGCACGTCGCCGGAATCGTGGGCGTCTACATCGCCGGGGTGACGCTGTTCGCCCGCACCGAGGAGTTCGCCAGCCGGCCGCGCGACCTCGCCGCCGCCGCCGCCGTGATGCTGCTGTCCGTCGGCGCGGTGCTGCTCCTGCCGCTGCACGAGGTGCCGAAGCCGGCCGGACGGGCGTTGCCGTACCTCGTCGTCGCCTACGGGGTGGCACTCTTTGCCCCGCTGCGCCGCGCGGTCCTGGACCCGCGGCCGGCGCTAGTGCAGGCCGGCGTGAAGCGCGCCATCCTGGGGCTGATCGCCCTCGACGCGGTGATCGCCACGCACGCCGTCGGCTGGCCGGGCCTGAGCCTCCTGGCGCTGTACCTGCCCGCGCGGCTGCTCGGCCGCTGGGTCTACTCGACGTGAACTCGGCCGTCACGCCGACTGCCGCACCGGGCCGAGGCTCTCCGCGACCGCCTCGACGAGCGCGGCGTGGGCCTCCGGCGGGCACGGGAAGATCGCGGCGAGACGCGTCAGGTCGTGGACCAGGTCGGCGGCCGTGCGGTACGGCACCGCCCCCGACGCGGTGTCTGCCATCGGCGTCTCGGGGTCGGCCTCCAGCCGCCGCACGACCGCGCCGAGCGACTCGGGGAAGCCCTTGCCGCGCGCCCGCCGCTTGCCGCCCGGCTGGCCCAACTGCGACCAGCCGTAGGCGACCTGGCCGAGCGCCCGCAGGTCGGCCTCGGGGGTCGGGTCGAGCGCTGCGGCCACGCCCGTCGAGAGCCACATCGGCTCGCCGACGCCGACGACTTTGACCTCGCCGGACGCGGTTAAGACGAACGACTCCGACGAGATGCGGCCGTGGGTGAGGCCGTGGCGGTGGGCCGCGTCGAGGCCGCGCGCCGCCTCCAGCACGAGTCGCACCCACGCGCCGGGGGTCGCCGCCTCCGCCGGCCAGTCGCTCGCCGGCAGGCCGGGCACGAACTCCAGCAGCGCCGCCGGCCGGTGGGAGAGTTCGAGGACTTCGACGGTGCCGGCGAGGTTGGGGTGCGCGGCGTCGCGGGCGGCGGTGAACATCTGGCGGAACTCGTCCGGCCGCACGGCGTCGTCCATCTCCGCCTCGGCCAGGTGCCGCAGCGTGAACAGCCCCCGCGTCGGGCCGCCGGCGCGCTCCGGGTCGATCACACGGTAGACGACCTCGCGCGGCGTGACCCGCAGGCGGTCGAGGACGCGCAGCCGGCCGAGCATCAGCGAGCCGAGGTTGCCGGCCTCCATCATGGCGAGCTGGTACAGCGTCACCGCCCCGCCGGCGAGCAGGACCGTGCGCAGGGTGCGGCGCTGCCGGCGGGCCTCGCCCCAGAGGGTCGTGAGCGTGTCGCCGTCCACGAGGTCGAGGGCACGCAGCCGCTCGCCGAGTTGGCGGTCGCCCGGCTCCGGGTCGTCGTGCGGGTCGCGCGACGGCGGCGTCAGGATCGTCGCGCCGTCGCCGGCCTCCGCGGCGCGCCCGGCGACGAGTTCCTTGAGCTTGCGGCGATACCACTCGCGCAGGTCGTTGAGGTGGACTTCGACTTCGCCGCGCCGCGCGGAAACCGCCTCGCGCTCGGCCCGCAGGGCCTCGGCTTGCCGCGCCAGGGCCAGCGTCGATTCGTCCACCCGTCGCGCCTCGGCGGCCACTTCCGTGTAGCGGGCCTCGGCCGCCGACTCGCCGCGGGCGACGTGGCCGCGGGCCTCGGCGAGCTTGGCCTGCCACTCCAGGAGCTGCTGGCGGAATTCGGTCACGGCCAGCCGGTGCTCGCCGCGGGCCTTCTCCAACGTCTGCTCGCGGTCGTCGAGCTTGAGCGCCTCGGCGCGCAACTCGTCGCGCGACTGGCCGGCGTAGGCGTGCAGTTCGCTCAAGTGGCCACGCAACACGTCGCGCGCCGACGTGAGCCGGTCGAGGGCCTGCCGCGCCCGGTCGTGCAGCGCCGGCGACTCGCGTTGGAGGGCCTGCATCTCGGCGGTGGCGCGGGCGTGCGACGCCTCGAACTCGGTTCGCTCGGCGAGCCAGATTTGGCGCTCTCCGGCGAGTTCGCGCTTCTGCGCCGCGACGAGCTTGCCGACCTCGCGCAGCCGGCCCGTCTGGCGTTCGAGGTTGGCTTCGCGGGCCGCCAGGTCGGCCGCCAGGACGCCCACCTCGCCGCTGTTCGACGCCACCAAGCCGCTCAACTGCTCGCGCTCGGCGACGAGTGTGGCGCGGGCGGCGTCGAGTTCGCCACGCTCGGCGACGAGGCGGTGACCGGTCTCGTCGAGCGACTTGCCGCGGGCCGCCAGCTCCTCGGCGCGCCGCCGCAACTGCTCCTGGAACGCCTGCCGCGCGGCGTCGGCCTCGGCGAGCGCGGCGGCGCGGGCCGCCACCGCCTGGCGGTCGGCGTCGAGGCGCTCCTGGAGCGCGGCGAGCTGCTCGGCCTTGGCCTGCAAGGTCGCCGTCTGCCCGGCGAGTTCGCCCGTGCGGCGGTCTAACTCGGCTTCCTTCGCGTGCAGCCGCTCCGACTCCGTGGCGGCCGTCGCTGAGTGGGCTAGCTCGTCGCGCTGACGCTCGATCGCGGCGTTGACGACCGCGAGGGTCGCCTGCTGGGCGTCGAGTTTGGCGGCACGCTCGGTGAGGGTTACGCTGAGCGCTTCGAGGCCCGCGGCGCGGGCGTCGTGCCGGGCGGCGTCGTGCGCGAGTCGGCCCTGCTCGGCGGCGGCGAGGTCGAGCTGCTCGCGGAACTCCTGCGAGTCGCGCTCGAGCCGCGCGGCCCGGTCGTCCACGTCCGCGGCGCGGCGGTCCTGCTCGCGCTGCCGCTCGGCGGCGGCCGCGTCCATTCGCGAGAGCTGCTCGCGGCGCTCCTGGTACTGGTCAACGAGTTGCGCCCGGAGCTTCGTCAACTCGTCGCGGAAGCGCTCCAACTCCGCCTCGCGCGCCGACAAGTCGGCGGCGTGGCCGGGGTCGGCCGCTGGCGTCCGCGCGCCCTCGGCCTCCATCTCCTGCCGGCGGCGGTACCACAGGACGCGGTCTTGTTCGAGTTCGCGGGCCTGCGCCGCGAGGTCGTCGCGGTCGCGGCGCAGTTGCTCGCGCGCCTGCGCGACTTGTTCGAGTTGGGCCGTCGCGTCGGGGCCGTAAGTCGGCGGCGGCTCGGGGCGCGGCGTCGGGGCGTGGGGGTCGGGGCGCGGCGGCCGCACGCCGGCGTGGGGGGCGGGGCCGGGCGTGCCGAGGTCGGGGTGCAGGTAGACGCCGGCGAGGTGGACCGTCACGTCGAGCGGGCCGACGGCCACGCGGTCGCCGTGGCCCAGCCGCGTCGGCGTGTCGAGGGCCAGGAAGCGGTCGTTCCACAGCACGGGGAAGGCTGGGTCGAGCCGGCGGGCGAACAGCGCATTCGCGGTGCGGGCGACGGAGCAGACGCGCGCCGGGGTGTCCGCGCCGGGCAGCCGCACGTCGCAGTCGGCCGCCGCGCCGACGGTGAACTCGGCCCCCTCCAACTCATAGCGCACCGGCCGGCCGGTGCCGAGGCGCACTTCGAGCGCCACGAGACTGGGCGTGGCAAGGCCGGGCGGGCCGGGCGGGCCGGGGTCGGCGAGGCGGTGCAGTCGCGGCGTGAGGTACGGTGGCGTCATGGTCCCGTGGCGTCTTGCCGGCAGTGGTCCGAGGCGGGGCCAGTCCGTGGCCGCGGGCGTCGCCACCGATTGGACCGCATTCCGCCGTTTCCCGCAAGCCCGACTGGCGGCTCGCCGGGACCGCCCCGCTAAACGACGCCGCCCGGCGCACCTCTGTCAGTGCGCCGGGCGGCGGGGTCGGCCGGGGGCCGCTCGACTAGTTGGCTTCGGTCTTCTTCTTCTTCTTGGCCATGAACTTGACTTCGGTGGCGGTCTCGCCGTCGGCCTTGAGGTCGAAGCCCTTGACGGCCTTGTCGCCGCTCATCTTCTTGACGGCGTCTTCCATCTTGATCTCTTTGTCTTCGTCGAAGAACTTCGTCTTGTCGTTGAGCTTGTAGGTCTTCTCGACCTCCTCGCCCTTCTTGCCTTCCTTGACCAGGACCGTCTTCTTGTCCTCGTCGAACTTGACGAGGCGGACGGGGCCGGCCAGGGTCAGGCCGACGGTCAGCAGCATCGCAGTCATCGCCAGCAGCACTTTACGCATGGGTCGCAGGCTCCACAGTGAGAGAGTGTTCGCGGACCGGGCTTCCCGCCGGAAGGGCGGGCCGGGCCGCGGAGACAGTATCGTTATTCCGACCCCACAGCCCACCCGGCAAGCCGAAAACTTTGTGAGAAGCGGCCTCTCACGCGGTCTTCACGCCGAACGGATCGCGGGGCCGGAGTCGCCACGGTATGATGAACCCCGCGGGCCGCCCGACGTTCCGCCGACCCCTGGGGAATTTCCGCCATGCTCCTGCGCCCGCTCCTGAGCCTCGCCCTTGCCCTGAGCCTCGGCGGGCTGACGCTCGTCGCCGACGAGGAGGAGGAAGCCAAGCCCAAGCCGCCGCTGAAGAAAGTGCCGCCGGTCGAGGACGGCAAGGCCCCCGCGGAGGTCAAGCCGCCACTGCCGGGGATGCTGCCCGGCGTCGATCCCGCCGCGCCGCCGATGCCGCCGACGCCGGCCCCCAAGGACGCGCCGCCGGAGCCGATGGGGGGCAGCGAGCCGGAGTCGGCGGGCGGGGCGTACCTCGTCAAGTTGCCCGACCTGGTGCGCGAGGCGGCGGCCGCCAAGAACCCCGTACTGAAGGCGTTCTACGAGCGATTCCCGGTCGCCTACGACCGCGTGAGTGTCGCCAACGTCAAGCCGACGCGGGTGACGCCGCTGCCGCTCTTGTGGGGCAAGGACCGCTACCCCGCGGAGTTCGGCGTCGTGCCGCTGTCGGCCGACGACGCGATGCAGGAGGCGGTCAGCCTGAGCCTGCGGAGGGTCCGCGGCGTCGAACACTTCGAGTCGATCGCCGTCGAGGAGGTGGGCAAGTTGCTCGCGCTCAAGGCGGCCGACGGCCCGCCCGCGCGCGAGCGCCTGGAGGCGGCCGAGAAGGTGCTAGTGGCGGTCTACTTCTTCCACGACTCGGCGCGCGAGCAGAACCGCCGCCGCGGCAAGAGTTGGGACGCCGTCAAAGAAGCCGTCTACGCCCGGCTGGCCGAGGTGCGGCTGGGCCGCGTCCAGGCCGCCGGGGCCGAGCGCGACTGGCCGGGCCTGAAGGAGCTGACTCGCAAGTACGCCGCGCTTTACAAGGCGACGCCGAAATACCTCGAGCCGGTCCTGGCCGCGCGGCTGCTCGAGGCCGACGCCCTGGTCAAGTCCGACGCGCTGCCCGACCTGATCCGCAGCCGCGAACTCTTGGGCGAGTACGAGGCTCGCTTCCCCGGCACCGCCAACGAAGTCGCCGCGCGCGTCCGCAAGGCCCTCAGCGAGAAGTCGAAGAAGATGCTCGACGGCGTGCAGCGGGTGTTTAGCACCAACAAGGCCGAGGCCCGCAACCTGCTGAGCAGCGTCGAGAAGTTCGACCCGGACAACGGCAACTTGCGGGCGATGCAGCAGGACTTGAAGCTCGACTACCCCATCCTCTTCGTGGGCGCGCGGCGGATGCCGGAGTTCATGTCGCCGTCGCTCGCGCGCTTCGACAGCGAGCACCAGATCGTCGAGTTGCTCTTCGACGGCTTGCTCGAAGCGGTGCCCGACGAGGCGGTCGGCGCGCGCTACGTGGCCAACTTGACCAGCGACCGCGGCAGCGTCGGGGCCGGCCTGCGCGAGTACCGCCTGCCGGGTAACGTCGAGTGGGGCGGGGCCGCGCCCAGCCTGTTCACGGCCGCCGACGTGGCGGGGACGCTGCGGCTGATGCGGCAGCGGCCGGGGGTGCCCGGCTCGGAGGTCGCGGCCTGGCTCGACGACCCCGGCTTCGACCCCGCCGACCCCGGCCGCCTGCGCGTGCGCTTCAAGCTCGGCCACCCCGACCCGCGCAGTTTGCTCACGGCGAAGGTCTTGCCGGCCGGCCGACTGCTGGAGATGAACAAATCGCTCGACGACCCCGAGTTCGCCCGGCAGCCGTTCGGCAGCGGCCCCTTCCGCCTGGTGCCGATCCGCCGCAGCGCCACCGAGTCGCCGAAGGAAGTCGTGTTGCAGGCCAACCCCGCCTACGCCCGCCGGCCGGGGCACCTGGGGCAGCCGTTCCTGCGCGAGATTCGGTTCCTCGACATCAAGCAGTCGAGCGACCTGCCGGCCGACTTCCGCGCCGACCGTCTGCACGTCTTGCCCGACGTGCCGAGCAGGGACCTGGCGAAGTTCAGCGCCGACAACAACCTCGGCGGCCGCGTGCGGACGGTGACCGTCGCCGACCCGCACCGCGTGCAGATTCTGGCGATCAACCACCGCCGGCCGGGCTTGCAGAGCGTCGAGGTGCGCAAGGGGATCTTGCACGCCATCGACCGCGACCGCATCCTGACCGACATCTTCCGCCCGGCGACGATGCCGGAGTTGCACAAGCCGCTGACCGGGCCGTACCCGCCGGGAAGTTGGGCGGTGCCGAAGGTTTTGGGCAGCGGCCCGACCCCGCTGTACAACCGCGACCTGGCGACGGCCCGCTTCCGGGCCTACCTGGCGACCCCGGCGGCGACGCCGAAGCTTTCGCTGCTCTACCCCGACGATGACGAGCAGGCGAAGGCGGCGTGCGAGCGGCTGAAGCTGATGATCGAGTCGCCGACGAGTGCGGACCAGCGGAAGGTTACGATTTTGCTGGAGCCGTTGCCGCCGCGGGAACTGTTGCGGCGCGTCGAGGACGAGGCCCGCTTCGACCTGGCGTACCTGCCGCTCGACTACCGCGACCCGTGGTATCCGATCGCGCTGGGCAGTGCCCTCGACCCGGCGGCGGTCGGCAAGAGCGGCCGCAACCTGTTCGGCTACCTGGCGAGCGGCACGACCCCCGGCCCCGAGGACAGCCGCCTGAGCCAGACGCTCGCGGAGTGCCGGCTGCACCGCGACTTCGACGGCAAGCTCGTGGCGCTCGCGCACCGCAGCCACCAGCAGTTCGTCGAGGCCGTGCCGTTCGTGCCGCTGTGGCAGCTCGACCGGCACATCGTCTTGAGTACGGCGGTGAAGCTCGGCTACGAGGGCCAGGTCGAGGACGGCGACCCCCGCCTGCTCGACCCGACGCGGCTGTTCCCCAGCGTCGGCCGCTGGCGGCTGGAGTAACTGGCATCCGGTGCCGCGAAAACAATCTAACCGCGGAGGAGCAGAGTAGCGGAGAGAACCCGAACTTGAATTTGGTCTTCTCCGCTACTCTGCTCCTCCGCGGTAAAATCGGTTTTCAGACCGTCAGTTCCGCTCCTCCCCCGAGTCTGCCGGCGTAGCGGGCGCGGATCGGGGCGACGTGTTCGGTCAGGAACTCCGCCACCTGCTCCGGGGCGCGGCCGACGAACTGCGCCGGGGCCGACACGCCGGCGAAGTCGATCGCGGCGAACAGCGGCTCCGCCTTCAGTCGCTCGAAAATCTCCGCGGCGTGGCCCTCGCCGGCCTTGATGCGGGCGGTCACGGCGTGGCTGTGGTCCCGCACCAGCCGGTGCGCCTCCTGCCGGTCGCCGCCCGCCGCGACCGCCGCCATCATCAGATTCTCCGTCGCCATGTACGGCAGGTACTCGCGCACGTTCTTGGCGATGATCGCCGGGTTGACGACCAGCCCCCCGGCGACGTTCTGGGCCACCCGCAAGATCGCGTCGGCGGCCAAGAAGGCTTGCGGGAGGTACAGCCGCCGCGCCGCGGAGTCGTCGAGCGTGCGCTCGAACCACTGCGTCGCGGCCGTCTCCGCCGCCATCGCCGGCAGGCCCATGACGAAGCGGCTCAGGCTCGACATGCGTTCGGCACGCATCGGGTTGCGCTTGTACGCCATCGCGCTGGAGCCGACCTGGTCCGCCTCGAACGGTTCATCGACTTCCTGCTTGTGCGCGAGCAGCCGCAGGTCGCAACTCCACTTCGACGCCGACTGCGCGACGCCACTCACCGCGTCGAGCACCATGCTGTCGAGCTTGCGCGAGTACGTCTGGCCGGTCACGGGGAATACGGTGCCGAAGCCCATCTTCGCGGCGACGAGTCGGTCGAGTTCGCGCACCTTGGCGTGGTCGCCGCGGAAGAGGGCCAGGAAGCTCGCCTGCGTGCCGGTCGTGCCCTTGGCCCCGCGGAACGGCAACTCGTCGCGCCGGCGTTCGAGTTCCTTCAAGTCGAGGGCGAAGTCGAACGCCCACAGGACCGCGCGCTTGCCGACGGTCGTGAGTTGCGCCGGTTGGAAGTGCGTGAACCCCAGCGTCGGCTCGCTCCGCCAGCGCTCGGCGAACGTCGCCAACTGGTCGATGACCGTCGCCAAGCTCACGCACAGGGCGTCGAGCGATTCGCGCATCAGGATCAGGTCGGCGTTGTCGGTGACGTAGCACGACGTGGCCCCGAGGTGGACGATCGGCTTCGCCCCCGGCGCGGCCTCGCCGAGGGTCTCGATGTGGGCCATCACGTCGTGCCGCAGGCGGCGCTCGTGGTGCGCCGCGCGGCCGAAGTCGATGTCGTCGAGGTGGTCGCGCAACTCGGCCAGGTGCGCCGGCGTGACCCGCGGGGTAACGCCGTCGTCGGCGGGGAGGCCGAGTTCGTGCTGGGCCTCGGCGAGGGCGAGCCAGAGCCGCCGCCAGGTGCGGAATTTCCGCCGCGGCCCCCAGCGCTCGGCCATCGCGGCCCCGGCGTAGCGGGCAATCAGGGGGTTGTCGTAGGCCACGTTCGGGTCGGTCATGGGGTGCGGTCGGCGAACTTGAGGGGAGCCGCGCGGAATCGTCGCGGCGGGGTGCTGAGGCGTCGGGCGACCGGCAGGCGCGGGGCGTCCGGCACGACGGTCACAACGCGGGGGCTGTTCTACGCTTTCGCCCTCCCGCCGGCCGTTCGGCGCTCAGCCGGGGTGCCGGTTGGGCAGATACTACCTGAGAAACCGATTCACGCAGGAGGTGTGTTCGCGATGCGTACTCTGATGACTCTGGCGCTGGCCACTGCGGCCGCGCTGATTTTGGGCGGTTCGCGTGTGAAGGCGGACGAGCCGCCGCTGCCGCGGATGTCGTACTACCCGTACTCGTACTTCCCGCACAGTTACTGGCCGGCGCAGTCGCCGAAGTACCCCGAGACGAAGGGCCAGCCCTACGTGCGTCCGCCGGCGTACATGGCGTACCCGCCGTTCCTGGAGCCGGGCTGGCGCTATGAGCTGTGGACGCCGATGAAGTACCACCGCGGCAACCACTTCTGGCTCGACAGCTTCTAAACGAGACGGCCCTTCGCTGCGATCGCCAGGCACTCCGCGGAGTGCCTGGCGATCGCTTCGTTCCGTGAGGGGTTCCGCGAACAGACTGGAGGCGGATGAAAGGATTTGGGGATTTATCACCACAAGGTCAACCCTAGTTGGTATGCTTGGTCGTTGGGTGGCAAGATTTTGATGTCATGAGTGTGTCGCTCAATGATCACCTCTCCAGGAGCCCGTTCGTGCCACAGTACTTCGTCCGGTTCCCCAGCGAGTCGATGCGGCCGATGGCGATGCCGATGTTGTCGGCCGACCCCGAGCGGTATCGCCCGTTCGAGTCGGCGACCCAGGACCAGATTCTCATCGCCGACCTGTCGGACGACCAGCGGTACGCAGCCGAGCAGAACGGCGCGAAGGTGTACGAGGACGTGCAGTTTTACGCCACGGCAGCCGCGGGGAACCCGTTCCGATTGCCGGGGCAGTCCTGCGAGTACTGGGAGCGGGCCGTCGCCCGCCCGACCGACCTGGCGCTGATGACCCCGACGGCCGCGACCTGGCAGACGAAGACGATGAAGGACGTGATGGACCACGTCAACGCCCCGAAGGCGTGGGCAAGGAAGGCCCGCGGGAAGGGCGTGACGGTCGGCATCGTGGACACCGGAGTCTCGTCGGTGATGAAGGAGTTCCCGCCAGCCCGACGCTCGGCTCACAGCAAGAGTTTTGCGTACACGTCCGGCCCCTGGGTGGACGCGGTCGGGCACGGGTCGATGTGCGCCGCCGCGGCGGCCGCGTCGGCGAATGCCGGCGGCAAGTACGACGGTGTTGCCCCCGACGCGACGATCCTGTCCGCCCGCACGAACTTACTCGCGACCGACGTTTACAAACTGTACGACTGGGTACTCTCGAAGAAGAAGTCCGGGGAGATTGCCGGCCCGATCGTGATGAGTAACAGTTACGGGATGTACGTCTGCAGCGCCCCCGCCGGCCTGCCGGCGGACCACCCGTACCGGCAGATCGTTCTGGACGCGGTCGCCGCCGGGATCGTCGTCGTCTACGCGGCCGGGAACAACCACGCGGCCGGGGTGTGCGGCAACGACCCGACCAAGTGCTCGCCGAACACCATCTGGGGGGTGAATTCGATCGACGAGGTCTTGTCCGTCGGCACGGTCAACTCGGATAATCGGATGGACACCGGCGAGCACGGCAACTCCAGCCGCGGTCCGGGGCAGTGGTCGTCCGCCCACAAGAAGCCGGACGTGGTGGCCCCGACTTACGGCGAGGTCGTCTGGGGGGGCGGGTATCAGGTGATGGAGTGGTGGGGCACGAGCGGGGCCTGCCCCCAGGTGGCCGGCCTGGCCGCCCTGATTCTGGGGTTGGACCCCACCCTCAAGCCGGCCCAAGTCGGCGACATCATCCGCGACACCTGCCGCGACATCCAACTGCCGAAGGCCTGCGCCGGGGCCGGGCTGATCGACTGCGAAGCGGCAGTCGATCGGGTCAAGCCCCGGCCGAAGGGTAAGCCGACGAACGGCAAGACATCGGGCAAGCCGCAGAGGCGGCCCGTGACCGCATGATCAAGGGGACAACGATGAGCGAGCAACGCCGTTCCGGGTTCGCCCAATTCCTCGACGACGGCAAGCGTGACGACTTCGTCCGCGATGTGCTGGTGGGCGACTCGCTGCTCACCGGCCGGGCCTACCTGTCGGGGAGCCGGCCGACGATCGTCTTCGACAACCTGACCGACAGCGAGCAACGAAAAGTCGCGTGCGCCCTGGAAGGCATCGGCCGGTGGGTTGAGGACGTGCAGTTCGAGGCGACGGGCTGACATCGGGGGACTCGCTTGCCGCGGCCTCAGTTGCGCCGGCTTAAGACAGTAGACTGACGACCGCCACGCCTGCGGTGGAGCCGTCGTTCTTGCCTACGACACACTACCTCACCCCCGAGGCCCCCGCCGCGTGACCGAACCCCCCGTCACTGGCCATGCCACGCCGGCCGTAGTGCGCTCCGGCCGCGAGAGCCTGTCGGCCGCACTCGCGCTGACGGTGCTGCGCCTCATGGTCCGGGCGCGGGCGATGGAGGAGCGCTCGATCAAGATGTCGAAGTCCGGCGAGGCGTACTTCTGGCTCGGCGGGCCGGGCGAAGAGGCGTTCAACACCTGCCTCGGCCTCCAGGTCTGCCGCGGGCACGGTCCGCAATTCGACTACCTGCACTTCCACTACCGCAACTCGGCGACCATGCTCGCGATGGGCATGACCATGCTCGACCACTTCCGCCAGATGGCGATGGCCGCCACCGACCCGTTCAGCCGCGGCCGCAACTTCACCGGGCACTACGCTAGGCGCGAGTGGAACGTCGTCCCCGTCAGCAGCGTCATCGCGGTGCAGTACGTCATGGCCCCCGGCACGGCGCTCGTGCAGAAGCGGGCCGGCGGCGAGGGGGTCACCGTCGTCACCGGCGGCGACGCGGGGGCCGCCGAGGGCGACTTCGAGAGCTGCCTGATCTGGAGCAGCCGGCCGGGCCAAGAACTGCCGGTGCTGATGGTCGTCACCAACAACCGCTTCGGCATCTCGACGGCCCACGACACGCAGCACGCCGTAAAGCGGATCGCCGCCCGCGCCGCCCCCTACGGCGTCCCCCACGAGACGATCGACGGCAACGACCCCGTCGCCGCGTGGCACGGCCTCGACCGGGCGCTGCGGCACGTCCGCACGACGCGCCGGCCGTACTTGCTCGAAGCGAACGTGAGCCGGCTGTACGGGCACAGTTCGTCGAGCGGGGCGAAGCGGCAGCCCGGCGAGGCCGACCCGCTTGAACTCTTCGAGCGCAAGCTGCTCGACGCCGGGGTCCTCGACGCCGCGAGTTTGCACGCGCTGCACGCCGACGCTGCAGCCGAGGCGGACGCCGCGGTCGTGCAGGCGACCAGCGAGCCGAAGCCGACGGCGGCGGATGTCGAGTGGGGCACCTACGCCCCGAGCCGCGTCGATGTGGTCTACCCGGACGACTACACCGGCTTGCCTGGCCGCTAGGTTGGCGGGGCGATCCCCCTCTTCCGACGACTCGCTCAGGGCCGGACCATGACACGCCTCGCCGCGCTGCTGTTGACGCTCGCCTTCGCACTGCCGGCCGCCGCGCAGGCCGACCCGGCGCGGCTCGCCCGGATTCGCGCGGCCAAGATGCCGGCGATTACCGCCCCGGTGCCGTTCGACACGCCCGAGGCCGACGCGATTTTGTCCGCGCTCGAGGTCTTACCGGCGGACAACCCGTGGAACCAGCTCGTCGAGGCGTGGCCGCTGCACCCCGACTCGAAAGCGATGATCGCGTCGATCGGCGCGGCCAAGCCGCTGCGGGCGAACCCGGACATGGGCTTCGTCCTGGTGCCCCCGACGCAGGCCAAAGTCCCGTTCAAGGTCACGGCGTACCCCGAGGAGGCGGACCACGGGCCGTTCCCGATCCCCGACGGCGTGCCGATCGAGGGCTGGCCGGCGTTCTACCAGCGCGACCCGGCCCGCAAGGCGCTCACGCTCGACGACGTGCAGCGCGACCGCGCCAAGCTCGGCGGCGACCGCCACGCTATTGTCGTCGATCCGGTCAACCGCGTCCTGTACGAGTTCTTCGAGATGAAGAGGACCGACGCCGGCTGGCAGGGTTACTCGTGCCGGTTCGACCTGAAGTCGAACACGCTCCGCCCGGACGGCTGGACCTCCGCCGACGCCGCCGGCCTGCCGATCTTCCCCTCGGTGGTGCGCTACGACGAGTTGCAGCGCGGCCGCGTCGAGCACGCCCTGCGCGTGACCGTCGCGCGGAGCCGCAAGGCCTACGTCTTCCCCGCGACGCACTTCGCCAGCCGACTCACCGACAAGTCCCTGCCGCGGATGGGCGAGCGGCTGCGGCTGCGCAAGGACTTCGACACGGCCGGCTTCACCCCGCCGGTGCGGGCGATCCTCGAAGGGTTGAAGCGCTACGGGATGCTGGTGGCCGACAACGGCCTCGACTGGTGCGTCTCGGTGACGCCGGACCCGCGGATCGCGCCGATGCACGACGAGTTGCGCAAGGTCAAGGGCGGCGACTTCGAGGTCGTCACGGCCCCGCGGTGACACACGGTCTTCGCATGACAAATTTTGCCGCAGAGACGCGGAGGCGCGGAGAAGACCAAGAGCGACTCACCGCAGAGGGCACATGAGGGCACATGAGAAAGGCCAAAGGCGAGAGAGGCACCAAACCGTGTTAAATCCACCCAGCAACAAGGTGCCACTGCGTGAAACGGGCCGCACGGAAAACTCACTCCGGTTTAAGCTCTCTTCGGTTTTGGCCTTTCTCCGCGCCCTCATGTGCCCTCTGCGAGAGATCGTTTTGTCAGGCGTCACGGGTTGGTGCCGCTGCCGAGGACGTTGAGGCTGCCGGCCCGCACCACGTCGAGGCTCGTCGAGAGCCGCAACGTCTGCGACAGGTAGCGGCCGACGCTCTCCTCGGGCCGCTCCTGCAACACCAAGATGTCGCCCGGCAGGATCAGGATGCGCTCGCGGGGGTCAATAAAGGCGCGGTTCAAATCGACGCGGATCGGCACCTGCCGCGTCGGCGAGACCTTGCGGAGCACCGTACACAGGCTCGGGCTGGGCGTGCCGATACCGCTGCCGACGGAGTTGGCCACGAAGGCGTTCTGCGAGAAGCCGCCGTTCAGGAGCGGCCCGCGGACCTGGGCGATCGCCTGGATCACGTCGAGGTCGTAGTCGCGCGGCAGCGGGAACTGCCCGCCGCCGACCAGGCCGCTCGTGTAGAACACCTCCGTGTCGCGCGCCTCGATCGACACGATGTCGCCGTCTTTCAAGATCACGTCTTCGGCACTCAGCGTGAGGTGCTGTTCGGGGTACAGTCGCAGGGGGATGCGCACCGCCACGGCGTCGCCGCCCATCACGAGCTGCTTGCGGCTCGCGCCGTCGAGCATCGCCGTGGCGTCGAGCGATTTGCCCCTGGCGGCGCGGTAGACGGTCACCTCGTTGCGGGCGTCGAGGCCGGGCGGGCCGCCGGTGGCGTTGAGCGCCCGCAGCACGTCGTTCTGCCCCGCCTCGAGCGTGATGCTGTAGCCGTTGCCCTTGCGGTTGCCGCCGTAGACTTGCGAGCCGATTTGCGTCGGCACCGGCTGCGAGTCCTCGCGCACGACGGTGACCTGATACCGCCGCTTCTGCAAGAGTTGCACGGTGATGCGGGCCGCCGGCTTGACGAGTTCGAGGCCGCCCTTGACCCCCGTGGCGTAGTCGCGCAACAGCTTCTCGGCCTCGGCGACCGTGAGGCCCTTCACCGAAATCGGGGCGAGCCGGGGCACGGAGATGGTGCCGTCGTCGGCGACCGGCACGGGGTAGCCGAGGGCGGCGGTGTTGCCGGTGGCGTCGGGCAACTTCACCGGCGCGGGCTGGCCCTCGGGGGCGATCAGGTCGTCGGCGACGACGGCGAGCACGTCGCCCTTGTCGAGGCGGTACAAGTCGAGTTCGGGCTGCTTCAACGCCGTGAGCGGGATGGCCCGCAACTCCGACTTCGGCCGGCCCAGGACCTCGGCCGGCAGCCGGCGCACCGGCACGCCGTCGGCGACGGGGTTCGTCAGCGACGCGCAGCCGCCCGCGAAGACCGTGGCGAGTATCAGCGCGGTCCGGTGCATGGTCGTGTCCACCGGGGGGGTACGGCGAGCCGGAAAGCGTCAGCGCCTGGAGTTCTTTGCAACTACTCGCTCGGCGGCAACGACGCCGGCGGCGCGGCGTCGGGCGGCCGGTGACCCGGCGGCATCACCCCGCCGGGCAGACTCACCTCGGGGGCCGGCCCCGACGGCACCTCCGGCGCGACCTCGACGGCAACGACCGGCAGGACCGACGGGTCGGCCGGCGGGGCGTCGGGGATGTCCACGCGCGGCATGTCGAGGCGCGGCGGCTCGGGCGCGGGGGCGAGCGGCCGCGGGGCCGGCAGCCCGAAGTGCCGCGTCGCGTCGCGGGGCGTCGGCCGCGACTTCACCGCGCCGGGCGGGTCGAGGCTCGCGGCCGGCGGCTCCGTGAACTGCACCACTTGCAGCGGGGCTTCGGGCACCTGCGCCGACAGCAGCACCGGCACCGTCAGTGACTGCCGCCGGCCGCTCGCCGCCGCGACCTCGGCCCCGTACTGCGCCCCGAGCATGTAGTCGCGGATCAGCGCCTGGCCCTGCGCGGTCAGGTAGTCGGCGCGGCGGTAGCGCAGCGGCGGGACCGCCGGGGGCGCGGCGGGGCCGCCGCTCTCGAGGTGGTCGGCGTAGCCGTCCGCGAAGCCGTCGGCGAACTCCGGCGTGAAGTTCCGCGCCGGGCACTCCGCCCGCACCGACCGCCAGGCGACGCGGCCCTCGGCGCGCAGCCGGCCCGACAGCCGGTGCTCGTCCGCGCGGGTGACCGGCTCGTTGACGAGGTTGTGCCCGGCGTAGTAGGCTAAGTTGCACCCCGCGCCGAACGGCAGCACCGCGACCAGCCCCAGGACCGACTTCCAGCGCATGGCATCCCCCCCGTCCGCCGCACTTCCCCCGACGGGGCAGGCGCGACGGCGACGAGTCCTGAATCGGCTGGCAAGACGGGGCGAGTTGAGCGAATGTATCGGTGAGTTGGGTCGCGTCGAAAACTTTCTCAATCGCAGTATCGTCGGATGGGTATTCGCCAAAGAATGACTGAAGATTGCGGCGATGACGTTTGGCGACCTATCTTGCCTCAACGGTCCCCCCATCCGCGAACTGATGGGTGCTGTCTTTGGTGCCTTCCCGAACAGACACGCGACACGACGCCACCTAACCTTGGAGTTCTCCTCATGGCCGCACGGTGGTTCAAGGCGTCGAAAGACGGCACGTCGTTCCGGTTCGTCCCGCGGTTCGCGCCGCTGGAGGACCGCTGCGTCCCGGCGACGTACTACGTCGATCCGCGGTTTGTGGGGAAGGGAGGGGCGGCGGACGGCGCAGCGGTGATCTTCGACCAGGGCTACGCCAACGAGACGACGGGCTTGCGGTTCGCGAACTCGGCGGCGGTGGCGATCGCCAACCCGACGTTCACCGCCTTCGAGAGCTTCCGCACAGCCCTGGACGCGGCCGAGCTGAACCCCGGCCCCGACACGATCCGGCTCGCCACCGGCCTCATCGACCTCAACAACACCGCGGTCACCCTCGACCTGGGCGGCGGCAAGGGCTTCGTCAACTCGGTCCCGGTGTCGCAGGTGTTGACGCTGCGCGGCGACGGGGCCGGCGCGACGGTCGTCACGCCGCTCGCCGGCACCCAGTACGACGGCGGCACCGGCGCGGTGCCGGACGGCACGACCTCGCTCTTCCGCGTGGACGGCGCGGCCGCCGTCTTGACCGCGTCGGGCTTCCGCCTCGACGGCAACTCCCGCGACATCGGCAGCGGCTTCGCCGTCCAGAATCAGGCCAGCGCGGCCTTCGACGGCGTGACGGTCAGCGGCATCGCCTATCTCGCGGGAGGCTCGACCGGCTCGACCGGCTCGATCCCCGGCGCGGCGGTCGTCGGCACCGACGCGAAGTCCCTGACGTTCGCCAACGGCACCCTGTCGAACTACGGCCGCAACGGCATCCTGTTCTCCAACACCCCCGGCTCCGTGACGAACAGCTCGGTCCTCGGCCGCGGGCCCGGCAGGTCGATCAACAACGCCATCGAGTTGCAGAGCGGCGCGGTCGTCAGCGTCACCGGCAACCGCATCGCCGACAACGCCACCGTGTCCGGGCCGATCCAGTCGGTCGGGCTGCTCGTCGCCGACGACGGCGCGGGGGCCAACCCCTCGAAGGCGCTCGCCGTCGGCAACACGTTCACCGGCAACGCCGTCGCCATCAACTACGGCGCGTCCACGCCCGACACCTCGACGGTTGACGCCGCGTACAACACGTTCGCGGGCAACGCCATCGGCGTGGACTTTACCCAGGCGCTCAACCCCGTGGACCTGGCGAACAACTGGTGGGGCAGCCCGACCGGCCCGTTCGTCACGATCCAGGGCGTCCCCGTCGGCACCGGCAAGGGCGACGTGGTCGCCTTCGGCACGACGAAGCTGAGCGCGCCGGCGTTGACCGTCGCGCCGTTCCTGTCGTACCCGACCCCGCAACTGTCGCCGGCCGACGTGTCGAGCTTCGTCGCCGCCCAGGCAGACTACCTGCGCCTGATCACGACGCTGGGCGTCGCCGTCAACCCCGTCGGCCCGGCGAGCCTGACCGTCGCCCCGGCGAGCGTGTCGTTCGCCGTCACGGTCCCCGTCCCCGTCGCGGCGAACACGGTCGCGCCGGCCGCGCTGCGGCCGCTCCAGGCGTCGGACTTCGTCGTCACCGGCCCGACCGGCTTCACGACGGCCCTGACCGGCTCCGGCACCAGCTACACCCTCACCGTCAGCGGCCTGACCGGCACCAACTACGCCGTCACGGCCATGCTGCCCGCCCGCGCCGCGATCGACCCCGCCACCGGCTACCTGACGGCCGCCTCGAACGCGGCGACGGTCACCGTCGCCGTGCCCATCGCCGCCTCGAACGCCGCGCCGACGATCACCGCCGTCCCCGACCAGACGCTCAGCCCCACCGGCGCGACGGCCGCGCTGCCGTTCACCGTCGGCGACGACACGACTCCGGCCGCCGCCCTGACTGTCACCGCGACCAGCTCGAACCCCGCCGTAGTGCCCGTCGCCAACATCGCCCTCGGCGGCAGCGGCGCGGGCCGCACCGTCACCGTCGCCGGGCCGTTCGCGCAGCCCGGCACCAGCGTCGTCACACTCACCGCCACCGACGCCCAGGGGCTGACGGCGACGCGGTCGTTCGCCGTGACCGTGACCAACGCCGCGCCGACGATCGCCGCCTTGGCGAGCGCGCCGCCCCGGTTCGCCGGCGACCCGTACCCCTTCGGTATCGACGACGACACCACCCCGGCCGCCAGCCTGGTCTTCACCGCCACGAGTTCCGACCCGAACGTCGTCCCGGCGTCGAGCATCACCCTCAGCGGCACGGGCAAGTTCCGAAACGTCACCGTCAGCAACCTCCCCGGCACGCCGGGCACGAGCGTGATCACGCTGACCGTCACCGACGCCCAGGGCCTCACGGCGACGGAGTCCTTACCCATCGCCGTGACGAACGCCGCGCCGACGATCGCGCTCCTCTACTCCTTCTCCGACCCGACCGCCGCCGTCGTGGGCCAACCCCCTGGCGCGGTCACGTCCGTCTTCCGCGTCGGGGACGACTCCACGCCCGCGGCCGGCCTGACGTTCACCGCCACGAGCTCGAACCTGGTCGCCGTCCCGGCGTCGAGCATCACCCTCGGCGGCGCGGGCGACGAGCGGACCGTCAAGGTCGGCCCCTTCCCCGGCACGTCGGGGACGAGCCTGATCACCGTGACCGTGACCGACGCCCAGGGCCTCTCGGCGACGTACACCTACTTCGTGACCGTGACCAACGCCGCCCCAACGATCTTCACCATCCTGAGATTTCCCAACATACCCGCGGACGCGCCGCCATCGACCTTCTTTATCGGGGACGACTACACGCCCGCGGCCAGCCTGCTCTTCACCGCCACCAGCTCTAACGAGGATGTCGTCCCGGCGTCGAGCATCACGCTCGGCGGCACGGGCCAGCAGCGGACCGTCAGCGTCGGCAACCTCCCGCGGGCACCGGGGACGAGCCTCATCACGCTGACCGTGACCGACGCCCAGGGGGCGACGGCGACGTACACCTACCCCGTCACGGTGCCGAACGCCGCCCCGACGGTCGCGTTCCGCACCGGCGACCCGATCGCCGCCCCCGTCGGCGTCCGGGTGTTCTCCTTCGATGTCGGCGACGACTTCACCCCCGTCGGCCAGTTGACCTTCACCGTCGCGAGTTCCAACCCGGCCGTCGTCCCGCCGTCGGTCCTCCATTCCAGCGGCACGGGCGCGATCCGCTCCGCGTCGATCGGCTTCCTCCCCGGCACGCCGGGGACGAGCGTCGTCACGTTCACCGTCACCGACGCCCAGGGCCTCTCGGCGTCGGTGTCCGTCCCGGTCACGGTGCCCTACCCCGGCCCGACGCTCACCGCCGTCCCCGACCAAACGCTCACCGCCGCCGGCTCGACCGGGGCCTTGGCGTTCACCGTCGGCGACGACTTCACTCCGGTCGGCAACTTGGTCGTGACCGCGACCAGCTCGAACCCCGCCGCCGTCTCCCCCGCCAACGTCGCCCTCGGCGGCACCGGCGCGGGCCGCACCGTCACCGTCGCCGGGCCGTTCGCGCAGCCCGGCACCAGCGTCGTCACGCTCACCGTCACCGACGGGCAAGGGCTGACGGCGACGCGGTCGTTCGCCGTGACCGTGGCGAACGCCGCCCCGACGATCACGCTCCTCCCGAATGCGTTCAACGTCCTCCCAGGCACGACGCCGTTCTCCTTCGATGTCGGCGACGACTTCACCCCCGCCGGCAGCCTGACGTTCACCGCCACGAGTTCCGACGCGGCCGTCGTGCCGGTGTCGAGTATCGAGCTTGGCGGCTCCGGCGCGACTCGGACCGCGTTCGTCCGCAACCTGCCCGGCACGCCGGGGACGAGCGTCATCACGTTCACGGTCACCGACGCCCAGGGCCTCAGCGCGAGCCGGTCGTTCGCCGTGACGGTGCCCACCCCGCCGGTGGTCGTCCCCCCGGTGGTGGTGCCGCCGGTGGTCGTCCCCCCGGTGGTGGTGCCGCCGGTGGTCGCGCCGAAGCGGACTCACCTGTTCGCCGTCGCGGCGGACGCCGGCGGCTCGCCCGAGGTGCAAGTGTTCGGGGCCGACGGCAAGCCGAGGATGCGCTTCCTCGCCTTCGACGCGCGCTTCGCCGGCGGCGTCCGCGTCGCCACGGCCGACTTCGACGGCGACGGCACCGACGACATCGTCGTCGCCGCGGGGCCGGGCGGCGGGCCGCACGTCCGGGTGGTGAGCGGCGCGACCGGCGCGGAGCTGGCCAGTTTCTTCGCCTTCGCCCCCAACTTCCGCGGCGGGGTGAGCGTCGCCGCCGCGGACTTCGCCGGCGGCGGCGTGCCGTCGATCGTCGTCGCGGCCGGCCCCGGCGGCGGCCCGCACGTCAAGCTGGTCGCCCTCGACGGCACCGTGACGCAGAGCTTCTTCGCCTTCGCCCCCAACTTCGACGGCGGCGTCAACGTCGCGGCGGCCGACCTCGACGGCGACGGCCGGGCCGAAGTCGTGGCCGCGGCCGGCCCCGGCGGCGGCCCGCACGTCAAGGCGTTCACGTTCCGCTCGGGCGGCCCGGTCGTAACGCAAAGTTACTTCGCCTTCGACGCCGGCTTCCAAGGGGGCGTGTTCGTCGCGGCGGGGACGTTCGGCGTCGCGGCGGCCCAAGGCGTCGGCGGCGCGGGCGAGGTGCGTCTCCCCGGCGGGGTCAAGTTCTCCCCCTACGGGGCGGACTTCACCGGCGGCGTGCGGCTCGGCGCGTTCGACCTCGGCGACGACGGCGCGGACGAGGTCCTGACCGCGGCCGGCCCCGGCGGCGGCCCGCACGTCCGGGCGTTCACCGCGGCCGGGGCGGCGGCCCTCAGCGCCGTCGCCTTTGACAAGTTCGACCCCACGGGCTACTTCATCGGCTGAGCCGCCGCGCCCCTGAGAGTCCCGCGATGATCCCGCTGCTGGTCGCGTCGCTCGCCGCGCTGTCGCTGCCCGGCCCGACGCCGACCGTCGAGACGCCCCTGATGCCCGCCGACGCGCAGTGGGCCGTGGTCGCGGCGACGGTCCGCGTGGCCGCCGGGGCGGGGCGGCCGCCGTTCGGCACCGCGGTGTGCGTCGGGGCACGCGGCGGCGCGTCGTACCTGCTCACCGCGAGCCACGTCGCGCCGGCCGGCGCGGCCCGCAGTTACGAACTCTTCACCCGCGCCAGCTACCCCACGCCGTCCGAAACCCTCTTCGAGGGCGACGTGGTGTTGCGGCTGCCCGAGTGCGACCTGGCGCTGGTCAAAGTCACGCCCGCCGGCGAGCTGCCGGCCGTGCCGCTCGCCCGACTCGATGAGCGCCCGCGCCGCTTCCCGGTCGCCGCGCTGGCCCTCGGCTGCCCCGACGGCGACGCGCCCGCCGCCCGCCGGGAGGAGTTGACCGGCCGGCGCTTGGTCAAGCGGCCGGAGGGCAACGGCGTGTTCTGGGCGGCGGCCGGGTCGCCCCGCGGCGGCATGTCCGGCGGCCCCCTGTTCGACGGCGCGGGCCGGCTGCTGGGGATCTGTGCCGCGAGCCAGGACGGCCAGGGCTACTACACCCACGCCGACGAAATCCTCGCCGGCCTCAAGCGCCACGGCTACGGCTGGCTGGCCGACGGCCCCCGCAAGCCGGCCCCCGAACCGCCGCCGCCCTAGCGAGCGAATTCGCCGGGCCTCTCGCCGGGGGCAGAGTCGTCGGTATACTTGGCGGGAAGTCGTCAGAGCCTTGGGGAGTGTCGCCGTGAAAGTGCCGCCGAACGTCGCCTGCTTGCCGGCCCTCGGACTCGCGGCGCTGGCCGTGGCCCTCGGCGTCGCCGGGCTGGCCGACGGGACGGTCGGCAACCCGGCCGCCGAAGCCCCCCGCGCCGCCGACCTCAGCACGGTCGCCGCCGAGGGCCTGGCCCCCGTGACGACCTCGCGCGACTGGGCCGAGGTCGCCGGGACCCGCAGCAACGCCCGGTTCCGCTAACGCCCGCCCCGCGGCCCCCCTTGCTGCCGCCGTCTGCCGAAGGGCGTTGCCGTGCCGACCGACCGAGACGCCGACCCCGCCGAGGCCCCGCTGCCCCGCAACCTGCGCCGCGCCGGCGAGTTGACGGCCGGCGGCCTGGTCGCGCTGTCGCCGTGGCCGCTGGCGTCGAACGCCGCCGGCTCCGAGTACCTCCTGGCCCTCGGCGTCCTCGCGCTCACGGCGCTGTGGGCCGCGCACGCCGCCGCCGCCGGCCGCTTGGGGTTCCGGCCGGACGTGGTGTCGGTCGCGCTCGCCGGCCTGGCGCTGCTGTCGGCCTTCCAACTCGTGCCGCTACCGGAGGCGGTCGTCGGCGTGCTCAGCCCGGCGCGGCTGGAGTGGCACCGCACGCTGACCCCCGCCGTCGAGGAGACGCTACCCGGCGGCGGCGAGTCGGCCGCCCGCGCGACCTGGCTGCCGCTGACCGTCGATGCCGCCGCGACGCGGACCTTCCTGGCCCGCGCCCTCGGGCTGCTGCTGCTGTACTCGGCCGTGCGCAACTGGGTCGCGTCGCGGGCCGCGCTCGCCCGCTTCGCCGTCGGCTTGGCGGCCGTCGGCACGCTGCTGGCTTTCGCGGCGCTGCTCGACCGCTTCGCCGGGACGCCGGGCCGGGTGCTCTGGATGCTGCCGGTGCCGCCGGGGTGCGACGCGACCTACGGCCCGTTCGTCTGCCGCAACCACTACCCCGACTGGCTGCACTTCGCGCTGGGCATGGCCGTGGCGCTGGTCCTGCCGCGGGCGAACGCCGACTCCGACGACCGGCCGGCCGGCGACCGCGGGTCGGCGTGGGCCACGCCGCGGCTATTCGCTCTCGTCGCGGCGATCGCGCTGATGGCGACGAGCGTGCCGCTGAGCCTGTCGCGCGGCGGGGTGCTCTCGGGGGTTGCGGCCGGCGGGCTGGCCTGGCTGCTGTGGAAGTCGCGGCCGGCGAAGGAGCTGTACGACGAGGCGGTGAACCCCGGCCGCTTCGCGCTGGCGGTGGCGCTGGTGCTGGGCCTGCTCGGGGCCGCCTGGCTGGGCACCGGCCTCGTCGAGAAGCGCTTCGCCACGCTGGGCACCGCCGACGCGGCGGCCGCGCGGTGGCCGCTGTGGCAAGATGCGGCGACGCTCGTGCCGCGCACGTGGGGCGTCGGCGCGGGTGGCGGCAGCTTCGCGAGCCTCGAAGGCGCGGTGCGCGGGGCGAACCGCGCGGGGCCGATCTTCACCTACGACAGTGCCCACAACGAGTACCTCGAAGCGGTCATTGAGGGCGGCCTGCCGCGGCTGGCGTTGACGCTGCTGCTGGCCGCCGGGCCGCTGGTCGTGATCGGCCGCGGCTACCGGGAGCGGCACCACCGCACCGTCGGCCCCTACCTGCTCGGGGCGTGGTTCGGCCTGGCGGCGTTGGCGCTGCACGCCGCGGTAGACTTCGGCGTCCACATGCCGGCGGTGGCGGTCGCCGCCGTCGTCGTCGCCGGGTTCGGCATGTCGGCGGCGGTGGACCCCGGCTTCGTGCCGGCCCGCGTGCGCGTCTGGCGGGTGCGCTCCGCCGACGCCGTGGCGACAGTCTTCGACCCGGCCGCGCCGGTCGAGGTGCCGACCGGGCCACGCGACCCCGCCTGGCACGCCCGCGGCGTCTGGGCCGTCGCCGCCGGGCTGACACTGGGCCTGGCCGCGCTGGCGGTCGTCGGCGAGGCCCAATCGCGCGCCCGCGCCGACCGGCTCGAGCGCGCCGCGGAGGCGCACTTCTGGGACGCCGACAACCCCCGCCGGCTGGCCGAGCGCGCGGCCCGCTACGCCGAGCGCGCCGCGGCCCGGCCGGGCGACGCCGCGGCCCTCTTCGACGCCGGCCAAGCCGCCCTCGACGCGGCCGCCTTCGACGCCTGGACGGCCGGCGCGGCGGTCGCCGGCGGCCCGCTCGGCTTCCTGCGCCCGCCGGACGCGGGTCGGGGGGCGGCCTGGCGCGACGGCCTCGCCTGGCTCCAACGCGCCCGCGCCGCCAACGCGATGCTGGCGAAGGTCCACGCCCGGCTGGCCGTCCACGCCGCGGGGTTCGCCGCCGGCGAGCCGGCCGCGACGCACTTCGGCCGCGCGAAGCGGTTGCTGCCCGCCGACCCCGACCTCTGGTACGCCGCCGGCCTCGAAGCCTTCCGCCGCGGCGACGACGCGGCCGCCCGCGCCGACTGGTCGCACAGCCTCACCCTGTCGCCGCGCCACGTCGCCGGGGTCGTCGCCGCCATGCGGACACGCACGTCGCCGGACGAGTTGCGCGACGCCCTGCCGCGCGACCCGGCCGTTCTCCTCGCCGCGATGGACGCGCTGTACCCCGACCGCGTGGCCGACGCCGCCGGCCGCGCGGCGTACCTGCGCGACGTGCTGGCCCTGACCGAGGGCAAGCCCGACCCGTCGGCCGCGGACCTGGCGAGTTTGGGGGAGTGTTACGAGGAGTTGGGCCGGCCCGACGAAGCGGCGACGGCGATGCTGCGGATGTACGCCGCGAACCCCGAGGACGCCGAGGTCCGCGACCGCTACGCGCGGTTCCTGGAGGCGACCGACCGCTTTGACGAGGCGGTGCCGCTGCTGGAGGGGCTGCGCCGCCAGCGCCCCGGCGTGACCGCCTACGCCGACCGACTCGAAGCCGCGCGCCACGCCGCGCGGCTGCTCGCCGAGATCCGCGCGAAATGACGGCGGCTCCCGGCGAGCCGTGGGGGGGGGGGGGGGGGGGGGGGGGGGGGGGGGGGGG
>JAYTUC010000162.1:0-6601 GCA_043744775.1 Fimbriiglobus sp. | reverse complement strand
ATCTCTTCGAGCGACGTTTCGCCGAAGTTCTTGCTCGACAGCAGTTGCTGCTCCGAGACGCGGGTCAGGTCGCCGAGCGTGCGGATGTTCATGCGCTTCAGGCAGTTGCGGCTGCGCACCGACAGCTCGAAGTCGGTGATCGGCACCTCCATGACCTGCCGGAACTGCACGCTGACCTGCTCGTCCTCCGGCGAGTAGAACATCGTCATCGAGTTTTCGCTGTCCTTCAGGAAGAGCTTGGCGCGCTCGTCCGTCGGGTCGGCCTTGTTGAGCCGGCGGTAGCAGTCGGTCGCCTTGTCGAACTGGTTATTGTCCTCGTACAGAACCCCGAGGTTGTACAGGACACCCTTACCGACCGGCGGGTGCTTCAGACATTTTTCGTAGTAGCTAATCGCGTCGAGGTCGTTGCCGACGAGGTCGTTCAGGAAGCCGAGTCGGAAGAGGGCACCCGTGTGGGCGGGGTCGAGTTCGGCGGCGCGCTCGAACGACTTCGCGGCCCGCGGCGTGTCGCCCTCGGCCTCGGCGATGCCGCCCTCCTGGAAGTGGTACTCGGCGTTGTGGGCCGCCATGTCCTTGATCTTCGCGAGGATCGCCTTGGCCTCACCGATGTGGTCTTGCAGCCGCAGCACGCCGGCCTTTTGCAGTTGGACCTGCTGCGCGGCGTAGCCCGACTTCTCGGCCTTCTCGAAGGCTTTCAGGGCCTCGTCGTACTCGCCGCGCTTGGCGAGGGCGCGGCCCAGGAAGAACGCGGCGAGCGGCCCGTCGGAGAGCTTCAACTGCTCGATGGCCTGCGGCATGTGTCCGAGGTAGAAGTGGACGACGCCGAGCTTGAGGTGGAGTTTCTTGGCCTGGGCCGGCTGGGCGGTGGTGAGCTTCTTGGCGAGCGTGTCGTTGATCTCCTTGAGCGCCCGGACTTGCGGCCCGCCCTGCGCCAGCCCCTCGCGGAGCTTCGAGACCATGCTGCCTTCGAACTCCTCGCGCTCGACCAGAAGGGAGCGGAGGTCGATGTACGTCTCGGTCATGGGGGGGGGGTATCCGTGGCGCGAACCGGGCCTTACCGCGCGTCGGCAAGCACGCGAGAGCCGGAACGACGGGAGTCGAGCCGAAGTCAACCACTATATCCGGGCGGGGCGTCGGGGCAAGGCGGGGTGCCGGGGGGAGTCCTAAGCGTCAGCGAGTGTCACGACAACACGCTTGCCGACGGCTCTGGCGTACCGACGTAACGTCTTGAGACGCAGAATCGCGGGCCTGCCGGCTTCGTACTCCATCAATGTGAACCGCTCTTGCGGCGTCAACAGCGGCAGGGCGGAGATACTCGTACCTTTCGAGCGCTGAGCGGCCTGGAGTTGGCTAAACAACTCCCGGAGAATTCGGCGCGACCGAACTTGTGCGTGGTAGCTCGCGAGCAGCTCAGGCAAGTCTGTGGCGACTTGCTCACGGAGTGCCTGATCCTCCGCAGCCTCATCGGTCGATAGTGGTCGTTCACGAATGATACGTTTCATCGCCTTGCCCTCCTGGGAACATCATACGCCGTAACGGGTCGAAGTACGTTGCCCGCCAAAACCCTGTAGACGACGATCAAGTGGCGTCCCATTTGAGTGTCCCCGAAGAGGACAGGTGTTCCGGTGGTATGACTGGTCGCAGTACCCGTGACATTCTGCAAGACTTCTTCGACCTCTTCTTTCGTAACGCCGCGCCGCGCACAGTGGTGAACGTTGCCGCGGACGTCATCATCCGCGTCCCAGAAAATCGCAGTAAAGGTCACAGCGGCGACTCACTTTCTTCGCCGACGCGTTCAGAACTTCTCGACGTGCCAGCGTCCCCGCAACGCTGTGACTTCAATGCCAGGCGGTCAACAGCGGGCTGACACCTGCCGCTCGGCGGGACGAGTCCCCGCCCGCCGCGGGTCAGTTGCAGAGGCCGTAGTCGGTGACGTTGATCCAGAGCGGCTTGTCCCAGTCGCGGTTCTTGCGGGTCTTGGCGCTGCGGTCCTTGTCGATGTCCTTCAGGAACACGCTGATCAAGTTCTCGGTGCCGAGGTTGTTGCCCAGGAGCTTGGTGCCGCCGGCGGAACTCCCCTTGATGTCCCGGACGTACGAGATGAACTCGGGCTTCGTCAGGCTCATCCCGGTGAGGGTCACCTTCTTGTCGATGAGCAGCACGCCGCTGTAAAGCTCCTTGGCGAACGCCGTCGATTTGGGCTCCTTGTCGCCGTGCAGGAAGAGCATGCGCGTCTGGGAGCGCAACTCGATCGTCGCGGGGGTCAGGCACCACTCCTTCATCGTGGCCAGCGGCATCGCCTGGTTGCGGGTCGGGCCGAGCCAGATCGCGCCGCCGATGTCCGGGCCGGCCGGCTCCGCCGACGGGAACAGCGCGCGGCGCGGGCTGACGTACTGCGCCGGCACGCCGACGTTCGGCTTGATGCGCTCGCGCGACCACTCGCTGGCCATGAACAAAAAGCCCAGGCCGGCCGCGTCGCCCGCGCCGAGCAGGTAGATCGTGCTGGTGTTGACCGTGCCCGAGTCGTTGAGTTGGTCGAGGTAGTTGCGGGCCGCGGCGATGTCCTGGACGAGCATCGGGAAGTAGGCCGGCCTGAAGTCGGCGGCCTTGATGGCCGTCTTGGTGGCGACGTTCGCGGCCGTGCCGCCGGTGATGAAGTTGCGGTTCTCGTTGCGCACCCAGAAGTCCCCGGCGATGACTTCGGTACTCTTGCCGTGGCCGCGGAAGTCGAAGCGCAGCACGTTGAAGCCCTTCGCCAGGCAGAGCTTGGCGGTGTCCTCCCAGACCACGTCGTTGGGGTTGGCCTTGTAATCGTGCAGCATCAGCACGACCGGCTTCGCGCCGTCCATCGCCTTGTAGAAGACGCCCGAGAGCTTGACCCCATCGACGCTCTTGAACGACACCGGCTCGCCGCGGGCCGAGTCGGCGTAGGCCTGGAGTTTCGCGGCCGTGTTCTCGTCGTCCTTCTTGGCGGCGGCCTTCTTGGGGTCGTCGTCCTTCTTCATCTCCTCGAGCTTCGCGTCCACTTTCTTCTTGGGGTCGTCCTTCTTGTCCTGGCCCGCGCCCGTGCCGGCGGCCCCGATCAGGAGCGCGAGGAGCAGTGCGGCGGGGCGGCAGCGGGGAATCATGACAGGGGTCTCCCGGAGAGCGGGCGGAGGGGCGGGGGCGGTCGGCACGGAGTGCGCAACGCGCCCCAATCCTATTTCGTTGGCCCGCGATTATCAACCGAACTCTTCGGAAGTCGGTGCGATAGAATGGGCAAAGGTTCCGCCGTACTGCCCCGCCGGGTGAGGTCGCCACGCCGATGGCCGAGACGAACGTCGAGCACAAGCCGGTCGATCGCCGCCGGTTCTTGCGCGCCACCGGGGCCGCCGCTCTCGGCGTCGGGGCGGGCGTCGGGGCGCTGACCGCGCGCAGTTACGCCGCGGTCGCCGGGGCCAACGCCCGGTTGCGCGTCGGCTTCCTGGGCTGCGGGGCGCGGGCACAGGCGCACCTTCACCTCGTCAACAAGCTCGCCGGCGAGGGCCGGCCGGTCGTCGCCGCGGCGGTCTGCGACGTGTGGGACGGCCACGACGACGAGTACGAGCAGGCCCACGGCGGCACCACCGTCCGCCGCCGCTACTCGCAGGGGCTTCACCCGTCGGCGGCGAAGTGCGGCCTCGACCTCGGCGACCGGGTCCACGTCACGAAGGACTACCGGCGCGTCCTCGACGCCGCCGACATCGACGCCGTCTGCATCGCGACGCCGGACCACTGGCACGCGCGGATGGCCCTCGACGCGGTCGCCGCCGGCAAGGACGTGTTCTGCGAGACGCCGCTGACTCGCACCGCCGCCGAGGCGGTGGCCGTCACCGACGCCCTGACTCGGCACGGCCGCGTCTTAGCAGTTGGCACGCCGGCGCTGGCCGACCCGGTCTGGGCCGCCGCGCGGGACTTGCTGCAAGCCGGCAAGCTGGGCCGCGTGTCGCACCTGAGCGCGGGGGTCTACCGCAACGACGCCCGCGGCACCTGGCGCTTCTACCGCGTCACGCCGACGATGACGCCCAAGACGATCGACTGGGACCTGTTCCTCGGCCACGGCTTCGACGTGAACGGCGAGCCGCTCGGCCCGACGGCCGGCGAACTGCCGTTCAGCCCGGCCGCGTTCGCGCAGTGGCGCTGCGAGGGCACCCTGAGTTCCGGGCCGTTCACCGACCTCTTCGTGACGCCGCTGACGCGCCTACTCTTCGCCGGCGGCTTGCGGCTGCCGGCGCGGGTGACGGCGTCCGGCGGGCTGTTCCACGAGCGCGACGGCCGCAGTGTCCCCGACGTGGGCACGCTGACCGCCGACTTCGACAGTGCCCACCTACTCCTGACCGGCACGACGACGAGTGCCTACCCGCAGGAGGAAGTGATTCGCGGGTCGCACGGGACGTTGAAGTTCGTCAAGGGCGGCTACCACGTCGTCGCCGACAGCCCGCACGGCAACGCCGGGCTGCCCGCGCGGCTCGAACTCAGCCTGCCGCCGCGCGAGGCGGTGGCGGTCGCGTCGCCGCGCAACGAGACGGAAGCGCTGTGGCTCGACTTCCTCGACTGCGTCGGCCGGCGCGACGCGGCGACGCTGTGCCCGCCCGACTTGGGGGCCGCCGCGGCAATCGTCACTGCGTTGGCGGCGCGGAGCTTCCACGAGGGCCGTAGCTTGGCGTGGAACCCCGAGACGCGCGCCGCCGAGCCGGTGTCGCCCGGCTGGTTCGCCCGCGGGGGGAAGGCCCTGTGAACGACCGCGCCGCGCTCGAAGTCGCCTTGGCCGCGAACCCCGACGACTTCGCCACCCACGCCGCCTACGCCGACCTGCTGACCGAGCAGGGCGACCCCCGCGGCGACTACATCCGGCTACAACTCGCGCTGGAAGACCGCCACCAGCCGGTCGAGCGATTGCGCGCGATGGAGCAAGAGGCGTTCGAGTTGCGGCAACGCCACGAGGCCGAGTGGCTGGGGCCATTGGCAGAACACGTCAACCCGTCGGCCGGCGGGCTGCGCAGCGACGTGAACATCGACGTGCTGGAGGCGAACGTCCAGGTGACGTACCGCCGCGGCTGGCTCGACACGGTGCGGGTCCGGGGACTTTCCCAGGCCGTGGCGGACGCACTGACCGCCTGCCCAATCGTGCAGTTATCCAGCGAACTCCAGGTGCTTTCCGGCCAGATCCCGGCGCGGGTTTTGGAGGCACTGCCGAACTTGACCCGGCTGCACTACGAGGAAAACGAGCAAAGCGGTTCCGATACCGCGCCGTGGTTTCACCCGCTTGTCGAGCCTGGCCGCGACGTGTATCGCTACCTCGCGCCGGAACTCGTCCCTCACCTACGGTATCTGGCGCTACGGTCGCCCTTCCTGGGAGACGACGTAGTGATCCGGCTGATGTTCAACGGCGTACTGGACCGGCTTGCCGGCCTCGACCTGTCGTCGTGCGGGATCACTGACGACGGCGCTCAGGCCCTCGCGACTCACCCGGCGGTGCCGAAGCTCGAATACCTTCACCTCGACGACAACCACATCTCGCCGATCGGCATCGACGCGCTGGCGGCCGTGGGCGTCGTCATCAGTCAGCGGCAGCACCTCGGGCCGACGCCGGGCGACGACGAGCCGGCCGACGGGGAGATCGCGTTCTGATGCAGTCCGACCGCGACGCCCTGCTCGCCGGCATCCTCGCCGACCCCGACGCCGACTTGCCGCGGCTGGTGTTCGCCGACTGGCTCGAGGAGACCGGCCACCCGGCCAACTGCGCGCGGGCCGAGTACATCCGCCTGGCGATCGAGCTAGGGGAGGAAGTTCTTGGCAACGGCATTCACAGGCAGCGAACAGACGCGAGACTCACGCAGTTGAAGGAAATGTTCGAGGACGAGTTGAGTCTATTGACACCAACATTTGGTATACCAGGTGCTGGCGGCGTGTCCTACTCACGAGGCTTCGCTGAGTCCGTACATTGCAAAACTACGTTTCTATCGGGTTTTTTAGAACTCATTCCCAGACACCCTGTCCGTGCATTGCATGTACTCGGCTCGTGCAGCCCTAATTATTTATTGCAGCCATTGATTCTTCCCCCCTCCTTGCAGAGGCTACATTGTGGCCACGCACCAGGCCGGTCATTGATGCAGGCACTATTTTCACAGTCTAAGCTGCCTCGGATTAGGGAGGTCGAATTCGACCTCTGCAATTTTATGGACGAAGATATTATTCGTCTCATTGGCATGATCCGCGGGAACCAAGACTTGCATCGCTTAGAGGTCCTAAGTCTAAAGCGTAACAGGCTAACCGACCACGCCGCCCACACGCTTGCGGCCGCCAACTGGCCGCCGACGTTCCGCAGCCTGAACATTGACGGCACCCGCATCACCAACGCCGGCCGCGAGGTGCTGTTCCGGCGCTTCGGGTTCGAGGAGTTGCGGCCGCGACTCGCCCTCAGTTGACGGGGGAGTAAACTACAGTTGCCACACACCGAACCCGGCGAGCCGGAAGCGTCAGCTGAGCGATCCCATTGCGATTGGATGTGATTGCTTTGAGTTCAACGTCGAACAAAGCCTTAGCAAATCCTCGGGCGAAAAGATTGCGACGAACCAAATGG
>JAYTUC010000161.1:0-1725 GCA_043744775.1 Fimbriiglobus sp. | reverse complement strand
AGGAGCAGAGTAGCGGAGAAGACCAAATTCAAGTTTGGGTCTTCTCCGCTACTCTGCTCCTCCGCGGTTAATCCGTTTTGCTCCGCCCCCACGTTTTGTTACACTCTCCCCACGCGGCCACTTCGAGGTCGCGTCCCACCCGGTTGACACTTTCCTCGGAGTCCCGTTCCATGAGTTCGCGCGTGAATCGTCGTCAAGTCCTCCAGGCCGGCACCGCCGCGGGCCTCGGCTACCTGTTCACCGGCCCGGCGCTCAGCGTGGCGCGGGCCTTCGGGGCCAACGAGCGCGTGCGCGTCGCCGGCATCGGCGTCGGCGGCAAGGGCCGCTCCGACATCAAGGACGCGGGCCAGTTCATGGAGGTCGTCGGCCTCTGCGACATCGACGAGTCGAAGGGCCACCTCGGCGGCGCGGCCGAGCTGTTCCCCAAGGCCAAGACCTTCACCGACTTCCGCGTCATGATGGACAAGCTCGGCAAGGAGGTCGATGCCTATACCGTCTCGACGCCCGACCACACGCACGCCTTGCCCGCCGCGATGGCGATCCGCGCCGGCAAGCACGTCTACGTGCAGAAGCCGCTGACGCGCACGGTGTTCGAGGCGCACCTGCTGCGCAAGCTCGCCGCGGAGAACAAGGTCTGCACGCAGATGGGCAACCAGGGCACCGCCGAGAACGGCCTACGCCGCGCGGTCGAACTCATCCAGGCCGGCGTCATCGGTAACGTCAAGGAGGTCCACGTCTGGACCAACCGGCCGATCTGGGGCCAGGCCCCGACGATCACCGCGCCGCTGCCCGAAATGCCGGTGCCCAAGACGGTCCACTGGGACGAGTTTCTCGGGCCGGCCCCCGAGTGCGCCTACAACAAGGGCTACCACCCCTTCGCCTGGCGCGGCTTCTGGGCCTACGGCACCGGGGCCATCGGCGACATGGCTTGCCACACCGCCAACATGGCCTTCATGGCGCTCAAGCTCGGCCACCCGTCCTCGGTCAAGGCGAGTGCGGAGGGCGTCAACGACTGGACCTGCCCCAGCAGCGCCAACGTGGTGCTGAACTTCCCCGCCCGCGGCGACCTGCCGCCGGTGACCTTGAACTGGTACGAGGGCAAGAAGGACGGCCAGAAGCTCGTCCCCCCCGCCGAACTGCTCGCCAAGGTGCTCACCAAGATGGGCAAGGACGGCAAGCCCGAGAAGCTCGTCGATAGCGGCTCGATCCTCGTGGGCGACAAGGGCATCCTGTACAGCCCCAACGACTACGGCGCGGCCTTCCGCATTACCCCCGACGGCCTGCTCGACGGCAGGCAGACCGCCAAGCCCGAGAAGCTGCCGGTCAACGGCGGCGGCGACACCGGCCACAAGAAGGAGTGGTTCGAGGCGATCAAGGCGGGCGACCCCAAGAAGGCGCTGTCGAACTTCGACTACGCCAGCTACCTGACCGCGGCCTTTTTGCTGGGCAACGTGGCGATCCGCGCGGGCAAGGGCTTCGACTTCAACGGCGAGACCCTCGAAGCGAAGGGCTGCCCGGAGGCGGCGAAGTACATCAAGGCGGAGTACCGCAAGGGCTACGACATGCTCGAAGCCAAGTCGTAATCGACAAGCAAAACCGGTTCACCGCAGAGGGCGCAGAGGGCACGTGAGAAAGGCCAAAACCGAGGAGAGCTAAAACCGAGCAGAGCTAGAACCGAATGGCCACCCGCGTCGGCTGTTCATCGCGGTGACGGCCAGCCGCCGA